>DATEJU010000223.1:0-8843 GCA_035277805.1 Paraburkholderia sp. | reverse complement strand
TTTCGCAGCCACAGTGGACGTTGGGAACCCCTGCCAGGTACCGGTACGCTCGACGAGATGGCCGGGGAGGTCGTCACGCTGCTGCACCCGTACCTGCAGCCCGATAATTATTAAACCTATTTGAGGGATGTTGTACTAGTGCGGTCAGCGGGTGCGAGCGCGGTCGGGCCGCACGGCGCGCACGCAATGGCGCGCAGCTTTGGGCAAGCCTGCGCGGCGCGTGCGCTTCACGCACGCATCGCGCGCCTCGCTCTCGCATGCGGCGCGCCGCCGCTCAATCGGCGCTCGATCCTCCCTCACTTCGTAGCCGCGCGATGCGACGGCGCGAACAGCCGCATGCCGCTCACCACGCTCGCCGCCGCCGCGAATACGGCGCCCAGGCCCAGCGCCAGCGTCGGGCCGCGCGTGCCCGCAATGCCGAAGCACAACGCCACGAGCGCCGCGCCCGTCGTCTGCCCGAGCAGGCGCGAGACGGCGATGGTGCCGCTCGCGCCGCCGCTGCGCTCGGGCGGCGCGGACGACATGATCGCCTTCAGGTTCGGCGACTGGAAGAAGCCGAAGCCCGCGCCGCAGATCGACATGCGGATCACGATGTCGGGCACGCCCGGATGCGCGGGCAGCATCGCGAGCGACGCCATGCCGGCCGCGAGGATCGCGAGGCCGACCGCGCCGAGCAGGCCGGGCGGATAGCGGTCGGAGAGTCGCCCCGCAATGGGCGCCGCGGCGGCCACGACCACGGACCAGGGCGTCATCAGGAAGCCGGTCTCCACCTGGCTGCGCATCAGCACCGTTTCGAAATAGAACGGCAGCGAGACGAAGGCGAGGCCTTGCGCCGCGAACGAGCACATGGCCGTCACCGAAGAGAGCGCGAACACGGGCCGCTTGAAGAGATCGACCGGCAGCATCGGCGCGGGATGGCCGGCTTCGCGGCGGATCAGCAGCGCGCCGAACCCGAGCGCGATGACGGCCGCCACGGCCACTTCCTTGCCCGGCGCGCGCTGCGCCGCCTCGCCGAGCGCGAAGATCAGCGCGGCGAAGGTCACGAGATTGAGCAGTGCGGCGAGCAGGTCGAAGGCATGCTTGCCGCGCTCCGTATGCGGCAGCGCGGGCAGCGCGAACACGAGCGCGACCACCCCGAGCGGCACGTTGATCGCGAAGAGCCAGGGCCAGGTGCCCAGCGAGAGGATGATCGAAGCGATGGTCGGACCCACGGCGAACGAGACGCCCACAATCAGCGCGTTCATGCCGAGGCCGCGTCCGAGCCGGTGCGACGGGTAGAGGAAGCGGATCAGCGCCGTGTTGACGCTCATGATCGCGCTCGCGCCGAGCCCCTGCAGCACGCGCGCGCCGGCGAGCGCCGTGAGCGTGGGCGCGAGCGCGCAGGCGAGCGACGCCACCGTGAAGATGGCGAGCCCGCTGATATAGATACGCCGGTGGCCGACGATGTCGCCGAGCGCGGCGAGCGGCAGCAGCGTCGCCACCATCGCAAGCTGGTACGCGTTGATGATCCAGACCGAGGCGGCGGGCGCCGCGTGCAGATCGGCGGCGATGGCGGGCAAGGCCGTGTTGGCGATGGCGGTGTCGAGCGTCGCCAGCGCGACGGCGAGCATGATGGCGGCCATCGCGCGGCGGTTTTTGGGCGCCATGGGCGCGTCGGCGCGCTCGATGACGCTTTGCGCGGTGCTGGTATCGGACACGGCGGGATCTCGGTGATTCGAAGCTGGGGTGCTCACGCGCGAAAACGGTAGGCGCGGCGCGGACAATCTCGCGATTGTTGCAGACGCGGCGCGATTGTGCAGCGGACGCTTCAAAGCGCGGGACGCCTTTCACCGCCTTTAAACGCAACTAACCGCCAAATGCGCCCGATTCCCGCAAGCCGCCGCCACACTGCGCATCCGCGAGAAACGTCCGACGCAACCTCAATGGCGCACCGCCGCAGGCCACCCAAAAATGTCCTACTCTGCAAACTGATCCGCGCCTGCCCAGCCGCCGCATTTGCCGCATCGCTCTCACGCAGCGCGCCGTTTTTCCGGGAGACATTCGATGACAGCAGTGGGTCTTGAATTCGACCAATTGAAGAGCAGTGCCGACGCCCTGCGCCGTTCCGTGTCGAACCGCCTCGTGTATGGCGTCGGCAAGGACGCCGTGACGGCGCGTCCGCAGGACTGGCTGCACGCCGCCGCGCTGGCCGTGCGCGACCGCCTCGTCGAGCGCTGGATGGCGACCACGCGCCGCCAGTACGACCAGGACGCCAAGCGCGTCTATTACCTGTCGATGGAGTTCCTCATCGGCCGTACCTTCTCCAACGCGTTGCTCGCGCTCGGCATCTACGACCCGATGAAGGAAGCGCTCGCGGGCCTCGGCGTCGATATGGAATCGCTCATCGACCTCGAGCCCGACGCCGCGCTCGGCAACGGCGGCCTCGGGCGCCTCGCCGCGTGCTTTCTCGACTCGATGGCGACGCTCGGCATTCCGGGCTTCGGCTACGGCATCCGTTACGACTACGGCATGTTCCGCCAGCAGGTCATCAACGGCGAGCAGGTTGAGGAGCCCGACTACTGGCTGAGCTCCGGCAACCCGTGGGAGTTTCCGCGCCCCGAGGTGCAATATCCCGTGCACTTCGGCGGACGCACCGTGCAGAGCAATGGCGCCGTCGAGTGGATCGAGACCGAGCACGTGAACGCGATGGCCTACGACACCATCATTCCCGGCTATGCGACGAGCGCGACCAACACGCTGCGCTTGTGGTCGGCGCGCGCCGCCGAGGAGCTCGACCTCTCCGCGTTCAACCAGGGCGACTATCAGCGCGCGGTGGAAGCGCGCAACATCTCCGAGAACGTCTCGCGCCTGCTCTATCCCGACGATTCGACGATGGCGGGCCGCGAGCTGCGCTTGCGCCAGGAGTACTTCTTCGTCTCGGCGACGATGCAGGACCTGATCCGCCGCTATCTGCGCACGCACAGCACCTTCGGCCGCTTTTCCGAAAAGGTCGCGGTGCACCTGAACGATACGCACCCGGTGCTGGCGATTCCCGAGCTGATGCGCCTGCTCGTGGACGTCCATCACATGCCCTGGGACGAGGCGATGGGCCACGTCAAGCGTGTGTTCTCGTACACGAATCACACGCTGATGCCCGAAGCGCTGGAAACCTGGGACGTCGAACTATTGGCGAGTCTGCTGCCGCGCCATCTCGAGATCATCTTCGACATCAACGCCGCGTTCCTGCGCGAGGCAAGTGAAAAGGGCGCGCACGATCTCGACTTTATCCGCCGCATTTCGCTCGTGGACGAATACGGTCAGCGGCGCGTGCGCATGGCGTATCTCGCGATTGTCGCGAGCCACAAGGTCAATGGTGTCTCGAAGCTGCACTCGCAACTGATGACGCGCGATATCTTCGCCGACTTCGCACGGCTCTTTCCCGAGCGCTTCACCAACGTGACCAACGGCATCACACCGCGGCGCTGGCTCGCGCAGGCGAGCCGGCCGCTTGCGCGGCTCGTGGACGACACCATCGGCACGCAATGGCGCACCGACCTGTTCGAGCTAGGCGCCTTGCGCAAGGTTGCCGGCGATGCGGCGTTCGAAGAGGCGTTCCGCGCGGCCAAGCGCGAGAACAAGGTGCGGCTCATCCGCAAGATGACCGCGCGCACCGGCCTCGCGTTCAATCCCGACGCGCTGTTCGACATGCAGGTCAAGCGCATCCACGAGTACAAGCGGCAATTGCTCAACGTGCTGCATGTGATCACGCGCTACAACCGCATCGTGCAGGAACCCGAACGGGATTGGGTGCCGCGTGTGGTGCTGTTCGCGGGCAAGGCGGCTTCCGCTTACCGCATGGCGAAGACCATCATTCGTCTCATCAACGACGTGGCCGAGAAAGTGAATCACGACCCCGTCGTGGGCCACCGCCTGAAGGTCGTGTTCGTGCCGAACTACGGCGTGAGCGTGGCCGAAGTCGTGATCCCCGCAGCCGATCTTTCCGAGCAGATCTCGACGGCGGGCACCGAGGCGTCGGGCACCGGCAACATGAAGCTCGCGCTCAACGGCGCGCTGACGATGGGCACGCTGGACGGTGCGAACATCGAGATCGGCGAAGCCGTGGGCGCGGAGAACATCTTCATCTTCGGCAATACCTCCGACCAGGTCGACGCGCTGCGCTGTGCCGGTTACCGGCCGCGTCAGCTGTACGAAGAGAATGCCGAGCTGCGCACGGTGCTCGACCAGATCCGCCGGGGGTTTTTCTCGCCCGGCGACCCGGCGCGCTATGCGGAAATCTTCCACACGCTCGTGGACTGGGGCGATCACTACATGGTGCTCGCCGACTACACCGCGTTCATTGAGGCGCAGGAGGCCGCGGACCGGCGCTTCGTCGACGTGCCCAGCTGGACCGCGAGCGCGATCGAGAACGTGGCGGGCATGGGCATGTTCTCGTCGGACCGCGCGATTGCGGAGTATGCGCGCGAAATCTGGCACACGAAGCCGATCGACACGGAGCGCTGATACGCGCCGCAGCGAGCGCTGGCAGTGCGCGTCAGCCGTGCGGTTGCGCGGGATTTACCGCGCGGCGGGGCGCGCCGCGCCGGCCTCGGCGCTGGCGGCTTTGGCCGCGCGCACGGCCTGCTCGACGCGCTCGAGAAAGGCGAGGTCGGCGCTCCAGACCGCTTCGCGGGATTCGCCGCCCGTCACCACGAAGAGCTGGTGTTTGGCCTCCTGCCAGATCCACGCGAGCCAGCCCACCACCACCATCATCACGCCGCATGCGAGCCCGGCTCCCGAGCCGTATGCGCCGCCCACCGCGGCGAGCGCCACGCCGATCAGCGCGAGCACGATGGGCACGGTGCGCTTGCGCTGCCCGGCGACGACGCGCAAGTCGTCGATCTCGCGCAGCGGGAAGACCTGGCCTGCTGCGGAAAGTGCGGTGCGCGTGACCGACACGCCGGCTTCGTTGAAAGGGAGTTCCATCGGTTCGATAGCTGCGAGGGGAAAGGGCGCAGCGTACCAGAAGCGCGCGCGGGACGGCAGGCTGCACGCCGCCGCAGGGCATCCTGAAACGCCCACGGGGCCGTCCCGAAGGATGCCCCGTTGGCCCTTACGCAGCAGGTATGCAGACGCCCGCCGTAGCGGGCGCCATGTCGCGCATGCCTAGAACTTGTGGCGGATGCCGACGCGCAGAGCGACCTGATTCTGCGAACCGCTGCCCGAAGGCGCGAAGATGCTCGACGACGAATCGCCGATCTGCGCCTGGACCGGAGCGCCCTTGTAGGTGCCCGAGGCGTCCTCGTAAGCCACGAGGGCGTACACGTCCGTGCGCTTGCTGAGCGCGTAGTCGGCCGACGCGTTGACCTGGTTCCAGTGCGCCGTGAAGAGGCCTGAAGCGCGCGAGTACGTGTAGCCCACCGCGCCCGTGAACGCCGGCGTGAACGCGTACTTGCCGCCCACTTCATAGGCGTTGTAGAGCGTCGAGGAGCCGGTGACCGGCGCGAAGCGCGTGTTGGTCCACAGGAGCCACATCGTCGCCGGGCCGAACACATAGCGACCGCCGAAGCCGAACGAGCGCAGATCGCGGATCACGCCCGTGCCGCCGCCGGTCGTATTGACATTGGCGAGCGAGGTCGAGAACGACGTGGGCGATGCAGCGGCCGGGTAGGTGATGTCGGTGTACGCGCCGCCGAGGCTGAACGGACCGTATGCATAGTTCGCGCCGAAGCTGTACGCACGCGACGAAGCCGTCGTGGTGCCTGCCGGTGCGCCGGCGAACGAGGTCGTGTTCGAGAAGCCATACATGCCGCCGAACGTGAAGCCCGAGAAGTTCACGCTCTGGAACTTGACCGAATTGTTGATGCGGCTGGACGTGAGCTGGTCGACGTCGTTGACGTGGTAGGCCCAGTTGCCCGAGACCGTGTTGCCGCCGGTCGAGTATTGCCCGCCGAGCACGTCGGTGCTGAACGAGTATTGACGGCCGAACGTAAGCGAGCCGATGTTGCTCTTCGTGAGGCCGACGAACGCCTGGCGGCCGAACATCGCGCCGCCCTGGCCTGCCGTGCCATTACCGATGTTGAAGCCGTTTTCGAGCACGAAGATCGCCTTCAGGCCGCCGCCCAGATCTTCCGAGCCGCGCAGACCCCAACGGCTGCCTTGCGCGACGCCGTCGCCGAATGCGAATTGCTTCGAGCTGCCTTTGGAGGCGTCCTGGACGTGGTTGATGTAGTTCACACCCGCATCGATCAAGCCGTACAGGGTCACGCTGCTTTGCGCGTGAGCGGCGCCGGCAAACGTGGTGAGAATAGCGGTGGTCAAAATCTTGTTTTTCAACTGTTTCTCCGGGTAAAGGACGTGTGTCTCCGGCCTCTTGCGGACCGGTCGGTGCGACGCGCTGCAATTTAAGGGTCGATCACGAAAGCAATGTGACAGTAAGGATATGCAGGCTGAATGTCGCCTTGGTGTGGTGCGGATGCCACACGGGACTTGCGAATGGCGCCAGGCGGCCACGAGCCGCGCCGGGATTGGCCCGGCGGGAATTTGAAAAGGGCGATGCTGTGCCGGAATCGCAGAAAACCGGGTTATAAAATTTTCTGCTTTGAATTATCCAGATTCGTATATGGATGGTTGTTTTGATTGGCGATACGAATTAACTGGAAGAGCACTTGCCGATGAAACGCACAGGCTCGTGTCAGAACCCGAGCCTGTGCGCTTGGGAAAACATCAAAGCGAGAGCAGCGAGCCCGTGCGGATCGGCTTGTCGCCCGCAATGCGCGCGATTTCCATGCCGGCCGTTGCGAAGCGCGCGCTGTGCCGCGCATACATCACGCCGCTCACGCTCGCGTGCAGCGTGGTCAATTCGTCGGTGAGCGGGTCCACGATATCGGCGACCGGCGCGCCGGATTCGATCCACGCGCCGCACTCGGCGCGGAACACGATCACGCCGCTCGCCGGCGCCGTGATGGGCTCCGTACCCGCGAGCGGCGTGGCCGGATGCGCGAGCGGCGGCAGCGGGGCCGCCGCGCCGTCGATCACGCCATAGCCGATCAGATAATCGACGATGGCCTGTGCGTCGTGCTCGGCGAATTCGTGCGAGACGTCGCGCTGGCTGCGCAGCTCCACGGTCACCGAAATCGAGCTATGCGGAATCGGGAAGCGCTGGCCGAAGCGCTCGCGCAACTCCGACCAGCAGAAGCTGTGAATCTCGTCGAATGGATTGCCGATTGAATTGAGCGCGAGCAGCGACGCCTTGGCGTCCAGATAGCGCGCGAGCGGCTCGACCTCGGGCCAGAGCTCGGGATTCGTGTAGATGTGCAGCGCGGCTTCCCAGTCGCAGTGCAGGTCCAGCACGATGTCGGCGTCGTAAGAGAGGCGCTGCAGCGCGAGGCGCTGCGACTCGATCTCGGTCTTCGGCTTTTGCGCCGCGAGCGCCTCGCCCATTGCGGCGCGAATGGCGGTGCGGTTCGCATCGGCGTCGGGACCGAGGCGTGCCTCGATCTGCGGCAGCACGAGCGCCGTGAGATCGTAGAAGTTGCGGTTGAAGTTCTGCGCGGTGTTCGACTCGAAGCGGCCGATGAGATGGCCGAGCCAATGCTGGTTCAGGCCGATGGGGTTCGCCACCGGCACGATCACGATCTCGCCGCGCAGGTGGCCTTCGGCCTCGAGTGAGGCTAGCTTGCGCCGCAATGCCCAGGCGGCGAGCATGCCGGGCAGTTCGTCGGCATGCAGGGACGATTGCACGTACACCTTCTTGCCGCCGGTTTGACCGCTGCTTTGACCGTAATGGAAGCTCGTGATCTGGCGCGCGGTGCCGAGTGCGGGCGCTATCAACGGATGGTGGTGGGTTTGCATGATGGGCTCGCGCGGCGCGCCGGGGCGCATGGCGCGTTCAGAGTGAGGGTTTGAATGGCCCGCTGGCGGGCCGGTGCACATGATCTTAGCCGATATGGACAGCGGGTTGAAAGCAAATGCCCGCATCCCCTGAGGCGAATACGCGCAAGCCAAAAAGCAATCTATGGTCAGCCCGATTTTTGCAAGCGAGGTTGTGTTGACCTAAAGTGGACTTGCTCGAATCTATCCGGGGTCGTGGATGGGAAAGATCCCGCCCCATGATGAGAGTCGCGCCGGGCAATCCTCAAAAACGCCACAGCATCCAGGTGCTGTTGTTTTTTCCAGGTTGCTTGCCCGGCCGTTGAGCCGTTTATGTCTTCACGTATCTCGCGTCGCAAAACCAGGATGGGACGGCGTGGAATCAAAGCCGTAAGCGGCTGGAAGCGTCAGGCTGCCGGAACAGCCGGCTCGCTTCGATAATGCGTCCCTTTGGCGAGGATGGCCCAGGCGATCCTCGCCAGTTTATTGGCCAGCGCACAGGCCACCACGTTCGAGTGCCGTCGCGCCAGCAGTCTGTGCACCCAGACACCGAGCCGATCCGTTCGCTGCTCGATGCGCAGCATGATGACTCGCGCGCATTGCACCAGCAGTCGTCGCAGATTCCTGTCTCCGCGCTTGCTGATGCCCAGCAGCGTTGGCTTGCCACCCGTGCTGTACTGGCGCGGCACCAATCCGATTGAGGCCGCGAACTGTCGTGCCGAGCCGTACTGGCGGGCGTCGCCCAGTTCGGACATCAGCACGCTCGCGGTGATCGGACCGATACCGGGAATTTCGAGCAGCCGTTCACTGCGCTCATCCTCATGCAACTGCGCAAGCAACTCCCGTTCAAGCTGGGCAAGCTGTTCGTCCAGATACCGGAAATGGGCCTGCAGGCGCTCAAGCAGCGCGATCAGTCGAGCCGGCAATGGCTCGCTCGCCAGCACCGCTGGCAAGCGCCGGATGACCGCCATGCCCCGGGGCAGGCTCACGCCAAA
>DATEJU010000222.1:0-4764 GCA_035277805.1 Paraburkholderia sp. | reverse complement strand
TTTGGCGTGAGCCTGCCCCGGGGCATGGCGGTCATCCGGCGCTTGCCAGCGGTGCTGGCGAGCGAGCCATTGCCGGCTCGACTGATCGCGCTGCTTGAGCGCCTGCAGGCCCATTTCCGGTATCTGGACGAACAGCTTGCCGAGCTTGTCGAGTGAGGTGCATGAAGAAGCGAAGCGCCGGACTTGCCTGCGCTTCCTGGGTTTCAGTTTGGGCGCGAAACAGGTTCGCGGCTCGCGCAACCGTCGGCCTCAGGCGGTTTGCACGTTGCCTTCGACGGGCACCGGGTGATAGCCGAGTGATTCGGAAATCGTGAGCGCGGTCTTGCTCAGTTGTC
This sequence comes from Paraburkholderia sp., assembly GCA_035277805.1. Taxonomy (GTDB): domain Bacteria; phylum Pseudomonadota; class Gammaproteobacteria; order Burkholderiales; family Burkholderiaceae; genus Paraburkholderia. The sequence goes on along the minus strand of DATEJU010000222.1, from coordinate 4,429 downwards.
CCAGCCACGAGTCCTGGAGGCGATCCGCGGGCGCCGAGAGCGAAAGCCCGGCAACGAGCTTGCCGGTGTCGTCGTAGATGCCCGCTGCGATGCAGCGCACGCCCAGTTCCAGCTCTTCGTTATCGCGTGCGCAGGATTGCTGACGCACGTGAGCGAGTTCGCGCTCCAGTTGGCCAAGATCGGTGATGCTGTTGCGCGTATGACCCGAGAGTCCCGTGCGCGTGGCGTAGGCGCGTACGCGATTCGCTTCGTCTGCGGCAAGAAAGAGCTTGCCCACCGAAGTGAGGTGCAGCGGCGCACGGCCGCCGATTGCCCGCACCACTTGCATGCCAGAGCGCTCCGAGTAGGCGCGCTCGATATAGACGATCTCGTCGCCCTGACGCACGGAGAGGTTCACCGTTTGTCCCGTGAGGCGATGCAGCTCGCGCATGGGCGTGAGCGCGGCGTCGCGCACCGAGAGGCGCGCCTTCACGAGATTGCCGAGCTCCAGCAACCGCATGCCGAGCCGGTATGTGCCCGGGTCCGAGCGGTCGACGAGCCGGCAGCTCACCATGTCGTTGAGAATACGGTGCGCTGTGGACGGATGCAGTGCGGTGCGTTGCGCGAGATCCTTCAGGCTGACCGGGTCGGTGTGCGCGGCGAGCGCGTCGAGGAGGCGCATCATGCGCTCGATCACCTGAATCGAGGTCTTCGGATCCGGGTTGGTGTCGGTCATGGGGGGCAAATTCCGGGTGCAGATTCGTTTGACGCGTGTTTGAAACGTGACGCGGAAGCGACCATTGTATCTCGTATGGTGAAAAAAGACAGCGGTTGACGGGATAGCGCCGCGACGTGGCGGCCGTGCACGCGCGCCTGGCAAGCGCGTCGGGCGGTCTACCCTGGGGCAGCCCAGCGTTGGAGGTGGTGGCGAAACATCGGATAATCGGGGACGGTTTTCACGAGGAGTTCCCATGCGAGTCGGTTTGTTCGTCACTTGCCTCATCGACACAATGCGTCCCGAAATCGGTTTTTCGGCGATCAAGTTGCTCGAGGAGGCCGGCTATGAGGTGGCCGTGCCGCCCGCGCAGACCTGCTGCGGGCAACCGGCCTACAACTCGGGCGAGCGCGCGCTCGCCCGAGATCTGGCGGAAAAGACACTGCGCGAATTCGAGCAATACGACTATGTGGTGGTTCCCTCGGGCTCGTGTGGCGGCATGATCCGCGTGCATTACGGCGACCTCTTTCGCGACGACCCGGAGCTGATGGCGCGCTATGGCAAGCTGCGCGAGCGCGTCTACGAATTGACGGATTTCCTCGTGAATGTGGCGAGAGTCACGCTGCCCGAGGGCGAATTCCGCGGGCCGGTGACCTACCATGATTCGTGCTCGGGACTGCGCGAACTCGGTGTGAAGGCGCAACCGCGTGCGCTGCTCGCACAGCGCGGCGTCGCGGTGCAGGAGATGAAGGACTGCGAGCACTGCTGCGGCTTTGGCGGCACCTTTGCGGTCAAGTACGGCGCGATCTCCACGGCGATCGCCGACGAAAAATGTATGAACGTGCAGGCGAGCGGGGCGGATGCGGTAGTGCTCGGCGACCTCGGCTGCATGCTGAACATCGAAGGGCGCCTGCGTCGCACCGGCGACTCCAGCACCCGCGTGCTGCATATCGCCCAGGTGCTGGCCGGCGACGTTTGAGGCACCGCTCGCCAGCCGCCTGGTTTGTCGGCTGGCGTTGCCCATTTTGTTCGCAGGGCGAGGCGTCCAGGATCACGACGCCACTGCCATTCGCCTGGCTCCGACCGCACACGAAAGCACTTACGCCCCGATTCCACACCATGCAAGTTCAATCGATGCAATTCAAGGCGCGCGCCGGCCAGAAACTGGCCGATCAGCGTCTGCAGCAAAACCTCAAGAAGCTCTCGACCAAGTTCGTTTCCGCGCGCGCGGAGGCGATCACCGCGATCGACTTTCCGGCCACGCGCGCCGCGCTCAAGGAGCGCCGCAATCGCGCGCTGGAGAATCTCGATGTCTGGATCGAGCAATTCGAGGCCGAGGCAACGCGGCGCGGCGTGACGGTCCTGTTCGCCGAGACGTCGCGCGACGCGGCGAAGCTCGTTGCCGGGATCGCGCGCAAGCATGAGGTCCGCAAGGTCATCAAGACGAAGTCGATGGTCTCCGAGGAGATGCAGCTCAACACGGTGCTCGCGGAGATGGGCGTGCAATCCATCGAGACGGATCTCGGCGAATACATCCTGCAGATCAACAACAACGAGCCGCCGAGCCACATCATTGCGCCCGTCGTCCACAAGGACAAGGACGAGATCGCCGATCTGTTCGCGAAAACGCACCACAAGCCGCGCCTCACGGAAATCCCCGACATGACGCGCGAGGCGCGCGAGGTGCTGCGGCCCCACTTCCTTTCGGCGGACATGGGCGTGACGGGCGGCAACTTCCTCGTAGCGGAAACGGGCTCGGTCGTCCTCGTGACGAACGAGGGCAACGAGGGCATGTGCACTGTCATGCCGCGTGTGCATGTGGCGGTCACGGGCATCGAAAAGGTCTTGCCGACGCTCGAAGATCTCGCCACCGCGATGCGCCTGCTGCCACGCTCGGCTACAGGGCAGGCCACCTCGAACTACTTTTCCGTCCTCACGGGTCCGCGCGGAGCGCAAGATCAGGACGGCCCCGAACACATGTATGTCGTGCTCGTCGACGGCGGGCGTACTGGTCTCATCGGCGGCGAGTTCCAGGAGATGTTGCGCTGTATCCGGTGTGGCGCGTGCATGAACCATTGTCCCGTCTATCAGAAGGTAGGCGGGCACGCATACGGCTGGGTCTATCCGGGGCCGATGGGCTCTGTGCTCACGCCGAGCTACGTCGGCATCGACAAGGCGCTCGATCTGCCGCAGGCCGCCACGCTCTGCGGCGAGTGCAACAGCGTCTGCCCGGTGGGCATCCCGCTCTCGGACCTGTTGCGCAAGCTGCGCGAGAGGCAGACCGAGCGGCGCTTGCGTCCGTGGCGCGAGCGCGCGGCGCTGGCGGTGTGGGGATGGTTCGCGCTGCATCCCAGCGCGTATGCGCTGCTCACCAGGCTCGGCGTGCGTGCGCTGGAGCGCATGGGTGGCCAGTCGCGGCTCATTCGCAAGCTGCCGTTCGCACGCGGCTGGACCGAAGGGCGCGACATGCCGGCTCCAGTCGGGCGTACGTTCCGTGAGCTGTACGCTGCACGACATACGCATCTGGACGCGACGGGGCGCACGCAGAAGACGTAACGGCACGACTCAGTCAACGATAGTCGGCGCACTGTTTAATCTACGACAACAGTGTGTTTGTGTTTGCCGGGTTTTTCCTGATTGCGATCATCTATATCATTTCGACTGGCGATAGTGCGACCGCGCTCATCGCCCTACAGTCGAGAGAGAGTCGCATCATGAAAAAGAAAATAGTGGTGTATTGGCCGCTGGCGCTGATCGTGCCGCTTGCGGCGGTTGCATGGGTTCATGCCTGGAATACCGCCGCGCAGCAGTTTCCGCTCGCAGCCAATCAGGTTAGTGCCGAACTGGCGCGTACCGTGTCGTATGGCCTCGTTGGCAATGCGGGCGAGGTGAAAGCGCCTGTCAAGGCAATGCGCAGCGTGGCACCGGTGCCTCCGCAGACAAGCGCGATCTAAGCGTCCAGATGATCTGCTTGATGGCGCGGGCTGAGCCCAGCGCACATCGCCGGCACTTTGTATAATCGGCGGTTCGCTCGCTCCGCGGCCGCTTGCTTCGAGTTGCTGCCCGCCTCACACCCGACACGATGAAAAAGGTTTTCGTCTGCTTCGTTTGCCTTGGCAACATCTGCCGCTCGCCTACGGCTGAAGCGGTGATGCGCCGTCTTGTCGACGAGGCTGGCTTGAGCGCGCACGTGTCGGTCGATTCGGCGGGCACTGGCGACTGGCATATCGGCGAGGCGCCCGACGAACGCGCCCAGCGCGCCGCGGCGAAGCGTGGCTACGATCTGGCGCCGTTGCGCGCCCGTCAGATCACGGCGGCAGACTTTCGCGCGTTCGACCTGATCGTCGCGATGGACGACGCCAATGTGACGGCGCTTCAGCAAGTCGCGCCGTCCACCGGGCGCGACAAGATTCGTCTGCTGATGGAATTCGCGCCGCATGCGCAGGAGCGCGTGGTGACCGACCCCTATTTTGGCGGCGACGCGGGGTTCGAGGCGGTGCTGGATCAGTGCGAAGCAGCCTGCTCGGGTTTGCTGGCGGCATTGCGTCCCCAACTGGTGGACTGAGATGAACGTCGCGGCGCATCCTCATGCACGTTTTGCGCCGCTTTCCCTTTTCGTCATGCGCCTAATAACCCAATTGACGGCGCGGATACTTGACTAAACTAGTCATGTATTTATACTTGACGAAAATTGTCGAGAATTGCGGTTCCCCTACATCATGAGACTCACCACCA
>DATEJU010000221.1:0-9940 GCA_035277805.1 Paraburkholderia sp. | reverse complement strand
GAGAATCGGCTAACCATAGCCTTACCGAGGGGGATACCGAGGATCTTGACGACTTCCTGTGCAAGCGCGGGATTTGCGTTGCCAGTAAAAACCATCAGGCCGTCATGGCTGCTCATCATGCACCTGCTGCGGACTTGGGGGCGAGAGGAATTACTTGGGTGAACTGCTTTAGAATTTTTGGCAGGGGAGGAAGGACTCGAACCCTCGCATGCCGGAATCAAAATCCGGTGCCTTAACCAACTTGGCGACTCCCCTACACTCAACTTCGAGCCTGACTGACCGGTAGGACGATCAATCACGCAAAACTATGCCGCGAAAGCGAAGAGTGGATGCTTGTCCAGGCTCGACGTCACTGCACTTCTCCAGTCTGCCGGAAGCTGCGTTTGCGCCGCTTCTGCTTCAGCCCGACTGGCGAACGCTGCAAAAACACTTGCGCCCGACCCGGTCATCCGCGCTGGTGCGATGCTGCTCGAGACATTCTCAAACCATCTGAGCACCTGCGCTACTTCCGCGTATTTTCCTGCAACAACCGCTTGCATATCGTTATGACCGAAGCTGTCTGGCCATCCGTTTTGCTGCTTGCTACCTGCAAGGTGCTGTGCAAGAAAGACTGCTATTGTGCAAGCTCTTGTGTCCCTTGTCAATGACTTTTCTGAAAAAATTTCAGCAGTAGGAACATGAACCCGCGGCGTCACCACCAAAAAATGACGCGGGGGCAATTGTACAGCCTCCAGCGCCTCGCCAACACCCTCCGCGAACGCATTTTTCCCGAACACGAAGAATGGCACGTCGGCGCCTAATTTGAGCGCGAGCGCCTGCAGTTCCTCGCGCGGCAGATTGAGTTTCCACAGGCGATTGAGGGCAAGCAGCGTGGTGGCCGCGTCCGAGCTGCCGCCGCCAAGACCGGCGCCCATCGGCAGACGTTTTTCGATGTCGATTTCGACACCCTCGCTCGTGCCGGTATGTTGCTTGAGCAACGTCGCGGCGCGTACGGTGAGGTCGTGCTCGGCGGGGACGCCGTCAACTTCCGTCGTGCGCGTGATGCGGCCGTCGAGACGGCGCGTGAAATGCAGCGTGTCGCCCCAGTCGAGCAGCTGGAAGACGGTCTGCAGGTCGTGATAGCCATTGGGCCGGCGACCCGTGATGTGCAGGAACAGATTGAGTTTCGCGGGCGCGAGGCAGTCGCGCAGCGAGTCCTGAGTTTCGGTCATGATGCTGGTCGCCCCGCGACGGCAAGCGCATCGCGCCTGCCGTCACCGGACGCGATTCCTTTACTGGTCGAGCACGAGCTTGATTTGAAGCGGCGGATCTTCGCGCGTGAGGTTCACGCGCTTGACGCCGGTGGCGGGTGCTTCTGCGTAGGCGAGATAGTCGATGGTCCAGCCGTCCTGCTGGATCTGCGCGAGACGCTGCGGATCTTTCGGATCGGGCGTGGTGTGCGCGCGCGAAGTGGGCGCGACCGATGGCTGCAGCCAGTAGCGCAAGCCCTCCACGGGCAGCGCGAAGCCGAGCGCCTGCTGCATCAGCGTGCTGACGTTGTCGGCGGTGAGCGGCTGCTTGTTCGGCAGTTCGAGCGTGGCGGCGGCCGGCGACGACGTGACGATGGCAAGCGTCTGCCCAAGCGGATTGAGCAGTTGCAGCGTCACCGTCGAGTCGGCTTCGTGCCAGTCGAAATTGCCATAGGCGTTGCGCTGCTGGCCGTTCTGGTCGTTGTACTCAACGGAGAAGCGGCCGTGGTAGGCGCGGTTCGTTTGCGTGGTGAGCGAAGTCGTGGCGCGTGCGGTGGACGGTTCTTGCGGCGGTTGCGTCGCGCAGCCAGCGAGGGTGAGCAGAGCGGCCGCCGCCACGCCCAGCGCTGGCCGCCGGATGGCCGGCCCCCGGATCACACGCGAGACGGATCTCGCCAATACGGCGGCAGCGGCGGTGGGGCGGGGATGCAGATGAAATTCAGCCATCAGAGATCGTTGACCTGGAAGCGCTTGAGCGTCTTCAGGAGTGTGTCGTTATCGGGTTCGAGCTTGCGCGCTTCGCGCCAGGCCTGGAGCGCACCGGCCTGGTCGCCGTTCTTCCACAGCACTTCGCCGAGGTGCGCGCCGATCTCGGCATTCGGCTGCAGGCTGTAGGCCTTGCGCAGCAGCTTGATGGCGTCGGCGTTGTCGCCCATGCGGTATTTCACCCAGCCCACGCTGTCCATGATGAACGCGTCGTCCGGTGCGAGCGCCGATGCTTTTTCGACGAGCTTGTCCGCTTCCTGCAGGCGCAAATTGCGGTCTGCCAGCGAGTAGCCAAGCGCGTTGTAGGCCTGAGGGTTGTCCGGCTGCGTCTTGATCAGCTTGCGCAACTGCGCTTCCATGACTTCGTAATGACCGTTCTTCTCGGCGGCCATGGCGTAGTCATAGGTGAGATCGGGGTCGTCCGGGAAGTCGGCCGTGGCTTTGGCCAGGCGCGCCTCGGCTTCCGGATAGCGCTTCGCATCGAACAGGATGGAGGCGTCCGTGCGCGCGATCAGCGCCTGGTCGCGCGGGTCGTCGGCCTGGATGCTCGCGAGCTGGCGGCGTGCGTCGTCGATCTTGCCCTGCTTGTCGAGCATCTGTGCGCGCGTGATTTGCGCGGGCACGTATTGCTGGCTGTTGGGCTGGATCTTGTCGAGCCACTGCTGCGCGCCGGCGTCGTCTTTCTGCTCGGCGGCGAGCTGCGCGAGATAAATGTAGCCTTGGCCCGGGTCCGCACCCGGCGTTTTCTCCGCCACCTGCGAGTACTGCATCAGATACTGCCTGGCCTCGTCGTACTTCTTCTGCTGCACGTCGATGAGCGAGAGCGCCATCAGCGGCATCAGGTCCGTCGAGTTGGCCTTGTGCAGGATTTCGAACTGCTTTTTCGCGTCGTCGAGGCGGTCGGCGGCGAGGTAGGTTTGCGCGAGCGCAAGACGTCCTTCGCGCGACTTCGGATTCTGCTGAACATATTTCTCGATCGACGCGATGCCTTCCTGGCGCTCCTCCGGCCCCATCTGCGCGAGCATCAGCGCGGCGGGCAGGTAATCGGCCTTGATGGCGAGCGCCTGCTCGAACGCTTTGCGCGCGGCGGGTACGTCGTCGACGAGCAGCTCCTGGCGGCCGAGGGCGAGTTGCGCCTCGGGGCGGTTCATGTCGTCCTTGAGCAGCGCCTTGAGCGTGTCGAGACCGCCCGCGCGATTCGGGCCGCGCGAGAGCAGCAACTGCAGCGAAAGCAGCGCCTGGCCGCGGCTGTCGGCCGGCACGCGCGCCAGTTCGCGTGCGAGCAGCGGCTGCGCGTCGGCGGGCTTGCCGGCGAGCACGAGCAACGATGCGTCGAGTTGCGCCGCGCGCTCCGAATCCGGCGCGTACTGCTGCCAGAGTTGCACGGCGGTGAGCGCGTCGGTGGGGCTTTGCGCCGCGAGCGCGATTTCCGTCGCACGTTGCGCCATGCGCGGATCGTGCGTGTCGCGGGCGAGTGCCAGATAGGTCTGATAGGCCGGCGCCGGTTGATTGCGCTGCAGCGCGATTTCGGCGGCGAGCACCTGGAAGACGATCTGGCTCGTGAGCGGGACGCTCGGCAGGTCCTTCATCTCGTCCGGCGAGGCGGGCCCGAACGCATCCGGCATGGTGACGGAAGTGTCGTCCGAGCCGGGGGCCTGATCCTGTGCATACGCGCTCGACGTGGTCAACGCCCACGCAGCGAGCACCGCCGCGCCGATCAGGCGCCGGGGTCCGGGCGCACGCAGCGGCGACGCTGCGCGCAGACGCGGCGCCGCCGCTTTCGATCCCGCTTTGAACTCTGCGCTGGATCCCTGACGCGAGCGCTTCGCAAACAGCTTTACGAAAGACAGTTCCATGGAATTCCGTCGAATGTTTCGGTCGATTGTAACGCGCTGGATACAATACGCGCACAACGATGACGCAAGTTGCAGACCAGCCCTGTTACGCTCGCCGGATCGTCCCGGCACAACCTCACAAGCCTTTAGACATGCCAGAACTGCCAGAAGTTGAAGTGACCCGCAGGGGCATCGAGCCGTGGGTCGCGGGCCGCCGCGTCGAGCGCGTCGACGTGCGCAATCCGGCCCTGCGCTGGCCCGTGCCGGCCACGCTCGCACGTACGCTGCGTGGACGCACGATCCGTTCCGTGGGCCGACGTGGCAAGTATCTGCTGTTCGAGGTCGATGAGGGCTGGTTCATCGTGCATCTTGGCATGACCGGCACGCTGCGCGTGTTACGCAATCTTCCAAAGCCTCCGGCTGCGCAGAAGCACGATCACGTCGACTGGCTCTTCGATGACTTCACGCTGCGTTTTCGCGACCCGCGCCGCTTTGGCGCCGTGCTCTGGCATCCACGCGAGGCGGGCGACGTGCTCGGCCATCCGCTCCTTGCGAATCTCGGCATCGAGCCGTTCACGCCCGCATTCTCCGGCGCACTGCTGTTTCGCGAGACGCGTGGCCGCAAGGTTTCTGTCAAGCAGGCACTGCTCGCCGGCGACATCGTGGTGGGCGTTGGCAATATCTACGCGTCGGAAAGTCTTTTTCGCGCAGGTATCCGGCCGACCACGGCCGCTGGCCGTGTCTCGCTCGCGCGCTACGAATTGCTCGCGGACGCCGTGCGCGCCGTGCTGGCCTCGGCGATCGAGAAGGGCGGCAGTACGTTGCGCGATTTCGTCGGCAGTAACGGCGAAAGTGGGTACTTTCAGCTCGAATACTTCGTTTATGACCGCGCCGGCCAGCCCTGCCGCGTATGCGGCACGCCGATCAAGCAGATCGTGCAGGGCCAGCGGTCCACTTATTTCTGTCCGCGCTGCCAGCGCTGATTGCAAGCCCTTCCTGCAAGCTCTTCCATGTATCTTTCATCCGCTTCTACCGAAATCGCTCCCGGCACGTATCCTTCCGATCTGCTCGCGAGCTTCGCGCCGCGCCTGATCGCGTGGCAGCGCGAGCATGGCCGCCACGATCTGCCATGGCAGAACACGCGCGACCCCTATCGCATCTGGCTCTCGGAAATCATGCTGCAGCAGACGCAGGTTTCCACGGTGATTCCGTACTACGCGCGATTTCTCGAGCGCTTTCCTGCTGTCGAGGCGCTTGCCGCCGCACCCATCGACGACGTGATGGCGCTCTGGGCCGGGCTTGGCTACTACTCGCGTGCGCGCAATCTGTACCGATGCGCGCAGGTGGTGGCCGAGGAGCATGGTGGCCGGTTTCCCTCGACAGTCGAAGGGCTCGCCGACTTGCCCGGCATCGGCCGCTCGACGGCGGCAGCGATCGCGTCGTTTGCGTTCGGCGCGCGCGCGACGATCCTCGACGGCAACGTGAAGCGCGTGCTGGCGCGCGTGTTCGGCGTGGCAGGCTTTCCCGGCGAGAAGCGCGTGGAGAACGCCATGTGGGCGCTCGCCGAGTCGCTCGTGCCGGGCGCCGATGCCGGCGACGCCGACGTGAGCGCCTATACGCAAGGCCTGATGGATCTCGGCGCGACGCTGTGCACGCGCGGCAAGCCTGATTGCGAGCGCTGCCCTTTCGCGGGCGATTGCGTGGCGAAGACGACGGGCCGTCAGCGCCAGTTGCCCGCGGCGCGTCCGAAGAAGGCCGTGCCCACGCGGCGCACGTGGATGCTCGTGCTGCTCGACGGCGATGCGGTGATGCTGGAGAAACGCCCGCCCACGGGTATCTGGGGCGGCCTGTGGAGCCTGCCCGAAGCCGCGGATGAAGCGGCGCTGGCCGATCGCGCGCGGATGTTCGGCGCGAGCGCGAAGGCCTCGCCGCTTGCACCGCTCACGCACACGTTCACGCACTTCAAGCTCGACATCGAGCCACGCGTGGTCGAATTCGAGCCCAAGGGCGCCGCGCCCGCGGCGAACGAGGCGGAAACGGTGTGGGTTGCGCTGCGTGAGATAGACGCCTATGGTGTGCCCGCGCCGGTGCGCAAGCTGCTCGACGGCTTGCGTGGCTCGCTGATCTGAGGCAAGAGCGCAGGCGATAACCGGCAACAAGCCGCAACAAGCAGCCGCAAGCCGCGGCGCGACGAAAGTCGCGTTACAGCAACTGATGCTGCTGCATGTAGTGATGCACGACGTCGATGCGCGCACCGGCGTCGTTGAGCTCCATCAGCTTCTGACGCGCGCGCAACGCAATCGGCAGGACTTCCGCGAGGCGGTTCGAGACCCACGACGGATCGTCGAAGCGGAATGGCTCCGCGAACGGCAGGCTCGCCGGATCGCGCTCGCGTATTGTCGCGATGATGCGCTCCAGCACCTCCGCGCACGCGCCAAAGCGCGCGAGATGCTGCGAGCCTTCGAGTGGGATGTCATCGGGCAGCGGCTCGGCCATGCCGACCAGCAAGCCGTCGGCTTGCGCGCGATGCGAAAGCAGCCTGAAGCGCCGCGTGCCGTGCGCGCGAATGAGCAGCATGCCGAACGTTTCGACGTCGCACTGTTCGATTTCGGCGAGGCAGCCCACGCTTTCGGGTACCGCCGCGGTTTCGTCGGGCTGCGCGACTTCGGCGCCGCTCTTGAGCAGGCATACGCCGAACGGCGTTTTCTCGCGCAGACACTCGCGCGCCATGTCCAGATAACGCGCTTCGAAGATCTTCAGCGGCAACAGGCCGCCGGGGAAGAGCACCGTATGCAGCGGAAAGAGCGGCAAATCGGCGAGCACGGCAGGAGAAGAGGACATGGCGCAACGCTTTCGGTCAAGGCCCGCGTGCGGGCCGGTTAGGCGATCAGCCGGGACGATTCTCCGACGTCGAGTGGCGCGTCGCGGTGACGCACGATGACGTTCGACTCGCCTGCAAAGCGCGTGGCGAGCGTCTGGGCAATGTAGACCGAGCGATGCTGGCCGCCGGTGCAGCCGATCGCGACGGTCAGATAGCTGCGGTTGTCGTCGCGGAAATGCGGAAGCCACTTCGCGACGAACGCGTAGATGTCGTCGATCATTGTGTGGACGGCCGGCTGCGCGTTGAGAAACTCGATCACGGGTTCATCGAGCCCGGTGAGCGGGCGTAGACGGGCATCGTAGTGCGGGTTCGGCAGCGTGCGCACGTCGAACACGAGGTCCGCGTCGAGCGGCACGCCGCGCTTGAAGCCGAACGATTCGAACGTGAGCATGAGCGAGCCGCGCCCGCCTTCTACGAACACCTTGATCCACTGGCGCAGCGCGTTCGCGCTCAGATTGCTCGTGTCGACCTGATGGCCGAATTCGGCCAGATTCGCGACCAGTTCGCGCTCGTGCTCGATCGCTTCTTCGAGCGACTTGAGCATGCCGACGTTGGCGTCGTGCGCGACGGACCCGGAGAGGGGGTGGCGGCGGCGAGTCTCTGAAAAGCGCTGGATGAGCGATTGCGTGCTCGCATTGAGAAACAGCACGCGCACGTCGTGCTCGCGCGCGAGGTCGCGGATCATCTCCGGCATATCTTCGAACGAGGAACTCGAGCGCGCGTCGATCGCCACCGCGAGACGCTCGTAGCCGTCTTCGGAGAGATATTGGGCGAGCTGTGGCAAAAAGCGCGGTGGCAGATTGTCGACGCAGAAGTAGCCGACATCTTCGAGCGCATTCAGCGCCACTGACTTGCCGGAACCCGAGATGCCGGTGATCAGAATGATACGCATGGGAAAGTGGATGAACCCGATTGGGTCATCATAGCATCCGATCTGCGCAGCGGTATGACGCTCCCGAGGCGCATCATGTGTCATGGTCGCGCGCAATGGGCCGGAAAGCGGCAGCGAATCGGCGACAAAGCGGCCGGGAGCGCCGGCCACGGCGCGACGATGGCCGCGCAGGGGACGTATGAGGCGGTACGGGTTGTATGGGGCACACGCGGCAGGACGCCGCGCGGCGCATCAGATCAGCTTGCCGGGGAACTGGCTGTCCGGGTCCTGCATGGCGAGGCGCTGACGGTCCATGAAGTCGCGCAGGGTGTCGATGCCGCGCAATTGCAGAATGGTATTGCGCACGGCGGCTTCGACGAGCACCGCAAGGTTGCGGCCCGCTGCCACCTGGATCGTGACTTTGCTGATCGGCAGCCCGAGCACGTCCACCGTCTGGCTTTCCAGCGGCAGGCGCTGGAATTCGCCGTCGGGCCGGCGCACCAGTTGCACGATGAGCTTGAGCTTCATCTTCCGGCGCACCGCGGTCTCGCCGAAGATCGTCTTGATGTCGAGCAGACCCAGGCCGCGGACTTCGAGCAGATTCTGCAGGAGCGGCGGGCAGCGGCCCTCGACGAAATCGGGGCCGAGGCGCACGAAATCCACGGCATCGTCGGCCACGAGGCCATGGCCGCGGCTGATGAGCTCGAGCCCGAGCTCGCTCTTGCCAAGGCCCGAATCGCCAGTGAGCAGCACGCCCATGCCGAGAATGTCGAGAAACACGCCGTGCAGCGTCGCGCGCGGCGCGAGGATGCGCGACATGTAGAGGCGCAGGCTGTCGATCACCGTGGCCGCCGACATGGGCGTCGTGAAGAGCGGCGTGGAGGAGCGCGTGCAGCGCAGCACCAGTTCGGGCGGCGCGGTCATGCCGTCGGCGACCACGAGGAACGGCGGCTCGAGCGCGATGAGCTCGGCCATATGGCGCGAGCGGTCTTCGTCGGTCTGGCGCTGGTAGTAGTGGACCTCGGCGTCGCCGAGCACCTGGATGCGGTTCGGGTGAATCAGGTTCAGGTGGCCAACGAGGTCCGCGCTTGCCGTCGCCGTTGCCACCGTTTCGGCCGAAAAGCCGCGTTCCCAGCCTTCGTGCCCCGTCAGCCAGCTGAGCTTCAGCATGGTGGCGTTGTCGTCGAAGATGCTTTGGGCGTTGATGCTGGAAGTGTCCATGAGTCCCTGGCGCAGAATGCGCGAAAAACCACGAGTTACATCTGGGGCCGCGCGTTACATCAAGGTTGCCACTGGGTGAGCAGACGATGCAACGTCTCGCGATCTTCCTCCGTGTGCAGCCGCTCGCGTGTTTCGCGATCCGACAGCAGTTGGGCGATCTCGGACAGAATTTCGAGGTGCTGCTGCGTGGCCTGTTCCGGCACGAGCAGGAAGATGAGGAGCGAGACGGGCTGGCCGTCCGGTGCTTCGAAGGGAATCGGCTCGGCAAGGCGCACGAAGGCGGCGAGCGGCTGCTTCAGGCCCTTGATGCGTCCGTGCGGAATGGCCACGCCTTCACCTAGACCGGTGGAGCCGAGGCGCTCGCGCGCGAACAGATTGTCCGTAACCGTGCTGCGTGCAATGCCGTTCTGGTTTTCGAAGATCAGGCCAGCTTGTTCGAAGACGCGTTTCTTGCTGGTGACGGACAGGCCGGCGACGACGTTCTCGATGGGAAGTATTTTGGCTAAACGATTCATGTTGGCAGGCGAAAACGTGGCCTGAATGCTCCTCACACCGACAATCGGCGCGGCTGATGCGCGAGGCGGCATGCCGTTGCGCGCAAGGGAAACCCTGCGCAGCCAGCGCCTCGCCAGGCTCAACCAGCGCGGTGCCGGGACCGTGGGGACGTATTACCCCGAAAGCGACTGGACCATTATAGAACAAGCGTACTGGCCGATGGTGCGATGCGCCATGCATCGGCGCAACCATTGTTGCACGGTTGCACCCCTGAGCACCGTTCGATGCCGATCGTTCATACCTGGTCCCCCATCAAAAAAGCCGCCCGGCAAGGGCGGCTCCGTTTGCGGCCGGTTCGGGGGCCGCGTATGCACTTTTGTTGGCGCTTTTCAATCGGGGCCGCATCTGCAGCCCCGGGGATTTAGCGCATCATTGCGGCGGGACTTCGATCGGGGCAGCCGGCTGATACTTGAGCGACTCGTGCTGATGCCCCTGCAGCCGATCCTTGTGACGCACGACCTGGCGATCGAGCTTGTCGACCACGAGATCGATGGCGGCGTACATGTCGCCGTTTGCGCTCTCCACGAAAATATCCTTGCCTTTCAGATGAAGGTTCACTTCAACCTTCTGTCTCTTGTCCTTT
>DATEJU010000220.1:0-23683 GCA_035277805.1 Paraburkholderia sp. | reverse complement strand
TGGAGGAAGACACATAATGAATGCCCCGCTAGACGCAGGTCAGCGCGCTTCGCTCGAAGCCGCACTCGCTTCCGTCACGCTCGACGATAAATACACCCTCGAACGCGGCCGCGCGTACATGAGCGGCATCCAGGCGCTGGTGCGTCTGCCGATGCTCCAGCAGGAACGCGACAAGGCCGCCGGCCTCAATACCGCGGGGTTCATCTCGGGCTATCGCGGCTCGCCACTGGGCGGCCTCGATCAGTCCCTCTGGAAAGCGAAGCAGCATCTCGCCGCCCATCAAATCGTATTTCAGCCCGGCGTCAACGAAGACCTCGCCGCGACCGCCGTCTGGGGTTCGCAGCAAGTGAACCTGTACCCATCAGCGAAATACGACGGCGTGTTTTCGATGTGGTACGGCAAGGGCCCCGGCGTCGACCGCAGCGGCGACGTCTTCAAGCACGGCAATTCCGCCGGCTCGTCGCGCCACGGCGGTGTGCTCGTGCTCGCCGGCGACGACCACGCCGCCAAGTCGTCCACGCTCGCGCACCAGTCCGAGCACCTCTTCAAGGCCTGCGGCCTGCCGGTGCTGTTCCCCTCGAACGTGCAGGAATATCTCGACTTCGGCCTGCACGGCTGGGCGATGAGCCGCTATTCGGGCCTCTGGGTCGCGATGAAGTGCGTGACCGACGTGGTGGAATCGTCGGCATCGGTGGAGATCGATCCGCACCGCACCCAGATCATCCTGCCCGAAGACTTCGTGATGCCCGAGGGCGGCCTGAACATCCGCTGGCCCGATCCGCCGCTCGTGCAGGAAGCGCGTCTGCTCGATTACAAGTGGTACGCGGGCCTCGCCTACGTGCGCGCCAACAAGCTCGACCGCATCGAGATCGATTCGCCGCATGCGCGCTTTGGCATCATTACCGGCGGCAAGGCCTATCTGGACGTGCGCCAGGCGCTCACCGACCTCGGCCTCGACGACGAAACCTGCTCGCGCATCGGCCTGCGGCTCTACAAGGTGGGCTGCGTGTGGCCGCTCGAAGCCCAGGGCGCGCATGCGTTCGCACGCGGGCTCGAGGAAATCCTCGTGGTCGAGGAAAAGCGCCAGATCCTCGAATACGCGATCAAGGAAGAGCTGTACAACTGGCCCGATGCGCAGCGTCCGCGCGTGTACGGCAAGTTCGACGAAAAGGACGGCGCCGGCGGCGAATGGTCGGTGCCGATGGGCAACTGGCTGCTGCCCGCGCACTACGAGCTCTCGCCCGCGATCATCGCCAAGGCCATCGCCACGCGCCTCGACAAGTTCGAAATGCCCTCGGACGTGCGCGCGCGCATTGCTTCGCGCATCGCCGTGATCGAGGCAAAGGAAAAGGCGCTCGCGAAGCCGCGCGTGCAGGCCGAGCGCAAGCCGTGGTTCTGCTCGGGCTGCCCGCACAACACGTCGACCAACGTGCCCGAGGGCTCGCGCGCGATGGCCGGCATCGGCTGCCACTATATGACCGTGTGGATGGACCGCAACACGAGCACCTTCAGCCAGATGGGCGGCGAAGGCGTGGCGTGGGTCGGCCAGGCACCTTTCACGAACGACAAGCACGTGTTCGCGAACCTGGGCGACGGCACCTACTTCCACTCGGGCCTGCTGGCGATCCGGGCGGCAATCGCCTCGAAGGCGAACATCACCTACAAGATCCTCTATAACGATGCGGTCGCCATGACGGGCGGCCAGCCCGTGGACGGCGTGCTCACCGTGCCGCAGATCACGCATCAGCTCGCCGCCGAAGGCGCGGCGAAGATCGTGATCGTGACCGACGAGCCGCAGAAGTATCAGAGCGTGACCACGCTCGCACCGGGCGTGACGATTCACCACCGCGATCAGCTCGACGCCATCCAGCGCGAGTTGCGCGAGGTTCCCGGCACGACCATCCTGATCTACGATCAGACCTGCGCGACCGAGAAACGCCGCCGCCGCAAGCGCGGCACGTATCCGGATCCGGCGAAGCGCGTCGTCATCAACGAGGCCGTCTGCGAAGGCTGCGGCGACTGCTCCGTGCAGTCGAATTGCCTGAGCGTCGAGCCGCTCGACACCGAATACGGCACGAAGCGCCAGATCAACCAGTCCACCTGCAACAAGGACTTCTCGTGCGTGAAGGGCTTCTGCCCGAGCTTCGTCACGGTCGAGGGCGGCCAGTTGCGCAAGCCCAAATCGAACAGCGTCGTGAGCGACGCGATGCCGCCCGTGCCGATACCCGACGTGCCCGCGATCGGGCAGCCCTACGGCGTGCTCGTGACGGGTGTGGGCGGCACCGGCGTCGTGACGATCGGCGCACTGCTCGGCATGGCCGCGCACCTCGAGGCGAAGGGTGTGACGGTGCTCGACGTGACCGGCCTCGCGCAAAAGGGCGGCGCGGTGATGAGCCACGTGCAGATCGCCAATCGCCCGACCGACATCCACGCGACGCGCATCGCCATGGGTGAAGCGAAGCTCGTGATCGGCTGCGACGCCATCGTGACCGCCAGCGACGACTGCGTCTCGCGCATGCACGAAGGCGAAACGCATGTCGTGCTCAACAGCGCACCCACGCCCACGGCCGAATTCATCAAGAACCCGCAGTGGCAGTTCCCGGGCTCCAACACCGAAGCCGATGTGCGCGCGGCGGCAGGCACCGACAAAGTCGCAACCGTCGATGCGAACCGCTATGCGCTCGCGCTGCTCGGCGACGCGATCTACACGAATCCGTTCGTGCTCGGCTACGCCTGGCAACGCGGCTGGCTGCCGCTCACGCACGAGTCGCTCACGCGCGCGGTCGAGCTGAATGCGGTGCAGGTCGAGAAGAACCTCGCGGCGTTCGAATGGGGCCGGCGCGTCGCGCACGACCGCGAGGCCGTGGACCGGTTGGTGAAGCAGCCCGCGCAAAACGCCCATGCAGAGGGCGCGAAGATCGTCTCGCTGCATACGGCCAAGTCGCTCGACACGCTCATCGAAAAGCGCGCGCAGTATCTGGCCGCGTATCAGAACAAAGCCTACGCGCAGCGCTATCGTGCGTTCGTCGACGAAGTGCGGCGCGCCGAAGCGAAGCTCGATCGTCCCGATGGCGGCCTGAACGCTCAGCCGCTCACCGAAGCCGTGGCGAAGAACCTGCACAAGCTGATGGCGTACAAGGACGAATACGAGGTCGCGCGCCTCTATGCCGATCCGGCGTTCGTCGAGAAGCTGAAGGCGAGCTTCGAGGGCGACTGGAAGCTCAACTTCCATCTTGCGCCGCCGTCGTTCGCGAAACACGACGACAAGGGTCATCTGGTGAAGAAGCAGTACGGTCCGCACATGCTCACGGCCTTGCGCGTGCTCGCGAAGCTCAAGTTCTTGCGCGGCACGGCGATCGATCCGTTCGGGCGTACCGAGGAGCGCCGCCACGAGCGTGCGTTGATCGGCGAGTACGAGGCGCTCGTGCGCGAAATCATCGGCGGATTGAGCGAGGCGAACCTCCCACTCGCGCTCGAGCTCGCGAATCTGCCCGATGCGATTCGCGGCTACGGCCACGTGAAGGAGAACAACCTCAAGGCCACGCGCGCGAAATGGACAACGCTGCTCGCGAAGTGGCGCTCGCCGGAGAACGGGGCGGCGCGGCACGTGGCTTGATTTTGGCCTGATCCTGGCCTTCGTGACGAAGGCGTAAAAAACGAAGGGCGCTCCGCTAAAAGCGGAGCGCCCTTCTCATTCGTGCGGCCAGCGGCGCGCCGCCGCCTCAACGGCTTCGCAACACCGCGCTTAACGCGCAGCCTTGTTCACCGTGGCATTCGCCGAAGCCACCGCCGTCATGTTGATGATGCGTCGCACCGTCGCCGCCGGCGTAAGGATGTGCACCGGCTTCGAAGCGCCCAGCAGGAACGGACCCACCGTCACGCCTTCGCCGCCCACCACCTTCAGCAGGTTGTACGCGATGTTCGCCGCTTCCACGTTCGGCATGATCAGCAGGTTCGCTTCGCCCGTGAGCGTCGTGCCCGGGAACGACTGCTTGCGGATCAGCTCGGAGAGCGCCGCATCGCCGTGCATTTCACCGTCCACTTCGAGCTGCGGCGCGCGTTGCGCGATCAGCTGACGCGCGGCCTGCATGCGCTGCGAGGTCGACGAACGCACGCTGCCGAAGTTCGAGCTCGAGAGCAGCGCCACCTTCGGCGTGATGCCGAACTTCTCGATCTCGCGCGCCGCGAGGACCGTCATGTCGGCGAGCTGCTCGGCGCTCGGCACTTCATTCACGTAGGTGTCGCTGATGAACAGGTTGCGGCCCGGCAGCATCAGCAGGTTCATCGCCGCGTAGTTGTCGGCGTCGGCGGCCTTGCCCAGCACCTGCTCGATGTACTTGAGGTGATAGTCGAAGCTGTTCACGAGACCGCAGATCATGCCGTCCGCGTCGCCCAGGTGCACGAGGATCGCGCCGATCAGCGTGTTGAACTTGCGCACCGATGCCTTCGCGACCTCGGGCGTGATGCCATTGCGCGCGCCAATCTCGTGATAGGCCTGCCAGCTCTTCTGGAAGCGCGGATCGTCTTCCGGATCGACGATCTCGAAGTCGGTGCCCGGGCGCAGCTTCGAGCCCATCTTCTTCAGTCGCATTTCCACTACGGACGGACGGCCCACGATGATCGGCTTCGCGATCTTCTCGTTGAGCACGAACTGCGCGGCGCGCAGCACGCGCTCGTCTTCACCCTCGGCGAACACGATGCGCGCGCAGTTGGCCTTCGCCGCCGCGAACACCGGACGCATCACCATGCCCGAACGGTAAACGGTCGCGCCGAGCTGCTCGCGGTACGCGTCCATGTCGGCGATCGGGCGCGTCGCCACGCCCGAATCCATCGCGGCTTGCGCAACAGCCGGCGCGATCTTGATAATGAGGCGCGGATCGAAGGGCTTCGGAATCAGGTATTCCGGGCCGAATTCGAGCGTGTGGCCTTCATAGGCCTTCGCCACTTCGTCGCCCTGATCGGTTTCTTCGGCCAGTTCCGCGATCGCGCGCACGCACGCGAGCTTCATCTCTTCCGTGATGGTGGTCGCGCCCACGTCCAGTGCGCCGCGGAAGATGAACGGGAAGCACAGCACGTTGTTGACCTGGTTCGGATAGTCCGAACGGCCCGTGGCGATGATCGCATCCGGACGCACCTTCTTCGCCTCTTCCGGGCGGATTTCCGGCTCCGGATTCGCGAGCGCGAGGATCAGCGGCTTGTCCGCCATCTCCTTGACCATCTCGGGCTTGAGCACACCGGCGCTCGAGCAGCCGAGGAACACGTCGGCGCCCTTGCTGGCGTCGCCGAGCGTGCGTGCCTCGGTGTTGGCGGCGTAGCGCGCCTTCGACGGATCGAGGTTGCCGCGACCTTCGTAGATCACGCCCTTCGAGTCGGCGACGAGGATGTTCTCTTTCTTCAGACCCAGCTTCACGAGCAGGTCCAGACACGCGATGGCCGCCGCGCCCGCGCCCGAGCACACGAGCTTCACGCTGCCGAGATCCTTGCCGACGACCTTCAGGCCGTTGAGGATGGCGGCCGAAGCGATGATGGCCGTGCCGTGCTGGTCGTCGTGGAAGACGGGAATCTTCATGCGCTCGCGCAGCTTCTGCTCGATGTAGAAGCACTCCGGCGCCTTGATGTCTTCGAGGTTGATGCCGCCGAGCGTGGGCTCGAGCATGGCGATGGCTTCGACGAGCTTGTCCGGATCGTTCTCCGAAAGCTCGATGTCGAACACGTCGATGCCGGCGAACTTCTTGAAGAGGCAACCCTTGCCTTCCATCACGGGCTTGGCCGCGAGCGGGCCGATGTTGCCGAGACCGAGCACGGCCGTGCCGTTGGTCACGACGCCGACGAGGTTGGCGCGCGAGGTGTACTTCTGCGCGTCGAGCGGCTCATCGTAGATCGCCATGCATGCGGCCGCGACGCCCGGCGAATACGCGAGCGAGAGGTCGAGCTGGTTGGAGAGCGGTTTGGTCGGCGTGACCGAAATCTTGCCGGGCTTCGGATTCTGGTGATACGCGAGCGCGCTTTGCTTCAGTTGTTCATCCATTTTCGGGCCTGCCAGGACGTGAGAGACGAGAGATTTTAATTAGTAGACCCGCCGGTTCGCGCGACGCTCGAAGCCTTCGACGGTGACAGGTCCGGCGCCCAGGCGGCAAATGCAGCGGCGGCGGCAGATCCGAACCATAGGCGAAACGGCGCGGGCGAAATGGCGGGGGATTAGTGTACACCTCGCCATGATTGCGGCGAGTCGGGTCAAAGACTGATACCGGGAATTTGTCGCGTGCGCGAATGGCCGCGGAGTCTGGGTCCTGCCGTGTCTCATGCGGCCCCCAAACGACCGTGATGGAGCGCCACTTGCGAGGCCCGATTCGATGCGGGATGCGGCGCTGCGCCGCACCCCGTGAGCCGATACTGCCCGTTTCGGGGGTATTTCGGCCGTTATTCGAGCGCGGCGCCGCGTCGCTCAGGAATCAGAAAGAGCGTCGCGAGAATATCCAGCACATAGATCGCCGCAAGCATGCCAAGCGCCGCCGTGAACGAGTAGCGGGCCGCCATCGCGCCGACCGCGAGCGGCCCGAAGCCGCCTACGGCGCGACCGATATTGAAGAGGACGTTCTGCGCGGTGGCGCGCGCGGCCGTCGGATAGAGCTCCGAAATGAGCGCGCCGTAGCCGCCGATCATGCCGTTCACGAACACGCCCATGGCCGCGCCGCCAATCAGCAGCGCGAATGGCGTGCTCAGGTGCGCGTAGACGAACACCATCGCCACCGCGCCAACCTGATAGAACAGGAACGCGGGCCGACGCCCGAAGCGGTCGGCCGCCACGCCGAACAGCCAGATGCCGAGCGCCATGCCGGCGACGGTCGCGGCAGTCCAGAGGCCGGACTTCGTAAGCGAGTAGCCAAAGGATTTCGAAAAGTAGGCGGGCAGCCAGATCATCAGCCCGTAGTAGCCGAAGTTCTGCACCGAGCAGAGCACCGCCACGCCGAAGCTCGCGCGCGCCGTGCGGGCGTCGGCGACCAGCAGGCCGAGCGCGCGCAACCATGCGCCGCGCGCGTACGCTCGTTCGTGCGTCTGCGTCTGCGTCTGCGTCTGCGTCTGCGTCTGCATTTGTACAACCCGCGCCCGATGCGCGACGAAGAGCTCGGGCTCTTCCACGCCCCGCCGCACGACGAACGACACCACGGCAGGCAGGAGCCCGATCGCGAACATGCCGCGCCAGCCGATCACGGGCAAGAGCCACGGCGTGAGCAGCGCCGCGGCGAGCACGCCCACTTGCCAGCCCAACCCGACATACGACGACGCTCGCGCGCGCAGCCTGGCGGGCCATGCCTCGGCGACCAGCGCCATGCCGATGCCGAACTCGCCGCCGAGCCCGATGCCGGCGATCGTCCGGTAGACGAGCAGGTCGGCATAGCCGCGCGAGAGTGCGCATAGTCCGGTGAAGACGGCGAACACCAGGATCGTCCAGGTGAGCACGCGCACGCGCCCGAAGCGGTCCGAGAGCAGCCCGAACACGATGCCGCCCGCGACCGCGCCGACAAGCGTCCACGTGACGAGCGAGCCGGCCTGCGCGCCCGAAAGATGCAGATCCGCGCTGATGGCGGGCAGCATGAAGCCGAGCATCAGCAGATCGAAGCCGTCCATCGCATAGCCGAGCACCGAGGCGATGAGCGCACGCACGGCATGGCCGCTCGGGGACGCCGCGTGGATGGTTTCGCTCGTGTGCGGAATGGCGGCGGGCGCGATGGCGGTATCGGCAGGCGTGAGCCCGGAGGACTCGGAAGGCGGCTCGGGGCGAGGTTCGGGGCGGGAAGCGGCAGTCATGCGGACAATCCTTTGCTGGGCGCGGGCCCGACGAAAACCGGCGTGAGTTTACTGGCGCAGCTGCGTAGCCACAACCGGAACAGGACGGCCGGGCACCGGTGAATTGGACCACCTCGCGGGTCACTGCGCGGGCCACCTCGCAGTCCGCTACCCAGGCGGCCAGTGCACGCGGGCCGCACGCGATCCAGCCCTACAAAGCCCGCGGACACCGTCAGTGCGACTCGTCGGCGCACGTCAAGTCGGGTAAAATACCCGGCTACGCGCGCAAGAGAAGCCGTCCGGAGCGAGCGGGCCGCCTGAAGCCAAACCTCAGACGATCGACGCCATCCGGGCCGCGCATCGCGAGTTCCGACGCATGCCATCCGGATTCGCCGTGCCAGCGCCACCGGGCCCACACGAGCGCCCACCTCCCGCACTCCACTCATATCCAAGGATTCGCCCATGACAGGCTACGATCGCCAGACGATCTCGGACGCAACCGCGAAAATGCTGCTCGAAGTGAAGGCCGTGCACTTCAATGCCGAAAAGCCCTTCATCTTCACTTCCGGCTGGGCGAGCCCGGTCTATATCGACTGCCGCAAGCTGATTTCGTATCCGCGCGTGCGCCGCGGCCTGATGGAAATGGCCGAAGCGACCATCCTGCGCGACGTCGGCTACGAGCAGATCGACGCCGTCGCCGGCGGCGAAACCGCGGGCATCCCGTTCGCGGCGTGGCTCTCGGACCGCCTGATGGTGCCGATGCAGTACGTGCGCAAGAAGCCGAAGGGCTTTGGTCGCAACGCGCAGATCGAAGGTCTGCTCACCGAAGGCCAGCGCGTGCTGCTGGTCGAGGATCTGACCACGGACAGCCGCAGCAAGATCAACTTCATCAACGCGCTGCGCACCGCCGGCGCGCAGGTGAACCACTGCTTCGTGCTGTTCCACTACAACATCTTCAAGGAAAGCGTCTCTGTCCTGAAGGACATCGACGTCGACCTGCACGCACTCGCCACGTGGTGGGACGTGCTGCGCGTCGCCAAGGAATCGGGCTACTTCGAAACGAAGACGCTCGACGAAGTCGAGAAATTCCTGCACGCGCCGGCCGAATGGTCGGCAGCGCACGGCGGTGCAACCTCGGCACCGCAATAAGCCTGCGAGCACGGTTCGCGTGATTCACTGACCCGCGCGCCCCGATCAAACGAAAAGGCCATCTGCCCGCAAGGCAGATGGCCTTTTTTCATGCCTCGCGCAAAACCCTGCGCGGCGGCGCGCGCTCAGGGCATCGTTTCGCCGGCCGCGCTGTCGTCGCGCGCATGCGATGAGAGATTGAGCAGGCCGTTGCTCTGCGCGTACTGGAACAGCTCCGAGTCACGGTCGAGCCCGAGCTTGCGCATGGCCGTATTCTTCTGTGTGCTGATCGTCTTGATGCTGCGATTGAGTTTTTCGGAGATTTCCTTGATCGTCATGCCGGACACGAAAAGCCGCACCACCTCGAGTTCGCGCTTCGAGAGGATCACTTCCTCGTTCTTGCCGCCGCTATTGATACGCAATGATTCGAGCGCAACCTTCACTTGCGGGCTCATATACTCGAGATTGCGGCTCACGTGCTGCACGGCGAGGCCGATATGGCTCAGGTCATCGGACTTGTGGACCACCGCGATCACGCCGAGCTCGCCCAGCCGCTTCAGGAGCGCCGCGTTTTCGAGCATCGTCAGGACGACGATGGGAACGGCCGGGAAGTTGCGGCGCAAGTAGCCGATGAGCGGCAAGCCGTCACCGTACTGGCCACCCGGCATGGCAAGGTCGGTAACGAGCACATCGCACGGCGTGGTCTGCAGCGCCTTGATCAGCTCGGTGGACTGACGGGCACGGCCGACGACCTGGATGCCGGGAAACTTGAGGAGCGCATGCTCCGCGCCGAACAAGATCACCGGATGATCGTCCGCGACTACGACCCTGATTGGCTGCTGCATCACTCCTCCGTGGAGACAGTCCTGCTTGTCTTTCTGATCGGCTATCTGCCCGAGAAACTCCGCATTCCCGATAGATCGTTTCCCGCGTGGGCAGGAAAGCACGCGACTATAGCCGATTCCCCGTACGCACAGCCGTCAGGCGGCCAAAACGCGCTTGCTTAATACCGTTATATTGAACGAAGTTGGTTCCACACCACAATTCGAAACAATCCGTCGGCAGTGTGTCATGTGTCTTTGACAAACATACAGGAGAACCGGCCTATGCGCGCCACACACGACTTTGCCTGTCGGGCTGCACATGCGCTTGCGCGCGCGCCGCTCCCGACCGCAAATGATTCGCGCGCCATCCATGCGCGAACGATTTACCGCCTCGGCGCAGGCCTCGCTGTCGTTGCCCTGGCATGCGCGGGTGCACACGCGCAAGGCACGTTTGCACTCAGCAGCACGAACTTTCGCGATGGTGCTCAGGTGCGCGCGCCACAGATACTCAACGATAACGGCTGCACGGGTGCGAATCGATCACCGCAGTTGACATGGCACAACCCGCCGGCAGGAACACGTAGCTACGCCGTTACGATCTTTGATCCTGACGCGCCAGGCCCCGGTTGGTGGCACTGGGCCGTCGCCAACATTCCCGCGCGTGTGAACGCCCTCCCCGAAAACGCCAGCGCCTCAGGCACGCTCAAAACGCTCGGCGCGCTGCAAGCGCGCAACGACTTCGGCGGCGCAGGATACGGGGGCCCGTGCCCGCCGCCGGGCAAGCCGCACCGCTATGTCGTGACCGTGTATGCGCTCGGCGTCGACAAGCTCGCGCTCTCCCCCAGCGGCCCCGCGACGATGTTCGATCACGAGATCCGCGGCGCCGCGCTCGGCAGCGCGCAGCTCACGGTCACGTACGGACGCTGAGCAGGCACTGGGCGGCGGCAACACAACGGCGCGCCCGGCATGGCCGCGTCGCCGCGACTGTCGAGCATCGATGCCACCACGAAGCATGCCGCACGGCAATTGAATCGGTGCGGTTCCACCTTGGCAAGAAATACAGTCCGGCCATGCCGCTTGCACATGATTCGGACACTTGGCTGCAGCTAACATGTCACGGTGCCGCGGGCCCCTCCTGTCGTCCAACCTTTCTGTTGGAGCCATTCATGTCTCGAATCGTCATTGCGTATCACAGCGGCTACGGCCACACGAAAAAACTCGCCGAGGCGGTGCTCGCCGGCCTGCAAAGCGCGGGCGCAGATGCGAAGCTGCTTGCGGTCGCCGGGATCGACGACGCGGCTGGGCCGATCTCGACGCCGCCGACGCCATCGTGTTCGGCGCGCCCACCTACATGGGCGGGCCGTCCGCCGACTTCAAGAAGTTCGCCGACGCAAGCTCCAAGGCCTGGTTCACGCAGAAGTGGAAGGACAAGATCGCCGCGGGCTTCACGAACTCCGCCACGATGAACGGCGACAAATTCTCGACGATCCAGTATTTCGTGACGCTCGCCATGCAGCACAGCATGATCTGGTCGGGCACCGGCATGATGCCCTCGAACACCAAGGCGGCCACGCGCAACGATCTGAACTTCGTCGGTGGCTTCACCGGCCTGCTCGCGCAATCGCCTGCCGATGCCTCGCCAGACGAAGCACCGCCCGCCGGCGATCTCGAAACCGCCCGGGCCTTCGGCACGCGCATCGCCACGGTCACGGCCCGCTGGCTGGCCGGGCGCGCCGCCACGGCTTGAACGCCGGCGGCCGTCGCGCTGTCCCGCCTGATCCGCGGGCCTCGCACGAGGTCTTCGCGCCCCAAAGGCTCCAGCGCGCTGCCGGCCTTATGGGTTACTCGGGTTACTCCCGATTTTTTCCGGCGATGGCCGCACGTGGGGCGGCCATCGGTCTTAAAATACCGTTCCGGCGCCGCATCAGTGAGCGCCGCGCGGCAACATACGCCGGCGCGGCAGGCAGCGTCCGCAATCCCCGAGTTTCAGAGAGACCGAGATGAGCACGAAAGTTTTTGTCGACGGACAGGAAGGCACGACCGGCCTGAAGATTTTCGAATACCTGTCGCAGCGCGCCGACGTCGAGATCCTGCGTATCGACGAAGCGAAGCGCAAGGATGTCGAGGAACGCCGCCGTCTCATCAATGCGTCCGACGTGACTTTCCTGTGCCTGCCCGACGTCGCCTCGCGCGAGTCGGCCTCGCTCGTCGAAAACGAGCACACGGTGCTCATCGACGCGAGCACGGCCTTTCGCACCGACGCCAACTGGGCCTACGGCCTGCCCGAACTGACTCGCGCCCAGCGCGAGCGCGTGCGCAGCGCCAAGCGCATCGCCGTACCGGGCTGCCACGCTTCGGCGTTCGTGCTGGCCATGCGTCCGCTCGTCGAGGCGGGGCTCGCGGCGCCCGATTTCGCGGCGCACGCCTACTCGCTCACGGGCTACAGCGGCGGCGGCAAGAAGATGATCGCGGAGTACGAAGCCGGCGGCAACGCGAAGCTCATGAGCCCGCGCCCCTACGCGCTCGGCCTCGCGCACAAGCATCTGCCGGAGATGGCGTTCCACGGCGGCCTGAAGAACTCGCCCGTGTTCACGCCGATCGTGGGCCCGTTCTACAAGGGCCTCGCGGTCACGACCTATTATTCGCCGCAGCAACTCACGCGCCGCGCGAAGCCCGAAGACGTGCTGGCGCTCTATGCCGAGTACTACGGCGGAGAAAAATTCGTGCGCGTAATGCCGTTGAACGCCGAGGCCAACCTGGATTCGGGCATGTTCGACGTCCAGGCGAACAACGACACCAATCGCGTCGACCTGTTCGTGTTCGGCAACGACGAGCAGTTCGTGACCGTTGCGCGTCTGGACAATCTGGGCAAGGGCGCCTCGGGCGCGGCCATCCAGTGCATGAATCTCGCGATCGGCGCGGCGGAGGACACCGGGCTGAAGGCTTGAGGTCCCGGTAAGTCGCCGCCACACCCGTGGTGGCCAAAATGAAAAGCCCGGCGCTGCAAAGCGTCGGGCTTTTTTGTTCGTGGGCGGCGCCTGCAGAAGTTTCGGCGCTCACCGGATTGCCATGGTGCAAATTGCGCGGGCAAAAAAAAGCCCGCCATGGTTGGCGGGCTGAATCCATATCAGAGGAGACATGGAGGAGACAGAAGCAAGTATAGCGAACTACTTGGTGCGACGCAACATGTAAAGTAGTGTGGACCCTGAACGTTGCGATTAAGCAACAAAAACGCTCATCAGGATTACCCGGATAACGGACTGCGGGTCCGGGAGTCGCAGGACGGGTGGCCGTGGAAGCCCCCGAGGAGGCTATTGGACGATCATCGACAGAATGAACGTGAGCTGATCGAGCCCCACTGGCCGCACCAGATGCACGTCGAAGCCAGCGGCAAGCGCCTCGTCACGGTGACGCGATTCGCCCCAGCCGCCCAGTGCGATCAGGAGCGGCGGGTGCGCGCCGCAAGCTTCGCGCAGCCGCCGCACGAGGGCGCCAGGCTCGCCGTCGGGCGCGAGCGACAGCGCAACGATCGCCACGTCCGGTACGAAGCGCGCAGCGGCTTGGGCTGCGTCGTCGAGTGTTTTCGCCATGGCGGTCGCGTAGTGGAGGTCGGCGAGCAATGTGCCGAGCCCTGCCAGCGACTTCTCGTCATGATCGGCGATCAGGATGCGCGTCTCCATCCGCCGTCTCCGTTCCCACTGGTTTGCATCGTTCCCCGTCCGCTCACGTGGCGCGGCGCCTTGCCATCTGGCGCCTTATTCGTCCCCCATTATCCACCACCGCCCGGTCGGGCTTTGTGCGTCAGCGATCGGTCGTCTGAGGATTTTGACCTGTGCGCAGGGGCGTTGCTCCCTTGTTTGCGCCCCTATTTTTTGCGCCCGGATTCACCGCGTCTCCCCGCGACGAGCTTCGCGACTTTGGATGCCTCCCGGTTCTCGCGCCGCTCAACCGCGCCCCGCGCGGCGCGCCGCCACCTCGCCTAGCACCGCGAAATCAAGCTCGCCGTCGCCATGTGCGACGGCTTCGAGCAGGCTGTCACGCAACACGCTCGCGACGGGCAGCGGCGTCGCCACCGCGTCGGCGGCGGCCAGCGCGAGCCGTACGTCCTTCAGGCCAAGGCGCGCCTTGAAGAGCGCCGGCTCGTAGCGGCCTTCCGCGATCATGGCGCCGTAGCCTGCATACACCGGGCCCGGAAACGGCCCACCGGTGATCACGTCGAGGAAATCGCGCATCGCCACGCCGTGACCGCCCAGCAGTGCCGCCGCCTCGCCGAGCGTCTCCACCGCCGCCGCCAGCATGAAGTTCGCGGCGAGCTTCATCACGTTCGCCTGCTGCGGCAGCGCGCCGATGCGCCAGGTCTTCTGCCCGATCGCATCGAAGAGCGACTGCACGCGGTCGATGGCCTCGGCGGCGCCCGCCGCGATGATCGTGAGCTTCGCCGCCGCCGCGGCGTCGGGCCGCCCGAGCACCGGCGCTGCGACGTAGTGCAGACCGAACTCGGCGTGCTCGCGCGCGAGCGTCTCGGCGAGCGCTACCGAAATCGTCGCCATGTTCACGTGCACGAGGCCGCGCGGCGCATGCGCGAGCAACGCGGCGTCGATCACTTCGCGCAGCGCCGCGTCGTCGGCGAGCATGGAAATCACGGCATCGCCGGCAAACGCCTCGGCCGGTGACGCGATCACGCGCGCGCCCGCGGCAGCCAGCGCCTGTGCCTTCGCCGGCGTGCGGTTCCAGACGCGCACCGCGTGTCCTGCTTTCAGCAAGTTGGCGACCATCGCGGCCCCCATTTCGCCAAGGCCGATAAAGCCGATATCCATCGCCTGCTCCTCCGGGTGACTTTTCACAGTGACTTCTTACGATGACAAGCGGCAGTAGAGCACAGTGCGCCGGCCGCTGCAGGGAACCGCGAAGCCGCCCGTGGCCCTGATGCGGCGCACCGCGCCAGGGACGTGGCAGCGGTGCGATACTGGTGCCATGGTCACCGCCACTTTCCGCTTCTACGAGGAGCTGAACGACTTTCTCGCGCGGCCGCTGCGCCGGCGCACGTTCAGTTGCCCGTGTGCGCGCAACGCCACGGCAAAGCACATGATCGAGGCGCTCGGGGTGCCGCACACCGAAGTGGAATTGATCCTCGTGAACGGTGAATCGGTGGGTTTCGAGCATCCGCTCGCGGACGGCGACCGCGTCGCCGTCTATCCGAAGTTCGAGGCACTCGACATCCGCCCCTTGCTGCGCGTGCGCACGAGCCCGCTGCGGGAGCTGCGCTTCATCGCCGACGCGCACCTGGGCGGCCTCGCACAACTACTGCGGCTCGTGGGATTCGACACTCTTTACGACAACCATTTCGCCGACGACGCCATCGAATCGCTCGCCACGGCGGAGCACCGCATCGTCCTCACGCGCGATCGCGAGCTTCTCAAACGGCGCAGCATCACACATGGCTGCTACGTGCGCGCGCTCAAGCCGCGCGCGCAGCTCCACGAGCTCTTCGCGCGGCTCGATCTCGCCGCGAGCGTGCAGCCGTTCCGGCTATGCCTCTCGTGCAATGCGCCGCTGCGGCGCATCGCGCGCGGCGAGGTGCGCTCACGCGTACCCGATGGCGTATTCGAGCGGCAGACGCGTTTCGTCACCTGCGACGTCTGCGAGCGGGTGTTCTGGGAAGGCTCGCACTGGCGACGCATGCGCGCGTTGATCGACGATGTAGCCGGCACGCACAGCGACGCGCATAACGGCACGCCGCCAGGCGCGCAGGCCAGCGAGCGCGCTACCCGGCAGGACGACCGGAGCGACCCGGACGGCGATGCCGTGCCCTGATCCGCATCGCCGCGATGGACGCGCGCGAGCGTTTGCGTACAATGCGCGCCACTGCCCAACCTCGGAGCCGAACCCATGGCCATGAAAAAATTCGACCTTGAGAAAAACAAGGCGCTGAAACTGATGCAATCGACGAACAAGGCCGGCCCTGAGCGCTTCGGCAAGGGCTCGGCACCCACGGCGCTCGACCGCCGCGAGCAGCGCAAGCTCGATCAGGCGGCGGGCCTCGTGCCGTTCGCGTGCAAGCTCAACGCCGATCTCGTGGCGAAGCTGAAGACGCGCGCGCAAGCTCATCCGCAAGGCATGAGCGGCCTTTTGACCGAATTGCTCGAAGCCGGCCTCGCGCACGACGCATCTTGAACGCCAGACGGCACGACGCGCGCTTGCCGTGCGGATTAAGCGCTGCATAAAGCGCGAAAAACGGGGACAAAAAAAAAGCCAGGGCAGATGCTCTGGCTTTTTTCTTTGCGCCGGACCGACCCGTAGGTCAACCCGTGGACGAACGTCTTAGTTCGCTGCGCCCTTGCCGCTCGTGCCGGCGGCCGAAGCCGCTTCTTGCACGGGAGCGCGCTTGCCATGGTGCTTGAGCTTCTTGTGCTGCTTCTTGGCTTTGGTGACCTTGGCCGGAGCGCTGGCAGCCGGAGCGGCCGGTGCAGCCGCAGCGGCGCCCGATGCTTCCTGCGCAAAAGCTTGAGCCGAAATCAGTGCGACGGATGCTGCGATGAGCGAGGCGAGAATCTTTTTCATCTGTTGTTCCCCAAACCTGACAAGTATGACCGGCACGTTGTGAATTGAGCTTTGCGATACGGCGAAACGGCCCGCTGGCCGATCTGGGCGAGCGATTCGCGCGAAGCAGTATTACGCAGCGTAGGCGGTTTGTCACCCGTATTCGGGCCGGTGTCTTGTGGGTGAGACATTTTGCTTTCAGTTCGGATACGATCGAGGTTTCGCACGGCTGTTCGCCTTGCGCACCTGCCTCCCCCGGCAGAATCACGCCAAATCCGGGAATTCCGCTTGAAATCCGCCAACCACCACCTGCGCGCCAATTTGCTGATGCTGGCCGCCGCCATGATCTGGGGCTCCGCGTTCGTCGCCCAGCGCCTGAGCCTCGACGCCATCGGCCCGTTCCTCTTCACCGGCCTGCGCTTCCTGCTGGGCGCTGGCGTCGTGTCGGCATTCGTCTTCGCGATGGGACGCATGCAGCAAGGACGCGACCGGGTGCCCCCTGCGCGCCGCCTCGACGCAGCGCTGCTGCGCGCCGGAACGGTGCTCGGGCTCGTGCTCGCCGTGGCCATCTCGCTGCAGCAAATCGGGCTGTGCTACACGAAGATCGCCAACGCGGGGTTCATCAGCTCGCTCTACGTCGTCATCGTGCCGATGCTGGGCGTGCTGCTGCGCCACCGCACCGGCCCCGGCACGTGGATCGGCGCGGCCCTCGCGACCGCCGGGCTCTATCTGCTGAGCATCAACGAGCATTTCTCGATCATGTACGGCGACTGGTACCAGCTCGGCTGCGCGCTCGTCATCTCGATTCAGGTGATGCTCGTGGGCCACTACGCGCCGCGTCACGATCCGCTCGTGCTCTCGATCGTGCAATTCGTCGCCTGCGGGCTCGTGTGCCTCGTCATCGGAGTCGTGGTCGAGCCTGTGCAGCTCGCCAGCATCGTCCGCGCGGCACCCGCCATCCTCTACGGCGGCGCGCTCTCCGTGGGCGTGGCCTACACGATTCAGGTGGTCGCGCAACGCGATGCGGCGCCCGCGCATGCCGCCGTGATCTTCAGCATGGAAGGTGTGTTCGCGGCGCTCGCAGGCTGGATCGCGCTTGGCGAAACGCTCAGCGGCCGCGCGCTCGTGGGTTGCGCGCTGATGCTCGCGGGACTCCTCGCCTGCCAGTTGCTGCCGGCTGCACGCGGCCGCGCCGAGGCACAGGCGCACGAGCCACACGAGCCACACGAGCCACACGAGGCACGCGAGGCGCAGCCCGCAGAATCCGTCTGATCTCGTGCCTCACGCGTGTGGATATCGTGCCGCCGGGCAAGTTATCCACGCTGGGCTCTGGACAACCTGGGGACGACCTGACGAACGATCTGTGGATCACTTCTTGATAACCCTGCACCGTCTATCGAAGCGCAAAAAGTTATCCGCGATGTTCGAAATGCATACAGCGATTGTCCGCATGCCTGTCCGGATCGCATCGAATTGAACCGAATAAGAAATACCGCGTTATCCACAGGAAACGCCAAGGCTTGTTAACTGTTACTACATATACATATATATATTTATAACCCTCAGTAGATAACGCGTATCGCCCAATGCGCGTTCACGGCGCTGTGTCGTCGTGCGTGAGAATCTCATCGACAAAGCGCGGCAGTCCTAGCAACGCACGTCGAGCAATAGAGCGCCGAAGCTGCGCACGATTTCCCGATACCAGCACGGTCTCGCTCGCCGAAACCACCGCACCGCGATGCATGCACGCCCATGCAAAGCAGTGCAAGACGGACGCTTTGCCCTCCTGCTCCGCCGCGAGCCATCCGATGCTTGCGAGCGCCACGCTCGCACGCCCCACGCGCTGCACGAGCAGCGCTTCGGCCAACGCGCGAGCGAGCAGCTCGCTCGCCTGCGCGTCGCCCTCCACGGCTCGTGCATGCTCGCCCGGCAAGCCCGCCAAGGCGGCGCTCGTATGCGCGACAACGCCGATATCGAGGCATCCGGCAGCACCCGCCACATCGGCGAGCATGGCCGCGATCGCACCGGCCGTGCAGGTTTCGATGCTCGCGAGCACGAGCTCGCGCGATTGCAGGTAACCGATGATCTGCTTCGAAATGTTCATGGTTCGTGGAGCCCTTTAAATCGACGCAGACGCCGTAGGCATCGTGTTCCCGATGCGAGGAGTTTCGCACGCCGCGCCGGACCCGCTGCCCGCGCGCAATCCAGATAGCACCGGCACGCCCTCACACAAGCCACAGACAACAAAAAGGGCGTGCGGCCGTCAAGCCAGCACGCCCTCGGCGCGATCCGCAGGCGGCGGTGCTAGCCGCCTTCCATCATCCGCCCGATGGCCGCTTCGAGGTTGCGCAAGCCGACGCTCGCCGGCTCGTGCTCGACGACGCCAAAGAACTCCGTGCGGCGCGGTGCGGGATCGATAAGCATGTTGCGCGCGTAACGCCCGTAGCGCGTGGGCGGTAGCAGCCGCTCCGGCGGAATCACTTCGAACGCCGTGCCCACGGCAATGAACAGATCATCGTCGGTCATGGCCTGCTGAATGCGCCAGAGCGTCTGGTATTCGGGCGCGGCTTCGTTGAAAAACACGACGCCAGGCTTCACGCTGTCCACCTGGCCGCACGACGGACAGGCAGCGCTGGGATCGAGCCCGGCGCCGCCGCTCGGGAAGCGATAGTCGCAGTCGGTGCAGAGCAGCGAAATCATGTCGCCGTGCAGATGGGTGACCTGGCGCGCGCCGGCTTGCTCGAGCATGTCGTCGATGTTCTGCGTGACAAGATGCACGCGCTCCGTACCCCATGTGTTCTGCCACTGCGCGAGCAGGCAATGGGCATCGTTCGGGCGCGCGTCCGAACATTCGGCAATGCGCTGGTTGTAAAAGCGGAATACCGCGGGCCGGTTGCGGCGCCATGTGTGGTAGTTGCAGACCTCGTCGACGCTCGTATGCGTCCAGATGCCGTCGCCCGTGCGAAACGTCGAGATGCCGCTTTCCGCCGAGAGCCCCGCGCCCGAAAACACGTACAGGCGGGGCAAGCGGCCCTGTTCTCGCGGCGGCTGCCCGGATGGCTGCCGGGGTTGCTCCAAATCGGCCACTTTCATCTCCTGGATTCGATCGGCGCCATTATGACGCCGTGTTCCGGCTTTCGGCGGTGGGCGACGGTATGGGGGGACACAAACCGCGTGCGGCAGGTTTTTTACAGACGGTTACAGCAGAGCGCATGCCGTTTCACCTTGGAGCGATTCCACTGGCTAGTATCCCGCCATCCGCGGACGCATTACTGCGTCCGGACACACGAATACAAAGGACGAGGAAGCACCATGAAACGCGCACTGATTCTTTCCGCTCTCGGAGTGGCCCTCGCCGCAGCGTGTGGCGAGGCGTCGGCGCATACCGACCTGAGCGTCATGCTCGGCGTGCCTGTTGCGCCGGTCTACGAGGCGCCGCCGCCGGTGGTCTATGAGGACGCCCCGGTGGTCTACACCGCGCCTGCCTACGGCTATGCCTATGGCTACCGCGACGATGACGACTGGGACCACCGCTGGCACGACCACGGCCGTCATCGCGGCTGGTACAAGCACCATCACGACGACGACGACGAGCAGTAAGGTGGGATAGCGGGGCGCGGCGAGTGTATCGTGGCTGCGACAATCTACTACGGTGGTAGCTCGTGGAACCAGAGCGGGTCATCCGCCGCAGCTGCAACGCTTATCAACCAGAGTTCACAGATTCAAGGCGCCATTGAGGCATACAAAACCGACAACGACGCGAATGTCCCGAGTTCGATGTCGGACCTCATCAACGGCGGCTACTTGAACGCAGCACCAAACCAGTCGTGGAATTTTTCCACGGACGCCGTGGTGACGCAGCAACTCGACCAAAACGCCTGCATCAAGGCGAACAACATGCTCGGGTACACGTATGGCTCGACCATTCCGAGCTGCTCGGACCCGACGGTTGCCAACAAGACGGTTTGCTGCCAGTAAATCGCTGGGGCGCCGCAAAAATATGGTGCCTCCCGGAAATGAAAACGTGCCATTTTCAGCCCCGACTCCCGCGAGAGCCCCGCCCAGCAAGGCTCTACGGTGAGTATGGCGTGTCTAAGGCTGGCAGTTGACCCCGTGGTTCGCGAAAATTCGCCTTTTTCGGGTCCAAGAAAATGAAACCGTGCCAAAGCCCGGTACCTACAGGGTTCGCGAGAAATTCGCCCCCCTTGGCAAGCCGCAAAGCTTAGAAGTCGATGGAGATGTTTTGGTAGTTTCCGCCGCTGCTCGACTGCGCTTGGCCAGCTTCGACCACGTCCGCGACCTCCGGGCGCTTCCCCCGCCCTTCTTGCAGTCTCTCCATGAGGACAGACGTATCGTCAGCACCTGTTTGGGCGACAGCGACGCTCCTAAGTGCGCGGTTATTGACCGTTCTCTTTGTTCCTTCGGCGGCCTCCATCTTACGTTGCGTTGACTTGGATACCTGTCCCTTGCGCCCAGCTTGTTCAGGTGTTTCGTGCCTTCGATGCTTACGCCGCTGCTCAGCCAAATCCCCTGTTCCTCGCATCTCGATGTAGTCGAATATGTCAGGGAAGCCGAGTCCGAACCGTTCTTCGGTCAACGGCTCTGCTGTCAACTCTTCAAAGCGGCCGCTGTAGTCCCATACTGCCTTTAACTCCGATGTGAACAATTCAAATCCCGACACTGGCATTGATTTGCCCGGGTTGTAGACTTCATACTCGGCCGCTGCCATCCTGAGTTCGCGCGAAGAGAACTGCTTCCCCCGGATGGTGACTACCCCCTTCGGCGCTACTCCATCGAACGGCTTCGCTAGTCTGCGAATCACTTGTTCTTCCGTCAACATCCATGCGGCATCACCTGCGGCAAACGCTTGATTAAACAGAAACAATTGCTTCGGAACCGGCGGCACGTTGGCTTCGAGCATTAGGGCGTTCCGTAACCTCCGCACATCAGCGGTCAGGTTGTACCGGCTTATCGCAGTCAGAAATGCCTTCATGAACTGCTCAACCGTTAGTTGCGCAATTTTTGGCGCGTTACGGAGCTTCTCCCGGTTCCGGCGTCGGATAGCTTCCTTTTCCTTCTTGGTGCCTCTCACGGCCTCCCCGTGCGTGACACCTGGAAGATTCAGGATTTCATCTTGGAAGAAACCCATGAATTGTTCGACGTCACCTTTGGACTGCGGGCTTCCCGGACTAGCCATCAGAAGGCGCTTGCGCAGGCCCTTGACAACAGCCATCTGCACTTTTTCGGAGATTCCAGGCCCACGGTCGACAAAGATGGCGCTTGGACTGCCGAATACAAATCCATCGAGATGGGAAACTCCCCATCGCTTCAATTCGGCTTCCTTGTCCGTACAAGCGCTGTAGATGCACTGAACGTAGCTGTCAGCGTTTTCGTGACGATAGGTCACGCACCAGCCGACGATTGCGCGGCTAGCACGTTCAATACCGACAAGAACGGTTGGCTTCAGGACCCCATCAATCTGGATTGGCGTTGCGCCATAGCACAACATGCAATCGGCGACTGTGCCATCAATATCAAGAACGCTCAGGTCCCCTCTCGCCAGTTGGGCCGAGTATCCTTTGCCTTTCTCCGACGCTTTGAGGCTTTCGAACTTCGCCTTTTCGTTTCTGAAAAGCTCCGTGCAAATCTTCAGGGTGCTGGGTTCGCTTGGAAGATTGTTTGGGTTCAGAGGAAAGCTTTGGACACTCCCATCCTCGGTACGGTTAAAGCCACGTAATGTGCTCAAGAATTTCCGAGTGAGCTTGGTGGCCGTAGCTCCAGGCTCGTGAGCATGACGCGCAACGAAGTTCCGCAATCGCTCGCGCAAATACTCTGGAAAGAGCATGCGCTTTAGCTTGCTCAAAGGATTGAGCCTTTGAGCATCCGTTTTGCGGCCAGATTCAATCAGCGCACCGTCCGGCCCCCGCCTTCCATGTCGCTCTTCCCCGGGAGCACCTTTGAGCCAATCTTGGTCGACCAACGCGTACTTGTGGCCAGCATATGTGAGGTGCCGCTCGTAGTATTTGATGGCGGTATTCGGAGAAACGCTGTGCACCTCAGAGGCATTCTCTATCGCGTCGCGGTACACGCGTGGTTGTAGGAACGGCGAGTCTCCGTACACTCGCTCTATGTAGGCAACCACGGCGCCCCGCTCCTTGAGTTGCTCCTCCTCTTGCTCATCACTCGGACGGTAGTCTGCCATCTGCGGCGGAATGCCTCGCTCTTCCACACGACGAAGTCGCTCTCGAGCCACGAGTCTGCGAATATCGGCGATTGACCGACTTTTTCGGCGCTTCTTGGAACTAGGTCCTCGGTGAAGGCTGAGAATCCCGTCACGGACGATTCCCAATTCGACAAGGTGGACTTGGTCGTCGTACTCACCCAAATATCGGTACAGAGTCTGCTCGCGCTTGTTGTCAACGTAGAGTAAGTTGCTGTTCCGTGGAAACAGGGGAATTTCATTTGATTCGGTATGCTTATTGTTCATGGCAAATCTCTTTTCATCTTGGTTTCAGGGGCGGCGGCTAAGTGCGCATGAACATCAGTGGCTTAGCCGGTGAGTACAGATGTTTGGTATCCCACTTCAGGTAGCCAAGAAAGAGCGCGATAGCCAAAAGTCGAAAGGATGTATTCGAATCCCAACCGAGGCGCTTGCCCACCATTGTTACGACACGACGCGCGTCGCCGCGCGCCTCAGTCGCCAACAACGAGGAAGCCATCTTGGCCGCACTACCGACCAAGCGGCCCAGTTCTTCGTTTTCGACCTGCCCCATGTGAGTGAACATCCGCAGGTAGCTTTCGTATTCAATGTCGGACAATGTCTTCTCTGTCATGACCTCATGCGTACACCCCCACTTCCACAGGCCATCCGCTTCGCGTTTGTGCCGCCTCTTGACCGGCTCCAGTTCAAGTTGCGCGAACGGCTTCCCGGACACCCCGTGATACACGCGGTAGGGGATACCGGGTATTCTCAACGTCAACATGAAATCGATAGTCATCAGCTCCTTCCGCACGAACAATCGACCCTCACGGCAATAGGCGAGGAAGGCGTCCCGGTCCCATTGTGGATATTGGGTTCGAATCTCGACCACGAAGGGACACATTTCGAAATAGGCCAAAAGCCGAGCTTCGAGGTGTGAGTGGAGCGCGACCTGGCCGTGGGCCTTCAAACTGAAGTAGTAGCCGGCCACCCCCTTGCGACTGTCGCTCGCCTTTTTCCAGCATTCGAATTTCTCGGCGCTGAAGATGCCCCGAGGGTCTCGCACTGGCAGCTCGATGGGCCAATCGAGAATCGGTGCACCAGTGAGCTCGCGCAGCCGCATCTCCCCCGAGCCAAGCTCCGTATTGGCTCCGTATTGGTCAAGCCCATATTCCGTCTTCGGCAGCAATGTGTGTATCGACCA
>DATEJU010000219.1:0-30972 GCA_035277805.1 Paraburkholderia sp. | reverse complement strand
GCTCATGAAGGAGGGCGGCGTGATCGATTGCGAACTGCCGCGCCATCCGCTGCCCGCGATGCATCCGGAAACGCGCGCCGAGCTGATCGCTATTGCGCGCAGGCTCGATCCGCTGGTGCTGCGCTGGGGCAAGTGATTGATTCGTGGTTCGAAATAATTAAACAGGTCTGGAGATCGGCATGAATGCGTCGTACAAGCTGGGGATCGTCGGCGTGGGCAAGATCGCGCGCGACCAGCATCTGCCCGCCATCGCGGGTCATCCGGGCTTCGAGCTCGTGGCCTGCGCGAGCCGCAACGCGCAAGTCGAGAACGTGCGCAACTACACCGATATCGGGGCATTGCTGGCCGCCGAACGCGACCTCGACGCGGTGTCGCTGTGCGCGCCGCCACAGGTGCGCTATGAGCAGGCGCGCGCCGCGCTCGAAGCGGGCAAGCACGTGATGCTCGAAAAGCCGCCGGGCGCGAGCGTGAGCGAAGTGGAGGCGCTGCGCGAACTCGCGAAGCAGCACAAGCGCACGCTGTTCGCCACCTGGCATTCGCGCTGCGCGAGCGCCGTCGAACCGGCGCGTGCGTGGCTGGCCGAACGCACGATCCGCGCCGTGCACGTGCGCTGGAAGGAAGACGTGCGCCGCTGGCATCCGGGCCAGCAGTGGATCTGGGAGCCGGGCGGTCTCGGCGTGTTCGACCCGGGCATCAACGCGCTGTCCATCGTCACGCGCATCCTGCCGCGCGAAGTGCTGCTGCGCGGCGCCACGCTGCATGTGCCCGGCGATTGCGCGACGCCCATCGCCGCCGAGCTCGATTGCATCGACATCGACGGCGTGCCGGTGCGGGCCGAATTCGACTGGCGTCACGGCCCGGTCGAGCAATGGGAGATCGACGTCGAAACCAGCGAGGGCCTGCTCTCGATCGCGGAAGGCGGCAAGCGTCTCGCGATTGCGGGCGAGCCGGTCGCGCTCGACGCCGAACGGGAATATTCGACGCTCTACGAGCGCTTCCATTGGCTGATCGCGCACGGCACCGACGATGTGGACGTGCGCCCGCTGCGCCTCGTGGCCGACGCGTTCCTGCTCGGGCGCCGCATCGAAGTCGAGGCCTTCGGCCATTGACCGCACCGCCGCAGATAGCTGCATCAACCGCTTCAACCCGCAACAGCGATATCAGAGGAGACCTCAGCATGACCAGCAACATCCGCCGCTTCACCCTTCGCGCCCTGCTCGCGGCCCTGTGCGTCGCGCCGCTCGGCATCAACGTGGCGGCGCACGCCGACACGCCCACCAAGATCGGCTTTCTCGTGAAGATGCCCGAGCAGGCGTGGTTCATCAACGAAGAGAAGGCCGCCACAGCGCTCGGCCAGAAGGAGAACTTCTCGGTGGTGAACATCGGCACGCCCGATGGCGAGAAAGTGCTGGCCGCCATCGACAACCTCGGCGCACAAGGCGCGCAGGGCTTCGTGATCTGCGCGCCCGACGTGCGTCTCGGACCGGCGATCCAGGCGCGCGCGAAGCGCTACAACATGAAGTTCGTGACGGTGGACGACCAGCTCGTCGATTCGTCGGGCAAGCCGCTCGCGGGCGTGCCCCACCTGGGCATGTCGGCGTTCAAGATCGGCAACCAGGTTGGCCAGGCGATCTCGGACGAAATGAAGCGGCGCGGCTGGAAGCCCGAGGAAGTGGGCGCGCTGCGCATTACGGACGACGAATTGCCCACCGCGAAGCTGCGCACGGATGGCGCGACGCAGACGCTGCTCGCCAACGGCTTCAAGAAGGACAACATCTTCGACGCCCCGCAGAAGACCACCGACGACGAAGGCGGCTTCAACGCAGCCTCGCCCGTGCTCGCGCAGCACCCGAACATCAAGAAGTGGGTGATCTACGCGCTGAACGAAGAGACGGTGCTGGGCGCCGTGCGTGCGACGGAGCAACTGCATCTGCCTTCCACGGACGTGATCGGCGTGGGCATCAACGGCGCGGGCGAAGCGTTTGCCGAGTTCCAGAAGAAGCAGCCCACGGGCTTCTACGGCACGATCGCCGTGAGCTCGACGAACCACGGCAAGGACAGCGCGCAAAACCTCGTCGACTGGATCCGCACCGGCAAGGCGCCGCCCGCCGACACGCAGACCACGGGCAAGCTGATGACGCGCGATAACTGGACGGCCGTGCGCAGCGAGCTGGGAATCTAAGGGATCTGTAGGCGACAGCAAGGGCAGGGACGCAATGACTGAAACCATGACATACGCAGATGCGGCGCATGCGCGTCACGCGGCGGTTCAACAGGGGACCCGCGCGT
Source organism: Paraburkholderia sp. (assembly GCA_035277805.1). GTDB lineage: Bacteria > Pseudomonadota > Gammaproteobacteria > Burkholderiales > Burkholderiaceae > Paraburkholderia. The sequence continues at coordinate 28,683 of DATEJU010000219.1, read as the reverse complement.
ATCTGGAGCTCGACGGCATCACCGTGAGCTTTCCGGGCGTGAAAGCGCTCGACCGCGTGGCGCTCGACGTGCGCGCGGGCGAGGTGCACGGCCTGATGGGCGAGAACGGCGCGGGCAAGTCCACGCTGCTCAAGGTGCTCTCGGGCGTGAACCAGCCGCAGGCAGGCACGCTGTGCCTGAACGGCGTGGAGCAGCGCTTCGCGACCACGCGCGCGGCGCTCGACGCGGGCATCGCGATCATCTATCAGGAATTGCATCTCGTGCCCGAGCTGACCGTGGCCGATAACCTGATGCTCGGGCAATTGCCCAACCGTTTCGGCGTGCTCGACGAGCAGACGCTCGTCAAGCGCGCGATGGACGAACTGCAACGGCTGGGCGAGCGCATCGATCCGCGCACGCCGGTGAAGAACCTCTCCATCGGCCAGCGGCAGATGATCGAGATCGGCAAGGCGTTGATGCGCGACGCGCGCGTGATCGCCTTCGACGAACCGACGAGCTCGCTCTCGGCGCGCGAAACCGAGAATCTCTTTCGCATCATCAACGCGCTGCGCGCCGATGGCCGCGCGATCATCTACGTCACGCACCGCATGGACGAAGTCTATGAGCTATGCGACCGCGTCACGGTGTTCCGCGACGGCAAGCGCATCGAGACCTTCGATTCAGTGGCCGATCTCGACCGCAACCGGCTGATCGCGGCGATGGTGGGCCGCTCGATCGAGGACGTCTACGGCTATCGCCCGCGCGAAGCCGGTGCGGTGCTGCTCGAAGCGAAAGGGCTGACGGGGCCGGGTCTTGCCGAACCGGTGTCGTTCCAGGCGCGGCGTGGCGAGATCGTCGGCTTCTTCGGGCTCGTGGGCGCGGGCCGTTCCGAGCTGATGAAGCTGATCTACGGTGCCGAGCGCGCGAGCGCGGGGCATGTGGAACTCGACGGCAAGCGCGTGGATTTCGCGAGCCCGCGCGACGCCGTGCGCGCGGGCATCGCGCTGTGTCCGGAGGACCGCAAGCAGGAAGGCATCGTCGCGATTGCCTCGGTGGCCGATAACCTCAACATCAGCGCGCGCCGCCATTTCAGTCCCGCGCGGTTCCTGCTGAACGCGAAGCGCGAACGCGCGCTCACGCAGGATTACATCAAGAAGCTCGCGATCAAGACGCGCAATGGCGACACGGCCATCGGCACGCTTTCGGGCGGCAACCAGCAGAAAGTGATCCTGTCGCGCTGGCTGGCCGAGCGCATCGAAGTGTTCCTGATGGACGAGCCCACGCGCGGCATCGACGTGGGCGCGCGCGCCGAGATCTACAACCTGCTGTACGAGCTTGCGGAAGCGGGCAAGACCGTGGTGATGGTGTCGAGCGATCTCGCCGAGGTGATTGGCGTGTCCGATCGCATCATCGTGATGCGCGAAGGGCGCATTGCGGGCAGCGTGCCGAAGGCCGAAGCCTCGCCCGACGAGCTGATCAAGATGGCGCTGCCGCGCTAAACGCTTATTTTGCCTTGCCGGCCGCGCGCGCAGTGCACCGAAGCGAAGCGCGCGCCGCCGATTCGTAACGATGAACCAGAGATGAGTCAAGCCATGCAGCCACAAGGCACGCCAACCGTCAACGAAGCCGCCGCGCCCATTACGCCTCAGCGCGTGCGTGCGTGGGACATGATCAACAAGTCGGGCATCGTCGTGGTGTTCGTGGTGCTGTTCGCGGTGCTTTCCGCAACGGTGCCCGACTTCCTCACGACCCGCAATATTCAGGGCCTGCTGCTTTCCGTGACGCTGATCGGCTCGATCGCCGTCACCATGATGTTCGTGCTCGCGCTGGGCGAGGTCGATCTTTCCGTGGCGTCGATCGTGGCGTTCTCGGGCGTGGTGGCATCGACCGTCATCACGCAGTCGCATAGCGTGCTGCTCGGCATCGCGGCGGGCATACTCGCGGGCGGCGCGGTGGGCCTCGTGAACGGCGTGCTCATTGCGCGCTTCAAGATCAATTCGCTGATCGCCACGCTCGCGATGATGGAAGCCGTGCGCGGTCTCGCCTTCCTCACCTCGAACGGCGATGCCGTGATGATCTCGGAAGAGCGCTTCTTCGGTCTCGGCGGCGGCTCCTTCCTCGGCATTTCGTATCCGATCTGGAGCAACATCATCGGCTTCGTGGTGTTCGGCTTCCTGCTGAAGAAAACGGTGTTCGGCAAGAACGTGCTTGCCGTGGGCGGCAATCGCGAAGCGGCCCGGCTCGCGGGGCTGCCGGTCACGCGCATCAAGATCACGGTGTTCGTGCTGCAAGGGCTCATTACGGGCTTCGCGGGCGTGATGCTGGCCTCGCGCATGAGCCTTGGCGATCCGAAGACTTCCGTAGGCCTCGAACTGGGCGTGATCTCGGCGTGCGTGCTGGGCGGCGTCTCGCTCACGGGCGGCGTGGCGACGATTTCGGGCGTGCTGGTGGGCGTGCTCATCATGGGCGCCGTGCAGGACGCCATGAGCCTCATGAATGTGCCCACGTTCTATCAGTACCTGATTCGCGGCGGCATTCTGCTGCTGGCCGTGCTGTTCGACCAGTTCCGGCGCAGCAGGCGCGCAGTCTGATTCGAGGTCGAAGACGTTCATCAATTTGCCGGTGTCTGTCTGATCGAGGAGAAGAACGTGCTCGATTCACGGGAAGCAGATTTACGAAAGCCAGTCTTCGTGAAGGCGGCGGGGCGGCCTGGTGAGCCTGAGTGCGGCGCAGCCGGGCGCGGGCAGCGGCAAACGACACTTTCGAACGCCCATCTGAGGCTCGAGGTCGAGGCAGGGAGCCACGGCGGGATTGCGCAACTGGCGTGGAATGACCGGGGAATGTGGACGCCCATCTTTCGGCGGGCGCGGCGGCCGGGGCACATGCCGGCTCCCCGAGGACTATCGTGTCAGCCGTCGATCCGGATTCCAGATCTCGCGAAGGGCATCCGGGCTCCCGCGACGCCCGCCGGGATCCGGCTGGCCGGCGCGAGTAGACCGTTCCCGATGTGCGATGTTGCCCTCACGGATGACTGGGAAGTCGACTCAGTCGGAGAACGATCCCTGCGCCTGAAAACCGCGGTTGCGGAACGCTACAGGGCGGTCCAGACCTACGAGCTTGACGGTCCAACGCTGGCAATCGCCGTCGAGCTCGAGAATGGCGGCCATGCGCCGCTACAGTGCGGAATCGATATCGGGCTGGTCCTGATGCGGGATACGGATACGCGCATCAGTGCACCGGCGGGCGGGATCTGGATTGCCGCGGGAACGGGCAAGACGCCAAGACTCGTTCCCACGCCGTTTGCGTGGCAATTCGGGGTGACACACCCTTTGCCGGCGACGACGGTTGACCACGCATTCACTGGCTGGGGAGGGCGGGCGCTGGTTGAATGGCCTGCGCGGCAGTTTTCCCTCGCGATTGTGGGAAACACGGACTGCTACCGCCTTTGCGCACATCCGGAGGACGATTCGTTTTCGTTCCAGGTGATGAATGAGCAGTCGGAACATCGCTGCGTGCGCGATGGGGATGGCGTGCGCGGTCTGACCGTTCTTGCCGCAGGAGAAACGCTCAGTCGTCGGGTCAGCTTCACAGTCGAACGTCTTGCGTCTCTGACGAAGACCACGCGCGCTTGCATCGCGGAGCAGGACAAATAAACGGAGCGCGAGCGAGATGGGGCACAGGCTGACAATAGAGCCGGGCGGGACGGCGCCCATGCGGGCGTCGTCGGGATCGTCGGGGTCGTCAATGAGCGCGGGCGGCAGCAAGCTCGAGGCACGGCTCAAGATCGACAGCCGTTGCGGTCTTGGCGAAGCGGCCACGTGGTGCAGCCGGAGCGAGCGGCTGTTCTGGACCGATATCGATGGTGCAGTGCTCTGGATTTATGACTCGCGCAAGGACTGGAGTACGTCATTGCAGATGCCAGAGCGGGTCGCCTGTCTCGGCCTGTGCAAGGATCCCCGCTACCTGCTGCTGGGGTTTGCAACGCGACTGGCGTTGTACGACACCATTGGCGGGCGCACTACGACTGTCGTCGAAATTGAAGCCGGTTTGCCGACGCGGCTGAACGACGGCCGTTGTGACCGGCAGGGGCGATTCGTATTCGGGACCCGGCACGACGTGGATTCTCCCGAGGCGATCGGCGGCTTCTACCGGTTGAACACCGACCTGACTCTGGAGCGGCTACCGCTACCGGCGTGCGCCATTGCCAATGCCATCGCGTTCAGTCCGGATGGAGGCGCAATGTATTACTGCGACTCGCCCACGCGTCAGATCAGGGTCTGTGACTACCCGACCTTCCGCAAAGACCGCCTGTTTGCGCAACTGGGCAATGAAGAGGGCGTTCCGGACGGCTCCACGGTCGATAAGGCGGGCGGCATCTGGAATGCGCGATGGGGCGGTGCATGCGTCGTCCGTTATGCGAGCGACGGTCGCGAAACGACGCGGATCCCTTTGTCAGTCGCCATGCCCACGTGCGTGGCCTTTGGCGGACACGCATTGAGCACGCTGTACGTGACAAGCGCGCGCAGCGCGCACGATGAAGCTGATCGCGTGAGATTAGCCGGTGAAGGGGGCGTTTTTGTTGCGACGCCCGGCATTTCGGGAATCGCGGAGCCATTGTTTGGATACTAGATTCGGGGACACTATGCTGAAGGGGTTCAGTATTAGAAGCGGGCTGACCTGCGTAATTGCGGTATTCGTCGCCATCCTTGCTGTGATGAGTGCTGCGGGAATTCTGGCGCTCAGGCTGAACAACGACGCGCTGCGCGCCATGTATGAGGTCGATACCCGTTCGGTGGTCGCGCTGAAGACCAGCGACGCCCTGCTTCAGCGTGCACGCGTTTCACTCGACAGTTACCTCTCGTTGTATGGCCTGGGGGACCCGGAGCCCGCCTTGCTCTCGGGTGCTCGCCAGGATTTGAAGGATTCCGAAGCAGAATTCTCGAAATATCTGTCGTTGCAGCAGAGTGCGGACACAGCGGCGGTGAGGCAGTTGGCGGCACGCCGCCGCGCTGTCCTCGACAAGTCGGTCCTTCCGGCCGCCGATGCGCTCGGCCGCATGGATTTCGGCCGCTTCAAGGAACTCCAGGGGAAGGCCACCCAGGACGCGGTGGCGTCATATCAGAGTGCGATGAAGGCGCGCGAGGACGCGGTCGTCGATGCCCAGCGGGAGCGTTACGCACAGGCGCAGTCACGCTTCCATTCGATGGTTGCCCTGCTTGCGGGAGCGGCGCTAGTCGCGCTGGCCGTGGGCATCATCGCGAGGCAGATCCTCGTGGGAATCGTTGTGCGTCCTGTCGCTGAAATCAAGGCCCATCTCGCGCGCATTGCATCGGGCAATCTCCAGGGTGACGTGCTCGTCGAATATCGGAACGAGATGGGCATGCTCATGGCTGACCTCAGGACAATGCAGGACGCGCTGGTGCGAACTGTCCGCAGCGTTCGCAGCGGGACGGAGACCATCAATCTCGGCGCGCAGGAGATCGCCTCCGGCAGCATCGATCTTTCCCGGCGCACCGAGCAGCAGGCGGCGTCGCTCGAACTCGCGGCGGCGAACATGGCGCAGTTGACACGGGCCGTCAGGAAGAATGCGGAGACAGCCGATACCGTGAGCCGGCAAGCATCGATGGCGTCCCAAACGGCATCGGCGGGCGGCGAGGTGGTTCACGAGGTGGTCCGGACGATGGAAGGGATATCGGTGCATTCGAGCAAGGTCGCCGAAATCGTGGGCCTCATCGAAAGCATCGCCTTCCAGACCAACATCCTGGCGCTCAATGCCGCTGTCGAGGCGGCACGGGCAGGAGAGCTCGGGCGCGGTTTTGCGGTCGTCGCGAGCGAAGTCAGAAGTCTCGCGCAGCGCAGTGCCCAGGCGGCCAAGGAGATCAAGCAATTGATCGACGCCACCGTCGGAAGAATCGACGAAGGTTCGCAGCTCGCGCAGAAGGCAGGCTCGATCATGACTGAGGTCGTGTCGTCGGTCACAGCGGTAAGCGGCTTGATGGCCGAAGTGCACCGGGCGACGCAGGAGCAGAGCCATGACATCGAGCAAGTGAGTGGCGCAGTCGTACAGATGGACACGACCACTCAGCAAAATGCCGCACTGGTTGAGCAGGCTGCCGCGGCAGCTCAGTCGCTCAAGGAGCAGGCAGCGCTGCTGGACGATGTCGTTTCGGAATTCAAGGTTGCATCCGGCGCTTCCTGACCCGGAACGTCGAAACGCCAGGACCGGCGCCGTCAGCCTGGCGGTGACCGGTCCGGTAACGCCAATGGTAGGGCCGTCGAGAAACATCGCGCCCGCAAGGACAAAAAGCCTGGCTTTTCATCCGTTTAAACAGGCGCAAGGGCGTCGAGCAATTGCCTGGCCTCTCGCAAGTCAGCGGTGTCGAAGCCCTCGGTAAATCCGCCGTAGACCTCGGACAGCGCTTGCCGGGCCTCCACGATTTTTCCCTTGCGCTGCCACAGCCGGGCCAGGCTCGACGCCGCGCGCAACTCCAGCGATCTCGCGCCCTGACGGCGGGCCGCAGCCATCGCGTTGCGAAAACAGGTTTCCGCTTCGTCGCTGCGCGCGGATACGCAATCATCGTTGCTCGATGCACCGAGCAATATGCTGCCCTTGAGTCGATACAACTCCGCTTCGTGGCAGCGCTCGCCGGATTTGTCTACGAACTCCATGGCCTCTTCGAGCAAGCCGAGTGAAGTTTCCCGGTCGCCCGCGCGCCGATAGCCGTCGGCAAGGACGGCCAGAAAGTACGATCGCTGGTCATCGCCACCGGCGGCCCGCGCGGCGGCCAGACCCTCGCGCATTTGGGCGATTCCCTCCTGGGGGCCTTCGCGTTCGGTCAGCGCCCAGCCCCGAAAGATGGTTCCCCACGCGAGCCACAATGGCAGCCCCTCCTCGGTCGAGAGGGTGATGAGCGCTTCGGCGTGCTCGCGGGCCCGCGATGGCTCTCGCCGCAGCTGATGCAACTCGGCCGCGAAAGCCAGGGCGTACGCCAGGGTTGGGCCAAAGGCAAGCTTCTGTGCGAGGGCAAGCGCCTCGACGCTTCGCTTGTACGCCTGATCGGGGTAGCCCTGCAGCCACAAGGTCAGAACCAGGGTGTTCAAACCCCAGATGCCGGGATCCAGCCCGTGAGCAAAGACATGCGCCTGATGCTGCTCAGGGTCGTAGAGGGCAAGTGCCTGTTGCGCGTGGGTGCGGGCGGTTTCGAGCTCCCCCTGGAGGAGCAGGCACATACCGAGTGCGTCGTGAGCGTCGACGAGCAAGGCCGGATCCTGGGCGCGTTGCGCCGTGTGGAGCATGCGTTCGGCCAGTTCGCGCGCAGTGGCATACTCGGCGCGCGACACATGGTGGATCCTCAGTCCAAGTTGCACCGCGAAAAGCTGTGACGTCTCGCCGGTCTGCTCGCACAACGCCAGCGCGCGGGTATAGGTCGCGGCCACCTCCGGCGCGCCATAGCCTCGCATGTCCATCAAGGCCGGCCCCAGGGAGAGCAACAGCGTCAGTTCCCAATGAGCGCGTGCCGGCGTGTCGGGCAGACGCTTGAGCAACTCGAGCGCGATGCCGAGGTGATGCATCGCGTCCTGATGGGCGGCATGTCGAAGTGCCTGTTGAGCGGCACGATGCAGATACTCCACCGCTTTCGGAATATTGCCGCTCAAGCCGTAGTGATGCGCCAGCTCGCTGCAGTAATCCGCGATGCGGGTCGGAAACAGCGTCTCGATCGCCTGCGCGGTGCGCTCGTGCAGTGCGCTGCGCCGCTCCTTGAGCAGCGAATGGCCGGCGACCTCCTGGGTCAGCGCGTGCTTGAACGCATACTCGACTTCCGGAAACGCGGGCCGTTCGTAAATGAACTCTGCGGCTTCCAGGTGCGCAAGAAGCTGGCGCAGATAGTCGTCTGTGCGTGCAACGGGGTCGCCGCAGAGACGCTGGATCAGGCTGAACGCAAACTCCTTGCCGATGACGGCAAGCGTCTGCAGCAAATCCTTCTGAGCGACGGGAAGCCGGTCGATACGGGCGGCGAGCACGCCCTGCACGGTAGTGGGAATGTGCAGCACCGCCGGGGTCTGCTCGATCCTGTAACGGCCGGGATCGCCGAGCAACGCTTTCTCCTCGGCCAGCGTCTGCACCACTTCCTCCATGAAAAACGGATTGCCCTCCGTCTTCTCCAGGATGAGCTGCTTGAGCGGCACGAGGGAGCGGTCGTTTCCGAGCAGCGCGGCAAGCAGTCCCTGGGCTTCGGCTGGGCCCAGCGGTTCGAGCCGTAGCTGGCTGCAGTGATCCGCGTGTTGCCAAGCGGGCTGATACTCGGGCCGGAAGTTCACGAGCAGGAGGATCCGGGTGTCCGGCACGTGGTCGAGCAGGTACGCGAGGAAGGCCTCCGTCTCGCGGTCCAGCCATTGCAAATCCTCGAACAACAATGCGATCGGCTGATTGCGGCTCTCGCGCGCAAGCAGTCGCGTAATCGCGTCCAGGGTCCGGTCGCGCCGGATGTGGGGATCCATCTCCGCCAGCGCCGAACCGGCTTCGCCGAAACTCAGCAGATAGAGCAGGTAAGGCACCAGATCCTCGAAGCTGCGCTCGAGTGTCAGCACCTTGCCCATGACCCGCTCCCGGCAGCCTCGCTCGTCGTCCTGAGTGGTGATCTGGAAATAGTTCTTCAACAGGTCGATGAGCGGCAAATTGGCGAAAGCCTTGCCGTGCGATACCGAAAACGTCTCCAGCACCAGGCACTCGCGCCGGGCGCGCTCCTTGAATTCATGGAACAGCCGCGATTTTCCAACGCCAGCCTCGCCGACCACGGCAACCACCTGGCCACGGCCCGCTCTGGCTTCGCCCAGCATGCGCTTCAAGTGCTCCAGCTCGGCGTCGCGGCCTACGAAGCTGGCGAGACCGCGGTGCGCCGCCAGTTGCAGGCGCGTGCGCAGCGCGCCGAGACCCAATACCTCGTACACCGGGAGCGGCTCGGGAATGCCTTTGACCTGGGTGGCCCCCAAGGCCCTGAACTCGAAATAGCCTTCGGCCAGCTTGTGGGTCGCCTCGCTCACGAGAATGGACGAGGGCGTGGCGATTCCTTCCATCCGGGACGCAATGTGGATCGTGTGCCCGAGCGGATCGTAATCGGTGTGCAAGTCGTCGGTGCGGATCGAGCGCACCACGACCTCCCCGGTGTGGACGCCGACGCGGATCTGCAGCGGAATGCCTTCCTCCAGTCGAATGCGATCGCTGTGGCGGCGCATCGCCTGCTGCATGCGCAGCGCCGCGAAGAGCGCGCGCTGCGCATGGTCTTCGTGCGCGATGGGCGCGCCGAACAGGGCGAGGATGCCGTCGCCCAGCGACTTGGCCACGTAGCCTTCGTAGTAGTGCACGGCTTCCATCATCAGGGCGATGACGGGCTCGATCAGTCGATGGGCCTCTTCCGGGTCCATGTCGTGGATCAACGCAGTTGAACCGGCCATGTCGGCGAACAGCGCCGTCACGGTCTTGCGTTCGCCGGCGGTTTCACCCCTCGCGTCCATGGCCGCCTGCTCGGCGCGGATGCGTTCGGCAAGATGGTGTGGGGTGTAATGAACCGGCGCTCTGGATGGCTCTGAAACCGGCTGCGCGCGCGGAGATGGCGCGGCAGGCGCCTCGCTCAGGGGGCTGCCGCACTCATTGCAGAATCGGGCGGAAGGCCTCGCTTCGTGGCCACAGCGAGGACACGCGCGCGGCAGAACGGCTCCGCACGCTTCGCAGAATCTGGCGCCGGGGAGGTTCTCGCATCCGCAGTTTGCGCAGTGCATGACAGCATTTCCCTTGCCAAGGGCCACCATTCGAACATTATGCGCCGTAGCCGCTCGCGGCAGGAGAAATGCCGGAACAGACGGGCAACGATGCATCCTGGCTTTGTTGCTTTGTTAGCCGATATGAACTTACATCTATATCGAACTCCTTGATTTTTCCATATGGCGTGCTGCTCGCCGGAAGCGGTTCAGCCAGCTGAAACTGCGCTCGACCACCGGCGGCGCGGCAACAGCACAAAGCCCGGTGGTGTTGCCTGAGTTCCACGAACCCAGAGGAGATGACTGATGGACATCCGTAACCCTTCCCCCGGCCTCTACAACAAAGATCTCGCGCCCGCCAAAGAGTGCAACTGGGGGGCCTTCAGCATCTTCAACGTCTGGACCTCGGACGTGCACAGCCTCTGGGGCTACTACCTGGCCGCCAGCCTGTTCCTGCTGTGCGGCAGCTTTATCAACTTCGTGCTGGCGATGGGGATCGGCTCGCTGGTGATCTACGCGCTGATGAATCTGATCGGCTTCGCCGGCGAAAAGACCGGCGTGCCGTACCCGGTTCTGGCGCGCGCCTCCTTCGGCGTGTGGGGCGCCAATCTGGCAGCGCTGGTGCGCGCCGTGGTGGCCTGTTTCTGGTACGGCGCGCAGACTGCGGCGGCTTCGAGCGCGATAGTTGCGCTGCTGATCCGAAGCGATAGCCTGATGCAGTTCCACAAGGGCACGCACTTCCTCGGCCATTCGGGGTTGGAGGTGATCTGCTACGTAATCGTCTGGGCCTTGCAACTGCTCATTATCCAGAAGGGCATGGAGACGGTGCGTAGATTCCAGGACTGGGCCGGCCCGGCGGTGTGGATCGCGATGCTGATCCTGGCGATCGGCCTGTGCATCAAGGCCGGCGGCTTCTCGTTCAGCCATGGCATTCCAATGAACGTGCTGCTCGAAAAGACCAAGGACGCCGGCGTCAGCGGCGAGCCCGGTTCATTCTGGGCGCTCATGGCCGTGGGTGCGACCTGGATCACTTACTTCGCAGCGCTTTACCTGAACTTCTGCGACTTCTCGCGCTACGCGAAGAGCCGCAATGCAGTGAAGAAAGGAAATCTGTGGGGCCTGCCGGTCAACCTGATCGCGTTCTCGCTGGTCGCCGGCATCACCACCATCGCCGCCTTCAAGGTGTATGGCGAGGTGCTGTTGCACCCCGAACAGATCTCCGCCAAGTTCGACAGCTGGGTGCTGGCGCTCATCGCGGCCGTGACCTTCGCAGTCGCCACGCTCGGCATCAACGTGGTCGCCAATTTCGTCTCGGCGTCGTTCGACATCTCCAACGTGTTCCCCAGGCAGATCAGCTTCAAGATCGGCGGCTACATTGCCGCGGCGATCGCGCTGGTGCTTTACCCGTTCGCGCCGTGGGAAGGCAACGCCGCGCACTTCGTGAATGCCGTCGGCGCCACGATGGGCCCGCTGCTAGGGATCATCCTGGCGGACTACTATCTGGTGGCCAAGGGCAACATCAATGTCGCGGCGCTCTACCAGGAGCACGGCGAGTACCGCTATGAAGGCGGCTGGAACGTCAATGCGGTAGCTGCCGCGGCGATCGGCAGCGTGTTTTCGACCTTCCTGCCCAACTTCACCAACCTGCTGCCGGTCTGGTGGAATACCTACGGCTGGTTCTTCGGCGTATTGATCGGCGGCGGCCTGTACATGATCCTGATGACGCTGCGGCCGCGTACCGTGGCCGCAGCGACTCACACCTGAGGGCTTTGCCGGGCTCGGTCGCATTCTGCCGCGATCAGGGCGAGATGATGAGATTCGCGCCCAGCGGCGGCGTGCTATTTCTCGAATGTGCCGAGCAGTTCGGTGTGAGCCACCACATGGCCTGCCATCGCCGTCTCCAATGCCTTCCTGGTGGGCTGGTGAAGATCGGGCAGCACGGTGTCGAGCGCGTAGAGCTTGTGAAAATACCGATGACGGCCAACGGGCGGGCAGGGGCCGCCATACGCAGTGCGACGGAAGTCGTTGGTGCCCTCGAGTGTGCCTGCCGGAAGCGCGTCCGCCGTGACGCCCTCCGGAAAACCGGGCGCCGTTGCCGGGATGTTGTACAGGACCCAATGGACCCATGTCATCCGGGGTGCGGCCGGGTCGGGCGCGTCGGGGTCGTCGACGATCAGCACGAGGCTTTTCGCATGGGCGGGTACGCCCGACCACGCAAGCGGCGGCGAGATGTCCGCGCCCTTGCAGGTGTAGCGCCGGGGAATCTCGCCTCCTTCATGGAAAGCCTGTGAGGTGAGGGTGAAGGTCATGGTGCGCTCCCCGGCGTCAGTCCGCGCCGCCCGCTAGTGCTTGCGATGCATCCAGCGCATATGGTGCGTGTCGAGCCACTGGCTCAGGCTCTCTCCCGGGTGATCGCGCCGGTAGCGACTGGACAGGGCCCATGCAACGACAATGAGCACCACAAGGCCAACCCAAAAGCTGATCATTGACTGAGTCATGGCAGCCTCCTTCAGGAATGCGACCATGCCTGAATTCTAGTCATTATCGGCCGGACCGGCGGCAACCCGGGAAGGCGGGTTGCCGCCCGAACGGCGAGATCGGCCATCAGCCCGGCCTCCCGCATGCCGAACCCCGCATTTCGGGGCAGAACACGCGCATACAGCAGACAAATCCGCAGCCCTCCAGCTCAAACCGCCACAGGATGCTCCCGGTCCCGATGATGATCCGCCGCGATAAACATATACATCGCGGGCACGACAAAAAGCGTAAACAACGTGCCGATCGACAGCCCGGTAAAAATCACCAGCCCCATCGCATTGCGGCCCGCCGCGCCGGCGCCCGATGCGATCACGAGCGGCACGACGCCGAGCACCATCGCGGCCGTCGTCATCAGGATCGGCCGCAAGCGCACGGCGGCCGCCTCTTCGAGCGCTTCACGCTTGCTGCGCCCCGCGCGCTGCAGTTCATTGGCGAACTGCACGATCAGAATGCCGTGCTTGCTGACCAGCCCCATCAGCGTGACAAGACCCACCTGTGTGTAGATGTTGAGCGTCGACAGCCCCATGTTGATGAAAATCAGCGCACCAAACAACGCCATGGGCACCGACACCAGAATCACGACCGGATCGCGGAAGCTCTCGAACTGCGCGGCGAGCGCAAGAAACACGATGATCGTCGCGAACATCAGCGTAATCACGAAGCCGCCCGATTCCTGCACGAACTGGCGCGACAGGCCCGAATAGTCGGCGGTGTAGCCGGTCGGCGCGGCCTCGGCGGTGGCCTTGCGCAGGAAGTCGAGCACCTCGCCCTGCGAGATGCCCGGCGCGATCACGCCGGAAATCGTCGCCGAGTTCAACTGCTGGAAGTGATTGATCGACTCGGGCACGACGGTCTGCTTCAGATGCGTGACGGTGGATGCCGTTATCACACTGCCATCGGGCGTGCGCAGGTAGTAATCGAGCACCTGCGACGGGTTCAGACGGTCCGTTTGCAGCACCTGCGGAATCACCTTGTACGAGCGGCCCGCAATCGAAAAGTAATTGACGTAATTGCCGCCGAGCGCCGCGCCCAACGCCTGCCCGACGTCGCTTTGCGACAGGCCGAGCGATGCGACCTTGTCGCGGTCGACGAGCAGCACGCTTTCCGGTTTGTCGATCTTCAGATCGCTGTCGACGAAGAAGAACATGCCGCTTTCGCGCGCTTTTTGCAGCACGGCTTGCGAGACTTCGTTGAGGTTCTCGAACGGCTCCGTCGTGCTGATGACGAATTGCACGGGCAAGCCCTGCGCGCCCGGCAGCGGCGGAAACTGGAACGCGGCGACGCGCGCGCCCGCAATGCCGTTCCACTTCTGCTGCAATTCCTGCTGCAGTTGGGTCGCGGTTTTCTTGCGCTTGTCCCACGTCTTGAAGAGCACGCCGCCGATGCCCTGATTCAGCGTCGGCGCGCCGGTCAACTGGAACATCTGCGCATACTCGGGCAACTGCTTCGAGATATCGAACACCTGGTCCGCGTAGGTCTGCATCTGCTGGATCGTCGCGTTCGGCGGACCTTGTATCTGCGATAGCACGATGCCCTGGTCTTCCTGCGGCGCCAGCTCCGATTTCGACGTCATGAACAGATAGACCGTGCCGGCCAGCAGGAGCGCGCCCATCACGATGAACACGGGCCACGTGTCGAGCATCGAATGCAGAAGACGCCCATAGCCGCGATGCACGCGCTCGAACTGCCGGTCGACAAAGCGCGCGAAGCGGCCCGATTCCTGCTCCATGCGGAAAAAGCGCGAGCACATCATCGGCGACAGGCTCAGCGCAATCACGCCCGACACGGCGACGGCGCCCGCCAGCGTGAACGCGAACTCGGTGAAGAGCGCGCCCGTCAGGCCGCCCTGAAAGCCGATCGGCAGATACACGGCAATCAGCACGACGGTCATCGCGAGAATCGGCCCGCCGAGTTCGCGCGCCGCGATCAACGCGGCTTCGAAAGGCTGCTTGCCTTCTTCCTTCATATGCCGGTCGACGTTCTCGACGACAATGATCGCGTCATCGACGACGAGCCCGATGGCCAGCACGAGCGCAAGTAGCGTCAGCAGATTGATCGAATAGCCGAGCATCTGCATCACGAAGAACGTGCCGATCAGCGACAGCGGCATCGCGATCACCGGCACGATCACCGCGCGGAAACTGCCGAGGAACAGGAAGATCACGGCCGTCACGATCAGCAGCGCTTCGACGAGCGTCTTCACGACTTCCTCGATGGCCGTGTTGATGAAGTCGGTTGCGTCATAGACGATGTCGCCGGTCATTCCCGTCGGGAACTGGCTCTGCAATTCCGGAAAGATCGCTCTCACGCGCTTCGCGACATCGAGCACGTTCGCATCCGGCGCGACCTTGATGCCGATGAACACCGAGCGTTTGCCGCTGAATGCGACGTTGAAGTCGTAGTTGTCCGCGCCGAGCACGACCTTGGCGACATCTTCGAGGCGCACGATCGCACCGTTCTTCTGCTTGACGACCAGCTTCTTGAAGTCGTCGACGGAATGCAGGTCGGTGCCCGCATTCAGATCGACGCTGATCATCTGGCCTTTGGTGGTGCCGAGCGTCGCCAGATAGTTGTTGTTGCCGAGTGCCGTGAACACGTCGGAGGCCGTGACGTTGTGCGCGGCCAGCTTGTTCGAATCGAGCCATGCGCGCAGCGCGAACTGACGGCCGCCGAGAATTTCCGCGGTCTGCACGCCCTGGATCGAATCGAGCTTCGGCTTCACGACGCGCAGCAGGTAGTCGGTGACGTTGTTGCTCGGCAGCACGGTGCTGTAGAAACCCATGTACATCGCGTCGGTGGTTTGCCCCACCTGCACGGTCAGCACCGGCTGCTGCGCCTGCGGCGGCAACTGGTTGCGCACCGAGGCGATCTGCGTGTTGATCTCCGTGAGCGCGCGGTTGGAATCGTAGTTCAGGCGCAGCGTTGCGGTGATTGTCGAGACGCCCGTGCTGCTCGTCGACGACATGTAGTCGATGCCCTGCGCCTGCGCGATCGCGGATTCGAGCGGCTGCGTGATGAAGCCCGCCATCGTTTCAGCGCTCGCCCCGTAGTACGCGGTGGTGATCGTGACGACGCCATTCTCGGTTTGCGGATATTCGCTGACCTTGAGCGCCGATAGCGAGCGCAAGCCGAGCACGAGAATCAGCAGGCTCACCACCGATGCGAGCACCGGACGTTCAATGAAGATATCGGTGAATTTCATCGGGCGGCCTCTTACTGTTCCTGAGGCATGGGATTCGGGTTATCGGCGGGCAGCACGCGGTTGTCGATCACGAGCGACGTGCCGTTCTTCAGCTTCAGTTGCCCGCTGGTCACGACCTGCGTGCCTTCGCTGATGCCCTTGAGAATCGCGACCTGATCGCCGCGCGTCGGCCCCGGCGTCACGAAGACCTGCTGCGCGACGGGCATCGTGTGGCCGTGCGCATCCTTTCGCGTGCCCGGCTTGACGACGAACACCGTCGCGCCATACGGGTTATACGTGATCGCCGTTTGCGGCAAGGTCAGATAGCGTTGCACGCTGCCTGCCTCGATCTTCACGTTCGCATACATGCCGGGCAACAGCTTGCGCTCGCGATTGTCGACGCTCGCTTCGATCTGCACGTTGCGCGTCGTGCTGTCGACGCGTGGATTGATCGAGCGGATCGTGCCGTCGAAAGTGCGATTGCTGAACGCATTCGTATCGACGACGACAGCCTGGCCGACCTGCAACTGCCCGAGTTGCTGTTGCGGCAGATAGAAGTCGGCGTAGATCGTGTCGATGGCCTGCAACGTGACGATGGCATCGCCCGGATTGAGGTATTGGCCCGGATTGACGGTCGTGATGCCGACGCGTCCCGCAAAGGGCGCGCGGATCGTTTTCTTCTCGACCAGCGCGGCCTGCTGATCGACCTGGGCGCGCTTGCTCTTGAGGTCGGCGGCATCGGCGTCGAGTTGCGCTTTCGCGATGGCCTGAATGGCGTATTGCGCCTTGTCGCGCGTGTAGACGGTTTGCGCGAGTTCCGCCGCCGCTTTCAGCGACGCAAGCAGCGCGCGGTCGGAATCGTCGTTCAGGCGCACGAGCACCTGGCCCGCTTTCACGTCCTGCCCCGAGTTGAACGTGATTTCGCGCACGAGCCCAGCCACTTCGGTCGTCACGTCGACGCCGCGCATCGCGCGCAGGCTGCCCACGGCAGCAAGCTGCGGCTGCCATGTCTGAAAGCCCACGACGGCGGCCGTGACGGTGGCGGGTGGCGCGGCATTGCTCGCCATGAACTTCTTGATCATGTGCGCCTTGAACAGATTGAAGCCGATCAGCCCGCCGAGCAGTACGCACACGCAGATCAGCATGATGATCATCCGCTTTGCCATCGGTCTTTTCGTCGTCATCGTCATGTCCTTGCACGGCAAACAGGTGAGGCACAAACTCGTCCGGCGGCGCGGCTATCGCTTCGCCTGCGACGCGCGGCTGCTGCGCGTGGATTCACTGCTTTTGGGCGGCTTGAGAGGCGGGTGGCGCCTCGGCAGCCTGACTGGCCGTCGTGTCGTTCCACCAGCCGCCGCCGAGCGCCTGAAACAGGGCCGCCGTGTCCGCGTAGCGCGCGGCTTGCGCCTGCGCGAGATTGACGACGGTCTGCTGGTACTGGCGCTGCGCATCGAGCAGCGCCAGATAGCTGACGCCGCCGACGCGAAACTGGCCGCGCGTCAGCTCGAGCGAATCGCGCGCGGCGCGCCATGCTTGCGTTTGCGCGGACAGACCCGTTGCATCGTGCTCGAGCGCGCGCAGCGTATCGGCGACGTTCTGGAACGCGAGCAACACCGTCTGCCGGTATTGCGCGTTGGCCTGATCGAATGCCGCTTGCGCCGCGCGTTTTTGCGCGCTCAGCTGCCCGCCATGAAAGATCGGCTGCGTGATGCCCGCGCCGATGCTCCAGATCATGTCCGCGTACTTGAAGAGGCCTGCGGGCGTCAGCGCTTCCGGGCCGTAGCTCGCGGAGAGCGTGAGCTGCGGATACAGGTTCGCCGTCGCCACGCCGACCTGGGCGCTCGCCTGATGCAGCGTGGCGTCGGCGGCGAGAATGTCGGGACGCTGCCTGACGAGCGAAGAGGGCACGCTGACGGGCAAAGTCTGCGGCAGCGTGAACATCGACAGCCTGAATTCGGGCACACCCGCATCGCCCGGCGTCTTGCCCGCGAGCACGGCGAGCTGGTGGCGCGTCTGGTCGAGCGACTGGTGCAGCGGCGGCAAGGTCGCGCGCGTCTGCGCGAGCAGCGTTTCCTGCGACAGCACGGCGGTGCGGCTCACGCCGCCAAGCTCGAACTGCTGGCGCAGCACGCCCAGTTGCGTGTCTTCGTCGGTGGCGATGCGCTCGGTCGCTTCGATCTGCTCGCGCAGCGACGCTTCCTTGACCGCCGCCGTCACGATGTTCGCCGACAACGCGAGATACGCGGCCTGCAACTGAAAGCCCTGGTAATCGACTTGCGAGCGCAGCGATTCGATCTGGCGCCTTGCGCCGCCGAACACATCGAGGTTGTACGACACGTTCACCGACGCGTTGTACAGGTTCAGCACCTCCGTCAGCCCCGGCTGGCCGAAGGTGACGCCGTTGAACTTCTCGCGCGTCGCATTGGCCTTCGCATCGATGGATGGGTACAGCGTGCTGCCCACTTGCGCGCGCAGATTCTCGCTGGCCTGCCTGAGCGCCGCTTGCGCCGCGGCGACGGTGGGACTGTTGGCGAACGCTTCGCGGATCAGCGCATCGAGCGGCTCGCAATGAAAGAGCGTCCACCATTGCGCGGGAATGTCCTGGCCGGCTGCGAAGTGCTGCGAGACGCCCGATGCGCCCGGCGACGACGCCGTTTGCTCGGGCAGCGGGGTGGCTGTGTAGGTAGCGGTCGCGGGCGGGGCGGGCGTGCGGTAATCCGGACCGACCGTGCAGCCGGAAAGCGCGCCGAGCAGGGCGATCAGGACCGCGACCGATGCAGCGCGCGTGACGGACTGGCGTGCCGTGTGACGGCGACATGCGCCGCGCACGCGCCGATGCAAACGACTGCGACTGAAACTGCGGTTGTCCTCATCGCTCATCTATCCACCTTGTTTCACCTGCGCAGAGTGCGAACGAAACAGCGGATGCAGAATTCAACAACCTGATGCCGCGCATAGCCTAGCACGGGTCGTTGCTGCCTCCCAGCGTTGAAGCCGCCACTCGCCCAGGTCGAGCATCACGCTGCTGACCCGCGAAAATGTCTGCGCTTGCAAGGCGCCTGGGCGCTTTATTTTACATAATCTTAATTATCGAAATAGCTAGTATGTTTACAGCCGTTGCGGGTTGGCTGCATTTCAGGGCCTTGTGACCACAACATACATCTGACAAATGGTATCTTTAGGCGTTGCGCAATTGAGCGGATGCACGAATGCTTAGACGACTGTCAGATGCCTCTGTGCCCCCAGAATTACGAGGTCCGGTTCTGGTCGATCGCTACGGCTTGCCCCGGTACTGGGCTGCGATCTGGTCGGCGATGTCTTCGGCTCAACTGGCCGATTCGACGCACATCAAGGCGCTACGCTACATCGAAAACCTGTATCAGCACGCCGACCAGCTACGTGGCGAGGCGTCGCTCGACGTCGCACTGGGAACGCTGAACGATGAGGCTCTGGCCGAGATTCTCGAATCGTGGTTCGTCTCAATCCGCAATCAACCCGACGGCACAGCCATAGACGAAAAGCGTTGGCAGACCGGCGTGGCCTTCGTCACCGCGATTGTGATGTGGGTGTCGAAGAGTCAGGCTGCTGACGACAGAATTCGGCGCATTGAAAAACAGCTGACCCGGCTGTCGTCGCTCTACAGCCAGCTCCACGTCCGCAGAGTCAGGTCGATCGAGACCGTTCGCTCATTACCGGCGAGCACGGTCAAGGCGCTGTATGAAATTCTGGATCCCGAATCACTGCGAAACCCGTTCGTCCGCGAGCAGACTCGCTGGCGTGTCTTCATCGCATTTGTACTGATGTTGCATCAGGGACTGCGTCGCGGCGAGATCCTGCTATTACCTGTCGACGCGGTAAAGAGTGCCTGGGATGCCGGGCAAGGCCGAACCCGATACTGGCTCAATGTTCAGCAAAATGAATACGAGGACATGAACGATGATCCGCGTTATTCGAAACCGGGAATCAAGACTGCGCATTCGATCCGCCAGGTCCCCGTCAGTGAACTGACCGCGAACATGGTGCAATCGTACGCGGAGAACTATCGTGGCCGACCGCGCCATTCGTTTCTGCTCAACTCCCAAGCTGGTTTGCCGCTGTCGACGGAGGCATTGACAAAGATATTTGCGCAGGTCTCGCGTTGCTTGCCTGCGCCTGTCCTGAAGGAACTGAAAGACCGCACAGGCAAGGAGTCTGTCACTCCGCACGATTTGAGACACACGGCTGCCGCCATGCGACTCCATCAGTTGCTCGAACAGGGCGATGCGATGGACCAAGCGATCCAGAAGTTGCGCACCTTCTTCGGCTGGTCCAGGACATCCTCGATGCCATCGAGGTATGCACGGGCAGTATTCGAAGACCGTCTCGCAGGTGTGTGGAACGACGCGTTCGACGACCGTGTGGCCTTGTTGCGCGCACTTCCAAAGGGGCACTAGATGCGCAGGTCGCCACCAGGAAAGGCGCCGTTTCAACGGCAAGAGGCCGATGACGTCATCGGGAAACTTTGCGCGGAACTGCCAGACCTGCCACCAGTCATCCGCTACTACGATGACTTCAGCGATCAGCTACGGTCCATCCGGGCTCCACTCGAGCAACCGGTGTTCGAATTGCTGATTAATGGCAATCGCGTTAACGTTGACTTCTCGCGACTGGATGCGCAACGTGCATTCATCTTCAAGCACGTCTTTATTGCCATTCTCGGGCAGGACCTGAGCGTTGCCACCGCTGCGCTTTATGTCTCCTATGCCCATCACCTGAACGCGGCCGACGTGGTAACCCTCCTGCGTGCGGGTCCTGCGGGTATCGGTCCTGTCTGGGCAACCTTGCGGGGTCGATGCATGACCGTGCACGTGTATCTCTGCGCAAAGTGCTTGCTTCATCTGCTATGCGCGCATCGCCTGTTTGGATGGTCGGGCGAGTACCGCACCTTCCTTCGCACTGCTCTGCCCTTACCCACCCGCGACGCGTACACCGGCGTTCGTTCGGGAGACGTGTTTCTCGGCGCCGACGAGGAAGCTGCAATCGTGCGATATCTCGACGAAATGGCCGCGACTCTTGCTGTGTCATCGGCGTCGCCAGCATCATTCAACGACATTTGCGACGCGGGCATGTTGCTGTGCGCGTACCAGTTTGGCATGCGCCCGATCCAGATTGCGATGCTCGCCATGAAGAATGTGCGGATCTGGCAGGATGCTCAGGAGGGACTGCCGACGGTTCACCTGACCTTCCACATGGCCAAGCAGCGCAGCGACTCGAAGAAAAAGCCGCTAACGCGCCGGGTCAAGCGTGAATGGGTTCCGATCTTCGTCGCCATTGCAGCACGATGGAAGGAAAATGGCAACCCGGATTCCGGGCGCCTCTTCCCTGTTGATTCGAACTACGAAACGGGGTCGCGAATCGCCTCTCTGGTGAGGAAATTGATCGGTTCGGAAGAGCTTGGCACGACCATGGACCTTCGACATACGGCAGCCCAGAGACTGGTTGACGCGGGCGCGAGCCATGAAGAACTCGCCGAGTTCATGGGCCATTCATACGTGCAAACCGGATTGGTCTACTTCAGGACGTCAGCCTCCCACGCGGAGCGCGTCAACAGGGCGCTTGGCGCATCGGATGTCTATCAACGGGTCGCAAAGCTCGCACACGACCGGTTCATCTCCCCGGAAGAGCTCACCTTGCTCAAGGGTGAACAGCAGATCGCCGGCGTGCCTCACGGCATTCCGATTGCAGGGATCGGCGGCTGCACGTCGGGACAGCCTGCGTGTCCCTATAACCCGGTGACATCATGCTATGGCTGCAGGAAGTTCATGCCCCTGCATGATCGGGCATTGCATGAAGGCGTGCTGGCCTCGATGCGCGAGGTGGTTGTGTTCTTCGAGCAGAGCTCTCGTGGTGACACCCGATCTCCGACCTATCTCCAGCTACAGCGCACGATCGTCGAAATACAGACGGTCATTGACGAGCTTGAGGACGAGCGCCGATGAATCGTCACTACTCTGCGTACATCGAGTTGGGCAAGGGTGTTCCGTCGCGATCTAAATGGCGGTCGGTATCTCGAGATATTCGGCGTTGAGACAGCAGTGGTTGTCTCACGTTCGTAGAGAAGGAGTCGACTGCAGTTGAGCGTGAGACGGAATGGTCGAACGGCGCGGTGTTTGGCTCGCGCCGGATGCGACACGGCCCCGGTGGAGCCGGGGCCGGAGTTCAGAATGGATCGTCTGGCAGATCATCGGGTTCAGGGGGTGGCTTATAGCGGCGGGCCTGTTCGCCATACGCATTGTTGAACCACAGCCAGAGGTCGTCGAGGATGAGCTGGATGACGTAGGCGGCTTCGTCGGAGAGCACCGGGTCGGCCACGCCGGCACTACGCGTGAACATGTACATGATCGTCTCGCGGATGGTGTGTGGATTCATCGCATTTCCCCGATGGCCTGCTGCAGCAGTTCGTCGGGTAGATGGTTCAGCCCGCGGGGCACGGCCAGCTGCATGGCGGTGCGCAGAATGCGCCCGGCGTTGCGGGGCAACCCGCGCGAAGCCTGGCGCAGCAGTTCAAGCCCGGAGTCGGAGAGCAGCGTGTGGTTGCAGCCGGCGGCCTTCAGCGCGTGGGAGATGAGTTGTGCAAACCGGGCGTGTTCGATGGCGGGCTGCAGTTGCACGCGGGTCTGGATACGGCTGTAGAGCGCTGCATAGGCGTTGCGCTCGAGCATGGAAGCCAGTTCCGGATGGCCCACAAGCCACACGGTGATGAGATTGCGTTCGTCCATCGAAAAGTTCAAGAACGACGGGAAATCGTGGAAAAACTCTTGTGGAAGGTTCTGCGCCTCGTCAATGATCCATACGGGCAGGACCTGCTTGCTGCTGGCCAGTTCGGTGATGCGCTGCTTGATATCGCGCCACAGGTCAGCGCGCCGGTAGCTGGGCTGCAGCCCGAGCGCACGGGCCAGTGAGCGGTACAGGTCGGTGCGGCCGAAATCGGTTTCGGCCAGATAGATCGTCTGGTATCGGTGCGGGTTGAGCGAGCGCGTGAGATGGCGCAGGACGGCGGTCTTGCCCACGCCGGGCTCGCCGGTGAGCAGGCCGATACCGGGGCTGTCAAGTAGCCACTGGAATCGCTGGGTCAGTTGCGCGAGTGCGCCGTCGTCCCAGAGCTCGCAGCCGTCGGTGTCCAGCGGTGCACAGCGCAGGCCGAAGTGTTGGCGATACACGATCAGTCCTCCTGACGGTAATGATGGCGATGAGCGAGTTCGATAAGGTTGGGGCCGGGAACAGGCGCCGCGGTCGGTGGTTCGGCCGGCGGTTTGCTGCGTCGGCGCCGGCTGTTGGCGAGCGCGTCCAGCGGGGTGGCGGCACCCAGCGAAACGCCTGCCCTGTTCTGGACGCGGACCACGGTGCCGGCATGTGGATCGACGACGAGCACGATCTGCTGGCCGCTGAGTTCGTAGGGGACTTCGAAGACACGGCCCTCGTACGAGACGGTGCCATCGCGACGCACGCGGCGTTCGACGCGGTGCAGGAACAGTTCGTCGAGTCTTGGCGCAAGACTGCCGAGTGCGCGGATGCGGGGCAGGTCCTGCTGGTAGCGCGCCAGCGGCGTGATGTTCTTGCCCAGTGCGCTGTGGGGTTCGCGGTGGTAGACCTGCTCCAGCCAGCTCCACAGCCGCGCGTTCAGGTCCACCAGATTGTGGATGTGGGACATGTCGAGTTCGGCAAGGAACGATTCCCGTACGACGCGGTGCCAGCGCTCCAGCTTGCCTTTGGAGGTCGGTTGGTACGGCTGGCAATGCACGAGCCGGATGTCCAGATCCGCGCAGATGGCCTGCAGGCTCGCGGCACGATAGGCCGCGCCGTTGTCGACAACCAATTTCTTTGGGATTCCTCTTCGAAGCAAGGCCTGCTTGAGCACGCCTTCGATGTCGAGTGCCGTCTCCGACAGGCAGAACGCGCTGTGCGCCACCAGGCGCGAGGCATCGTCCATGAGACTGACGAGATAGGTCTTGCGGCGCGCCCCGCCAAACGAGAACGTCGGGCCGTGCATTACATCCCCGTACCAGATGGAGCCGGCATACTCGGCCACGAAGCTGCGCTTCTCATGGGGCACGACGGTTGGGCTGGTGACACGCGAGAGGTCGTTGGCCTTGAGCAGGCGATGCACGGCGCAGCGCGAGAGCGTGCCGCGCGCCACGATGCCGGCGGCTTCGAGCAGCAACCGGATCTGGCGCACGGAGCGCCGGGGGTTCTCGCGCTTGGCGGCAAGCACGGCGGCCTGCACGGCCTCGGGCAGCTTCGAGCGGCCGGTGTCGGTGCGCGGCCGGCTGGCCAGCCCCGCGATGCCGTCGCGCCGCCAGGCGTAATACCAGGTTTGCAGCGTACGCTCGCTGATGTGACGCCGGCGTGAGCCCGGGATGGCGTATTCCTTGAGGGCGAGCTGACGCAGCAGCTGGAGCAACTCGCCGCGTTCGAGCCGCTCGCGGCTCACGATGGGTCCGAGCACGGACAGCCGGAACAGCGCCACGGGATCGATGTCGTTCATGAAGTCTCCGTTGAAGTAGAAGAGACGTCATGAAACGCCTGATGCCGGGCAGGCGGCAGTGGGCAGACTCTGTGGGTTGCCAGTTACCGTGCCCGGCAGTGTGTCGCGCGTGGAACCGCGTTCAGCCGATCACGGGACATCGAGTCCATCCAGATCGAGCCATGCCATCGCGCGGTACAGCGGCATAAGGGCGAAACAGGCACGCCAGAAGGCGGCCGTGTCAGCGGCGCGCCCCAGTTCTGGAAAGCGGCTTCGCAGGGCAAAGGCAAATGCGTCGCCTCGCCGGATGAGCCAGCACCACCAGCGGCGCACGGTCCGCCGATCGACGCCGACCACGGCGGCGACGCGGCGCAGCGACAGGCCGAAGAAGACCAGGGCAAGCACAAGCTGCTGCAGCGCCCAGCCGTACCAGCGCAGCGGGCAGATGCACAGCGGCAGGCGCGAGCAGGTGCGCCTGCAACGGGCGCAGCAATAGCGCGGCACGGGCACCGGATTGCGCGTGCCGGCAACGCTACGGTCGGCCTTACGTTGGTAGAAGCCGTGCGCCCACAGGCCCGCGCGGCCGCAGTGCGGGCAGCGGCCGGGGTGATAGGACTGCGGCGTGGTGACGATGGAGCGAAGATGCTGTTCGAGCGTGAGAAAGGAATGTACGATCCGAAGCATAGGCCGGGCTGTTCTGGGTTCGTGAGATGGTGTGGAAACCGTCGCACGATAACAGAGTGGTTCCGGCCTATCTCATGTCCGCCGTGTCTCGCGAAGTTCGCGATGAAGTTCCGGAAATCGTTCCTGCCGAACGCGAGACAGACACCCCCTGCTCCGGCTCAGATTGCGCGAGACGTAACAAAGGGTCTCGCATGCGAAAAGGGACTGCGCTGGGAAATGCCTCTGGACGCAACGGGCGCTGCCCGGGACGGCCGGGGGTGGAACCTTACCGCTGCCGCCGGCGATGTGCCGCCAAAAACTCACTACCTGCGAGACCTGGGCGCAGATGCGAAAGCATTGGCGCTTGTGAATGTGGAGCGTGTTGCGCGTGGGCTGGCGCCGGTGGAAAAGAAGCCACTGTCGGCCGCATGGCAGGATCTGGTCAAGGCGGCCGTTGCCGAGCAGTTGCTGTTCAGGCGCAACACAACCGAGCACGTAGCTCGATGCGTTGCGCGCCCCCTGCGACTCATTGCAACATGCGCGAACAAGGAGCCGTGGGCGCTAACCGTTGACGACATCCACGTTGCTGTCCGTATTGGCACGGCCGTCCAGCTCTCGGGAAAATTGGGGGATCTGGTGGTTGGCATCGTCAGGGTCGTGCTCGACGCCCAGCACATCTGTGACGCGGGGCCGTTATACCCGGCGCTCGCTGTTCCGCGGATGAAAAGTAAAAGTGCGGTCAAGGCAAAACATCTGTGGTCGCGGGAAAGACTTCGCGACGATCTGGAGGCTCGCAAACGCAACGAACGCCTGCCCGAGCGACGAGCGTTCTGGGAACTGGCGCGCATCGTGATGACCGAAAAGCCCCGCACCTTCATGGACGATCTGCGCTTCGCCGCGATGCGCGCCATGATCGTAACCGGCATGCGTGCGGGCGAGGTTGCGCTGTTACCAGTGGACTGGAAGCGTGAGCGAACATACCTGGATTCGAAGGGCCGGCCGGCCGGTGAATCCGGCGGTATCTCCACATCCTTGATGGTGCGTCACTTCGCGGAAAAACAGCAGGAGGCACAGGCCGACAGTCGCGTGCTGCGGGAAGATACGCAGCCTGTGCCCGAGATGTTCCGATCGCTGCTGACAGAGACACTCGAGCACGTGGCCACGATTACGCAATCACTGCGTGCGACGCTGAAACTGCAGTGCGAGACCACCCGGCTGTTGCCATGGTATCCCGCCGACAGCATCGTGCCCGTCACCGAAATTTATACGCGTCTCATGGGCAATCCGTTCTGGCTGGAAATTGAACGCGAGCCGTTCATCGAACGCTACCGGAACTGCTTCGATCCAGCGGTCCTTGCCGAGCTTCATGAATACCAGCTCGAGCGCCGTCGCTGCGGCGACGCGCGGCTCGACATGGCTGTCTACATGTTCGGAAATCGTCTGAAGACAGCGATGAGCAAGGACGAGACGTACCTTCGCTTCCGGCATGGTGACGGCTCACCGATCGAGCTCACCGAACGGATGGACTGGCATACGACGTATCTCCACGTTCGCGAACTCGAAGAGCATATCAGGCGCACGATACCAACAAAGGTATCCGATCTCACTCCTTTGCCTCTCGTATCTGGAGCAGTTCAACCGTGGGAATTTCTGTTTGTACAACCCAAGCGCGCGCTCGCTGAAGAACGCAACGATGGTCTGTGCGACGTGACACGCTACATGGCTGTCAACCGCCCGGACCCGACGTTCATCGGACAGGCGCTTGGCGACGCGAAACATCTGCCGTCACTGTTCGAAAAATACGGACAGACCGCCGAAGACCGGGCCCTGAAGATTGAGTCGCACGTGCTGCGTCATCTGCAAAACACTGAACTGTTCCGTCTGGGCGTCGCCGACACGATCATCTCGAAGCGATTCAATCGGCGCAGTGTCGCACAAAGCTACGAGTACGATCATCGCAGCCTGTCTGAGGAGCTGGAGCAGATTGAGATTCCACAGGATATCGAAATAATTCTGGGTGATAAAGCCAGCACGGTGGCGAAGCTCATCAAGGGTGCCAAGGCTTCGGGGCCGATCGTTGACGCGTTCCGGCGCATTCAGGCCACTGAAGGCGACATGGCCGCGTACGAGTACCTGCGTGCTGAAGCTGACGGATTCCATGCCACGCCCTACGGACACTGCCTGAACGCGTTCACAGTCGATCCTTGCCCCAAACATCTCGAGTGCTTCGCCGACTGTCGCCACCTCTCGGCGACCGACCTCCCGGAGCACCGGCAGAACCTCGTCCGGCTCGAAGGCAAGCTTAAGCTGGCGCTGGAAACGATCAAGGGCCGTCCCTCAACGAGCGTCGGCTGGAAAAACCAGCTTGAGCATGCTGAAAGGCGGCTGGCTG
Source organism: Paraburkholderia sp. (assembly GCA_035277805.1). Lineage (GTDB taxonomy): Bacteria > Pseudomonadota > Gammaproteobacteria > Burkholderiales > Burkholderiaceae > Paraburkholderia. Next base: position 1,671 of record DATEJU010000219.1, on the reverse strand, counting down.
GTGTACAAAAGCTGCTCGCGACGCCGCCTGGCAAACACCCATTCCCGGACGGTATCGACCTCTCCGTACCGCCGCAACGTGGAGTACTTGATGACTGAATCCAGTGAATTGACATTGGCCGACGACGAGCAGATGCGGGAAATTCTCGAGACGCTGCTGGCTGATGACGAAGACATCACGGCGCGCGCTGTTGCCCGGGTGCATCCGAGCATCAAGGCTGCATCGTCGATCACCCGCAGCGAGTCTCGCAGTCGTCTGCTTGCCGAGTATCAGGAGCGGCAGTCAGCGTACCGGCGCTGGCGAGGCCGAATCGCAAAACGTTCCGGCGCTGACACAGCCACGTCGCTGGCCGACAAGGACATCAGGATTGCAGAGCTCGAAGCTACAGTGCAGTTGCTTACCGCCTCCCACCTCGCCATGCTGCGCACCGTCGGTGAACTCGGAGGCTTCAGCAAGTGGGCGAAATTCTATGAGCACCATCGGGAAGCGCACGACAAACTTGCCGCGCTTGGTGCGATCCCCGTTGCGCCGGTATCAGCAATACCGGCGAAAGAGTCGAAGCACAATAAAAACCCAGGGCGGTGATGATTCTCCGTTGCACGACAGCGTTGGCTCGACACTCCCGGTTACGAAATGCCCGGGGCTTGCGCGGCGGAAGCCGCTTCTCTCCTGAAAGGAGCGTTAGATGTCCTATTGTTCATTCTTCCAGACCTTGCACGACGAAACGCACCCAGTGGGCAACCTTGGTCGCGGAACCCACTACTCCGTGCTTCGCGCGCCGGTATGGCATGACGAGCTTCTGAACCGGCTCGACCGGTGTGCCTTCCTCGACTTTGCGGTTATATGGGATGAAGACCACGACGATCGCGTGATCGATGCCATCTTGATGCTATACGTCGGCGGGTTGCTCTCGCCGGTACGGTATATCGGCGAAAGGAAAGGCACGCTAACGGTTCTCCTGGCACCCGACGTCGTGCGCGATTGGGATCCAGAAGCGCTGCAAAGGTATATCGACGACATCAACGACGTTTGCCAATGCCTGGAAGACCCGTGGACCTCAAACGTGTCCGGCATTGATGGACATGGGCATTCGATCATCCACGCTCCATCCGAGAAAGTTGCCTTGTACCTGAAAAACATCGACATGCTGTGGCAACTCGGCGTGGGCCCCAGATCGCAAACCACGTAAATCTGACGCAACACGACGGCCGTCGTAGATCACTCCTTGGGCGTATCGTGTTGCGCCGCTTCGCTATGCTTGACGCAACAAAAGCCCCGGTTCGGAGCTCGCAACAGAGATCACAAAAAAAGGGGCAGCGCCTTGTGGATAACTCGGCCGCCTTCCCCGTTGAAATATACCAAAACCTGAAAAACAAACCGGCGCAACACTAAGCCATAGGTACCAAGATTCGCATTTTTGAACGAGCGTGCTTTTATGATTCACCAGCGGGTGTCCAGCGTGGCGTCGTCTGATCGGCGACGCGCGCCGCTCGGTGAAGCCGAATCCAGTCAGGAACTTGCGCACCTGTCCCTCGGTTTCGAACGGCATGAAGAATTGGGTTCCGGCAGCAAATCCCGGTTGGCACGTCTCAACCACAGGCAGGTGTGAACCGCCAAGCGGCTTGCGCCCGAATCGGAACACGGCGCCGGGCGCTGCGCGCTTGCCGACTT
>DATEJU010000218.1:0-2745 GCA_035277805.1 Paraburkholderia sp. | reverse complement strand
GGTGAAGAAGGGCGTCTCGGGCGACCTCGCCAAGAAGATCGTCAAGCTCGTGAAGGACAGCAAGATCAAGGTTCAGGCGAGCATCCAGGGCGACGCCGTGCGCGTCACCGGCGCCAAGCGCGACGATCTGCAAAGCGTGATCGCCTTGCTGCGCAAGGACGTGACCGATACCCCGCTCGACTTCAACAACTTCCGCGACTGATTCGCCGGGTTCCGTTACGGCGTTTCCCGGAGTCGCCCACAAAGAGGCGGCGAGCGCCGCCTCTTTCATGCCGCCGCGCCCCGCCGCGCTAATCGTCCGTTGCGACGAGCGGCATCAGCGCCTCGCCCGTCTCCAGCAGCGTCTTGAGATTCGACAGGATGCGCGGCCAGCCTCCCGACACCGCCTCGATGAATTTCGCGCCCGGCCGCCCCATGCGGTGCGTGACCGTGAGCTTCACGGCGTGCTCCACCTGCTCGATCTGCAGCGTGCACAGGGAATCGCCCTCCGCGTTCAGCTCCGGGCGGAACATGTTGCGCCAGCGGATCACGAGGCGATGCGGCGCGTCCGACTCGACGATCTCGCCCGAATCGGCCACCCGGCCGTCGGCAAAGCGCAGCGACCACGACGAGCCTGTCTGCCAGTCGCACTCGTGGTGCATGCCGAACCAGTAGCGCTCGGTGAACGCGCGGCTCGTGAGCGCATCCCATAGCGCCTGCGGCGTGGTGCGAATGAACGTGACGTAGACGAACGTCGATTCGCCCGCCGCGCTGCTCGCACCGCTTGCCCCACCTGCGCCGGCCGTGCGGCCTTCACTGCTGCTCATGGCTATCTCCTTCTCCTTCGAGCGAGCGTTTGAGCTCGATGAGCGCGTCCACGCGCGCACGTTCGAATTTGCCGATCCAGCGCGCGGCGATCTCGCCGATCGGCACCGGATTGATGAAGTGGCGCTTTTCGCGGCCATGCCACTGCGTAGCGACGAGATTCGCGTCTTCGAGCACCGCGAGATGCTTCGTCACGGCCTGGCGCGACATGGCGAGCCCCTCGCACAATTGCGTGAGCGTCTGCCCGTTTTTGTCGTGCAGCCGGTCCAGCAACTGACGGCGGCTCGCATCCGCAAGCGCGCGAAATACCGCGTCGTCGTTCATGGGCTTAATTGTGCAACCTAATGGTTGCATGTCAAGGCAAAAAAATGGGGTGGCACGACGAGCGCGCCCGAAAGAAAAAGCGGCACCCCCGTGAGGCGCCGTCCCGTTCCTGCCGCCATGTCGCGGACTGCAGCGAACTGCTGCCAACTGCGGCAAGCTCAATCGAGCTTGAACTGCCCCACCGTTTGCGCGAGACTCGCGGCCTGCCCGCGCAAAGCAGCGGCGGCCGCCGTCGACTGCTCGACGAGCGCCGCGTTCTGCTGGACCATCTCGTCGAGCTGGCTCACCGCGCGGTTCACCTCCTGGATGCCGCGCGTCTGCTCGCCCGCCGCATTCGTCACCTCGGAGATGATGGTGGTCACGTTCGACACGTTCGCCACGATCTCGTCCATCGTCTCGCCGGCGCGGCGCACGAGCTGCGAGCCGGAGTTCACGCTCCCCACCGTCGACTCGATCAGCGCCTTGATCTCGCGCGCCGCCTGGGCGCTGCGCTGCGCGAGGCTGCGCACCTCGCCCGCCACCACCGCGAAGCCGCGCCCCTGCTCGCCCGCGCGCGCCGCCTCCACGGCTGCGTTCAGCGCCAGAATGTTGGTCTGAAACGCGATGCCGTCGATCACGCCGATGATGTCGGCGATCTTGACCGAGGCGTTCTCGATCGCGCCCATCGTCTCCACCACATCGGAGATCACCGCGCCGCCGCGCGAGGCCACCGCCGAAGCCGACGACGCCGTCACGTCCGCCTGCTGCGCCGCGTTCGCGGACTGCGCCACCGTCGCCGTGATCTGCTCCATCGAGGCCGCCGTTTCTTCCAGGCTCGCCGCCGCCGATTCGGTGCGGCCCGAAAGATCGACGTTGCCCGCGGCGATCTCGTCGCTGGCGGTGCGCACCGATTCGCTCGCGTCGCGGATATGGCGCATCACGTCGCGCAGCTTGTCCATGAACGCGTTGAACGCGCGCGCGATCTGCGCGACTTCGTCGTTGCCCACGGCGGGCAGGCGCTGCGTGAGATCGCCCTCGCCCTTGCCGATCGCGTCCATCGCGTCGCGCACGCGCGAGAGGCGCTGGAACGACACCGTCGCGACCGCCCCCACGACCAGAGCCGCGAGCACCCCGATCACCACCAGCGCGCCGAGCGAGGCCGTGAGAAGCGAGCGCATGCCAGCCGTGGCGTCGGCGTGATCGAGCGCCACCACCACGCGCCAGTCGGTGCCGGCGATGGGCTGCGCGCGCATCAGCTTGGTTGCGCCGTCCACATCGACATTGAGCGGCGCGTTGGCGGCGAAAAGCGCGGCCAGCTTGTCGCCCGAAAGCTCAGGCGCGATCTCGGTGACGGGCTTGAGCGTGAACTTCGGGTCGTTGTGCGCGACGATCTGGCCTGCGCTATCGATCAGCATGCCGAAGCTCGCGGGCGTCGGATGGATCGAGCGCACGTTGGCGATCACGCTGTCCATGACGACGTCGGCGGAAATCACGCCCTTGAGTTCGCCCTCGCGAATCACGGGCTCGGCGAACGACACCACCAGCTTGCCCGTGGCCACATCCAGATAAGGCGGCGTCACCACGCTCTTGCCCGCCGCCACCGCCTGCTTGTACCAGGGGCGGCCGGTGGGATCGTAG
>DATEJU010000217.1:0-2738 GCA_035277805.1 Paraburkholderia sp. | reverse complement strand
TCGGGCGTCACGGACGCGCGCGCGATCAGGGCTTCGGTAAGGGCGAGGGTGGCGGACATGAATGGACCACTTTCAATAAAAATGCCGGCGCCGCTGATCGAACAGGGGCCGGCAACAGCAAGGGATAACAGTGTGCGCCCGCTCCAGCAAACGTGCGCCAAAGGCGTTCATCGGGCGCGCGCGGCGCTCAACCGGGCAGCGCCGCGTTCAGGCGAGCGGCGTCTCGCTCAAGTGAACAGCGTTTCGTATTGTTCGGTGGAGAAACCCAACGTCTTCACGCGGCCGTTCACGGCGAGCACCGGCCGCTTGATGATCGACGGCTTGTGGATCATCAGCGCAATCGCGCCGGCGGTGGTATCGGCTTCGGCCTTGTGCACATCGGACAGCCCGCGCCAGGTCGTGCCGCGCTTGTTGATGAGCTGATCGAGCGATACGTCCTTCAGCCAGTCCTGGACCAGCGCATTCGACACGCCCGCCTTCTTGAAGTCGTGGAATTCGAACTCGACGCCGTGCTCTTCGAGCCACACGCGGGCCTTCTTCACGGTGTCGCAGTTCGGAATGCCATAAACGACGACGGTCTTTGCGGCCTTCGCCATCAGTCGCCTCGCAGCAGCTCGTTCAGGCCGACCTTGGCGCGCGTCTTCGCATCGACCTTCTTGACGATCACGGCGCAGTAGAGGCTATGCGAGCCGTCCTTCGAGGGCAGGTTGCCGGCCACGACGACCGAGCCCGCCGGGATGCGGCCGTATGAAACTTCGCCGGTTTCGCGGTCGTAGATCTTGGTCGACTGGCCGAGGTACACGCCCATCGAGATGACCGAGTTCTCTTCGACGATCACGCCTTCCACGACTTCCGAGCGCGCGCCGATGAAGCAGTTGTCTTCGATGATGACGGGGTTGGCTTGCAGCGGCTCCAGCACGCCGCCGATGCCGACGCCGCCCGAGAGGTGCACGTTCTTGCCGATCTGCGCGCACGAGCCGACGGTGGCCCACGTGTCGACCATCGTGCCTTCGTCCACATAGGCACCGATGTTGGTGTACGACGGCATCAGCACGACATTCTTCGCGATGAACGAGCCGCGGCGCGCGATGGCCGGCGGCACGACGCGAAAACCGCCCGCGGCGAAGTCTTCAGCCGTGTAGCTGGCGAACTTCGAGGGCACCTTGTCGTAGAACTGCGAGTAGCCGCCGGCGGGCATCGGCACGTTGTCCTCGAGGCGGAACGACAGCAGCACGGCCTTTTTCACCCACTGGTTGACGACCCAGTCGCCGTCCTTCTTCTCGGCGCAGCGCAGGGCGCCACGGTCGAGTTCCGCGATCACGTGGGCGACGGCTTCGCGCACGTCGTTCGGGGCGGACCTGGCCGAGAAGTCGGCACGGTTTTCCCAGGCGGTGTCGATGATCTGCTGAAGTTGTTGCGACATGGTGGTGGTTTCGTGTGAGTTCAAATGCGATGGCTCGCGCACCCGGGAACGGGCACGCGTACGGAGGTGGCTTTACTGCGCTTTACTGCCCGAGCGAGCGGCAGAAGTCGACGATGCGCTGCGCGCCCTCGATGCACTCCTCGACGTCGGCGACGAGCGCCATGCGGACGAAGTCTTTACCGGGATTCGCGCCATGCGCCTCGCGCGCGAGATACGAGCCCGGCAGAACCGTAACATTATAGTCGGCGTAGAGGCGCTGGGCGAACGCGGTATCCAGGAGGCCAGTGCGCGCGACATTGGCCCAGAGATAGAACGCGGCGTCGGGCAGCTTGACGTCGAGCACGTCGGCGAGCAACGGTGTCACGGTCGAAAACTTCTGCACGTACTTCGCGCGGTTCTCTCGCACGTGCACCTCGTCGCCCCAGGCCGCGATGCTGGCGGACTGCCAGACCGGCGAGAGGGCCGAGCCGTGATACGTGCGGTAGAGCAGGAATTGCTTGAGCAGCGCCGCATCGCCCGCGACGAAGCCCGAGCGCATGCCGGGGGCGTTCGAGCGCTTCGAGAGGCTCGAGAGCATGATCAGGCGCTCGAAGCCGCGGCCGAGCCGGTGCGCCGCTTCCAGTCCGCCAAGAGGTGGCCTGGTTTCGTCGAAGTAGATTTCCGAGTAGCACTCGTCGGAGGCGATCACGAAGCCATAGCGATCGGACAGTGCGAACAGCTCGCGCCAGTCGTCGAGCGTGAGCACGGCGCCTGTCGGGTTGCCCGGTGAGCACACGTAGAGCAACTGCGTGCGTGCCCAGACGTCTTCAGGGACCTGCGAATAATCGCAAGCGAAGTTGCGCGCCGGATCGCTGTTCACGAAGTACGGCTCGGCGCCCGCAAGCAGCGCGGCGCCTTCGTAGATCTGGTAGAACGGATTCGGACAGAGTACGATCGGCCGCTTTGCCGGGTCTTTTGCGCCTGCAGTGGGGTCCACGACCGCCTGGGCGAGCGCGAAGAGCGCTTCGCGCGATCCGCATACGGGCAGCACTTGCGTGGCGGCATCGACGGCGGGCAAGCTGTAGCGCTCGGTCACCCATTTCGCGATCGCCTCGCGCAGCGCGGGGCTGCCGGCCGTGGCCGGATAGGCCGAAAGGCCGTCGAGCGAGGCGACGATAGCGTCGCGGATCAGCGCGGGCGTCGGATGTTTCGGCTCGCCGATCCCGAAGCTGATGTGGCGCAGGCCGGCATTCGGCGCGACGTCCTTGAAGAGCGCACGCAGCTTTTCGAAGGGATAGGGCTGGAGTGTGTCGAGTAGCGGATTCACGGGCTTGGC
>DATEJU010000216.1:0-5328 GCA_035277805.1 Paraburkholderia sp. | reverse complement strand
CAGCAGCTCGATGGCGAGCAGCACGGCGGCCACGGGCGTGCCGAACACGGCGGTCATGCCGGCCACGGCGCCCGCCACCAGCAGCGCCTTTCGTTCGGCGCTCGAGAGATGGAAGAACTGCGCGATGAGCGAGCCGATCGCCCCGCCCGTCATGATGATCGGACCTTCGGCCCCGAACGGCCCGCCGCTGCCGATGGCGATCGCGGAGGCGAGCGGCTTGAGGACAGCCACCTTCGGCGACATCTTGCTCTTGCCGAACAAAATGGCCTCGATGGCTTCAGGAATGCCGTGGCCGCGAATCTGCTCCGAGCCGTAGCGGGCGATCAATCCCACCAGCAGCCCGCCGATCACGGGCGCGGCCACCACGAGCCACCCCAACGTGTTCTCGGCCGGAGAATGATTCGCGGTCGAGAACGTCTGGAAGAAGAACAGGTTCGTGAAGAAGCGGATGAGGTGCAGCAGAAAGTCGGCGGCGACGGTGCTCAGTGCGCCGCCCACAGCCGCGATGGCGCTGATGGGCAGAAGCCGGACATCGGTTGCGAAATCGCCTTTGTGCTCACTGTGGTCGCTGTGCTCGCTCATGATTCCCCTTGGCGGGCACCGGAAGGTCGGTGGCACCCACGGGGGTATTTATATCACAACGTGATGCATTCAACCGGATTCATCCGCTGAATTCACCGGTCGAATTCACCCGCGCCAGGCTTCGAGAAATCTGAGCCAGGCGGTCGCGCCCGGATCCGGGTGGCCGATGCTGCGCTCCTGCACCCACGCTGCACGCCCCTTCTTCGACTGGAGCGCGGCCGTGGCGCTCACCTGCTGCGCGGCCGTGGCGATCATGGCGTCGATGAGCGCGCGCTCGCCGGCGCCCGCTTCCTGTGCCTCGAGCGTGTCGAGGCTCGGCACGAGCGCGTCCAGCACCGTCTTGTCGCCGAGCTGCGACTTGCCACGCCCGGCGATGCGCGCGGCCACGGCGCGCCCCACGGCAAGCGCCTCGGCCCGGCTCGCTTCGCGCTGTCCCGTCACGGTCTTCGCGCCCGCGAGCAGCCCGCCGCCCACGAGCGCGCCGAAGGTCGACGGGTTCGCCGTCGAGAAGGCCTTGCCCGCGGCCACCAGCAGGTCGGAGAGCGCGGCATCCGTCGGCAGCTTCTCGATGGCTTCGGCTGCCGCGAGCGAGCCCGCCTTCACGGTGAGGCCGAGGTCGCCGTCGCCGAGCGCGGCGTCGAGCTCGCGCAGTTCCTCCGCGCTGGCTGGCATCGTTTTCAGCGCCGCCATGAGCCGCGTGCGCAGTTCGTCTACGGAAAGGCTCATCGCGCACCTCCCGCGTCCACGCGCCAGCCTTCGCGCCAGAACGGCGAGCGCACCGGCGCGTCGAGCAGCGCGTCGAGCTCCTCGTCCAGCTGCATCACCGAAATCGACGCGCCGGCCATTTCCAGACTCGTCACGTACTCGCCCACGTAGGCGCGCGCCACGCGCAATCCCGCTGCGTGCACCGCTTGCACCGCGCGCCGGTACAACAGATACAGCTCCTCGAGCGGCGTCGCGCCCAGACCGTTCACGAGCAGCGCCACGCTCGACCCCGCCGTCGCCCGCAGGTCGCGCAGCGTGGCGTCCGCCAGGCGCTCGGCAATCGCGTCCGCGCTTTCGAGCTTGCCGCGATGCGTGCCCGGCTCGCCATGAATGCCGATGCCGATCTCCATCTCGCCCTCGGGCAGCGTGAAGGTGGGCTTGCCGGCCGCGGGCAGGATCGTGGGCGACAGGCCCACGCCCATCGTGCGCGTGGCGCCATTCGCCTTGGCGGCGATGCGCGCGACCTCGTCGAGCGAGTCGCCGCGTTCGGCCGCCGCGCCCGCGCACTTGAAGCCGAACACCATGCCCGCCACGCCGCGCCGGTCCGAGGCGCGCTCGGGCGGCGCGGAGGCCACGTCGTCGGCCACCAGCACGGTGCGCGTCTCGATGCCGTCGGCATCGGCGAGATCGGCGGCCAGGTCGAAGTTCAGAACGTCGCCGCCATAGTTGCCATACAGATAGAGCACGCCCGCGCCGCCGTGCACGGCCTTGGTGGCCTCGTAGATCTGCTCGGACGAAGGCGACGAAAACACGTTGCCCACGGCCACACCGCTCGCGAGCCCCTTGCCCACGTAGCCGAGAAAGCCGGGCAAGTGGCCCGAGCCGCCGCCCGTCACGATGCCCACCTTGCCTTCGCGCGGCGCGTCGGCGCGCACGAGCGCGCGGCGGTCGGCGGTGACCGGCTTGAGCCAGCCCGGATGAGCGAGCAGCAAGGCGTCGATCATTTCGTCGACGAAATGGTCCGGATGATTGATGATCTTTTTCACGTGTCGCGTCTCCAGAGTCGGTGGCGGCTGGGCCGCCGCTATCGTTATCGCGGGTGATTGCGGATAGTTGCGGATAGTTGCGGATGATTGCGCGTGATTGCTTCGGCGCCTTTAGCGCTTGCGCCGCTGGCTCAACGCGTCGAGCAGCACTGCCGCAAGAATCACGCCGCCCTGAATGAACTGCGTCCAGAACGGATTGACGCCGAGCAGCGAGAGCCCCACGTTGATCACGCCGATCAGCACGACGCCGATGAACGTGCCGACGATCGAACCGCGTCCGCCCGCAAGCGACGTGCCGCCAATCACGATCCCGGCGATCACCTGCAGTTCCAGGCCGTTGGCCGCCGAAGGCAGCGCCGAATTGAGGCGTCCCGCAAGCACGATGCCCGCGATCGCAGCCGTTGCGCCCGCAAGCATATAGGTCAGAAAGATCACGCGATTGACCGGGATGCCCGCGAGCCGTGCCGCCTCCTTGTTGCCGCCCACGGCAAACACCTGATGCCCGAACCCGGTCTTGCGCAACAGCACGTGGCCGATCACGAACACGGCGAGCATCACGAGCATCGGCGCGGGCAGACCGGCGAACGTCTTCGCGCCGAATGCGGTAAACACGCTGGGAAAATCGAATTTCGTGCGTCCGTCCGAGATCGCGAGCGTGAGGCCGCGCCCCATCGCCATCATCGCGAGCGTGACGATGAACGGCACGAGGCGCAGCCACGCAATCGCGAAGCCGTTGAGCGCGCCCACCGCCGCGCCCGTCGCGAGTGCGATGACGAGGCCCGCCACGCCTAGCCCAACCGCGTCCGGGCTCGCGCCGGCCATGACGGTCGCGGCCACCATGCCGCTCAACGCGACGAGCGAGCCCACCGAAAGATCGATGCCCGAGGTGATGATCACGAAGGTGCCGCCCACCGCCGCAATACCCACCACCGACACCTGCACCATGATGTTGGTGAGCGTGCTGGTGGTGAGAAATTCGGGCGAGGCGAGCGAGAGCGCGATACAGATCAGCACGAGCGCGGCAATGAGCGGCCCGAGGCCGCTGCGCAGCTGGCGCAGCGCGCGCTGTTGCAGGGTTTGCGTTTCCTGAGGAGGTCGAACCGTGGTGGATGTCATGCCGCAACTCCGGTGGTGGCCCATTGAATGATCGTCTCCGAGTCCGCGCGCTCGCGCGCCACCTCGCCGACGATGCTGCCGCGATACATCACGAGCACGCGGTCCGACATGCCGAGCAGCTCGGGCAACTCCGAACTCACGAGCACCACGGCGGCGCCCGCGCGCGCCATCTGCACGATGTGCGCGTAAATTTCGGTCTTCGCGCCCACGTCGATGCCGCGCGTGGGCTCGTCGAGCAGGATCACGGCCGGCGACGTGGCGCTCGCGCGCCCGAGGATCACCTTCTGCTGGTTGCCGCCCGAGAGATTGCCGGTGAGCTCCGTGACCGAGGGCGCGCGCACCGCAAAGCGCTCGCTCGCCTCGCGCGCAAGCTTGCGCTTGCGGGCCGCGCTCACAAAACCGCCGCGCACGAGCGCGCGCAAGCTTGAGAGCGCAACGTTCTCTTCGATGCTCGCATCGAGCACGAGCCCTTCGAGCTTGCGGTCCTCGGCGGTATAGACGATGCCCGCGCGCATGCCTTGCGCCGGCGAGCGCAGCGTGAGCCTCTGCCCGCGCATGCGCAACTCGCCACCGGTGAGCGGCAGCGCTCCGCATAGCGTTTTCAGCAGCTCGGTGCGGCCCGCACCGGCAATGCCGCCGATACCCACGATCTCGCCCGCGCGAATGCTGAAGCTCGCGTCGCGCAACACGGGTGCGCTCGCCACGTTGCGCGCCTGAAGCACCACCTCGCCATAGGGCCGCGCTTCCCATGGATAGAACGAGTCGAGATTGCGCGCGACCATCGCCTGCACGAGCGCGGGCTCGTTCCATTCGGACATTGGCCGCGCGCCCACCGTCGCGCCGTCGCGCATCACCACGGCGGAGTCGGCAAGCTCGAACACTTCTTCCAGATGGTGCGAAATGAAGATGATGCCCATGCCCGCCGCACGCAGGCGGCGCACGACCGCATAGAGATGCTCGATGTCGTGGTGCTGCAACGCGGCCGTGGGCTCGTCCATCACCAGAATGCGCGCGTCGCGCGCGAGCGCCTTCGCCACTTCCACGAGCTGGCGCTTGTTGAGCGGCAGATCGCCCACGCGCATCGCGGGCGACACACCCTCGAGCCCGACCTGCGCCAGCGCCTCGCGCGTCATCGCATTCGCGCGGCGATGATCGACGAGCCCATAGCGCCTCGGCATGCGGCCGAGAAAGAGATTCTCGGCCACGCTCATGTCGTTGACGAGCGAAAGCTCCTGATAGATTACGGCCACGCCCGCGTCGATCGCGGCCTGGGTGCCGCGCGCGAGACGCCGCCCGTCGATCTCGATGGTGCCTTCGTCCGGCTCGTAGGCGCCCGACAGCGTCTTGATCAGCGAAGACTTCCCGGCGCCGTTCTCGCCCACGATCGCCATCACGTGCCCCGCGTGCAGCACGAGGCTCACGCCGCGCAGCGCCTTCACGCCGGGAAAGCTCTTCACGATGCCGCTCATGCACAACAGCGGCGGCGCGCCGCCCGCCGCGCCCGTCTCCACGCGCGCGCCCGCGCTCGCGTGGAGGTCCTCGTCGGCACGCTGCGGCGCATGCATTGCAGAACCTGGTTCGCGTTTCATCCGTTCATCCCGGACGCCGGGCACGCATGGCGCGCGCCCGGCGCATTGACCGCTGCTGTTACTGCGAGACCTCGAGCGCCCACAGACCGTATTGCTTCACGCCGTCCGAATCGATGTTCGACTTGTCGATCAGATAGGTCGGCCACGCGTAATTCGCGGGCACGTCCTTCTTGGCCTCGTAGTCGCTGATGAACGTCATCGCCTTGGCGGACATGCCGATCGGGTTCTGCGAGATCGTTGCGTCCTGCTTGCCCGCGCGAATCGCCGAAAGCGCCTGCGCCGTGCCGTCC
>DATEJU010000215.1:0-2938 GCA_035277805.1 Paraburkholderia sp. | reverse complement strand
GGCGGCAATCGGCACGGCCAGGGCTTCCATCGCGGCGAGCTTGAGTGCTGCGCTGTCGCGAAAGTGCTGTTGAATTCGTTCGACGGACATCGACTCTCTAATCTGTACTGCGTATATCGCGAATATTCCGCGTGAATGCGGCGTGCCGCAAGTTTAGCGCAATCAAGCTCGTTCTCTTCCGGCGTTCTTTTCCGTTCGCGCTTTCCAGGCCGCTTTTTTTCGCGCACTGCATCTGCGCGGGAGGTGTCGGGTCGCGCCTGCTCGCATCTCCTGACGCTTCACCCGCTCAGCGTCCGTCTTCGCGAAACGCGTCGCGCAGCCACGCGAGGCGTCCGCCTTCGAACGTCACCACGTCGAAGCGGCACGCCGGCGACAACGCTTCGCGCGCCTGCGAGTGCATCGCCAGGTGCGTGAGGTAGTAGCGCGCCGCGCGCAAGATCCGCTGTTGCTTGTGCCAGCCCACGCTCGCCGCCGCACCGCCGTAGCCGTGCCGCGTGCGCGCGCGAACCTCCACGAAGACGAGCGTGCCGTCGCGATCGCGCATCACCAGATCGATCTCGCCAGCACGGCAGTACACATTGCGCGCGACCAGCACAAGGCGCTGGCGTTGCAGAAAAGCGAGTGCGTGCGATTCAAAGCGCGCGCCTGCCTCGCGGCGTTCGGCGGCGCGCCCTGCGGCGTTGGACCGGCCTTGTGCGGAAAAGTTGTCGCGGCGCGTATCCGCACGAGCATTCTTGCCCTCGCCCGCGCGCGAAACTCGCACGCCGCCCTCGCGCGGCGTAGCGCCCTGCGCCGCCGCGCCTTCCCCCGCATGGCACAATGTCGGCCTCTTTTCTTGCGTTCGCGCGTTCCGTGTCATGACGTCCCTCCTCGAACTCGCCCAGGCCCAGCAGTATCCGGCCGCCACGCTGTACGTCGTGGCGACGCCCATCGGCAACACGGCCGACATCACCTTGCGCGCGCTGCACGTGCTTGGTCTCGTCGATCGCATCGCCGCCGAGGACACGCGCAACACGGGCCAATTGCTCGCGCGCTACGGCATTTCAAAGCCGCTCGTCGCCGTGCACGAGCACAACGAGCGCGAAGCGGCGCAGCGCGTAATCGACTACTTGCGCGCGGGCGAGCGCGTGGCCTGCGTCTCGGATGCGGGCACGCCCGGCATCTCCGATCCGGGCGCGAAGCTCGTCGATGCCGTGCGCGCCGCCGGCTTCCAGGTCGTGCCGCTGCCGGGCGCGAGCGCGCTCGTCACCGCGCTTTCCGCGGCGGGCGACTGGGTCGCGACGTTCACGTTCCTCGGCTTTCTGCCGCCCAAGCCCAAGCAACGCGCGTCCGCGCTGCAGCCGCTCGCCGGACATGCGCACGCGATGGTGTTCTACGAGGCGCCGCATCGCATCGTCGAGACCGTGCAGGCGCTCGCCGATGCGTTCGGCCCGGCGCGGCGTCTGTTGATCGCCCGCGAGTTGACGAAGCTACACGAGGCGCTCTGGAGCGGCACCCTGGCCGAAGGACCAACGTGGCTCGCCGCCGATGCGAATCGGCAGCGCGGCGAGTTCGTGCTGGTGGTGGAAGGTGCGAGCGCGCAGGCGTCCGGCGACGCGGATCACGACGCGCTGCTGCGCGTGCTGCTGGAAGAGGTGCCGGTGAAGGGCGCGGCGAAGATTGCGGCGGCGCTCACAGGCGCGTCGCGCAATGCGCTCTATGCGCGCGCGCTCGAGCTGAAGAATGAAGGCGACGAGGAAGACGCGGACTGAGCCGCTGTGGGTAGATTGTCTGGCGGTGAGGTAACTCTCGCGCGCCAGGTTGAACGACGCGGTCGCCAAAAAAGCTGAATGGCCGCCAACGGCGGCCATTCAGCTATATAGACACACTGGGTTTGTGAGGTGCCCGGTGCGCGCCACGCGCCAACACGGACGAATCACACGGAATCGATAACACTCGTCAAGCGCCGCGAATCTCAGTTGCTGTTCGAGTTCGCTGCCAGCATTTCCGCTTGCGCGGCCCTCGCTTGCTGGCGCGAGAGGCCTTCGATGTTCACCTTGGCGGTGCCCACGTGCTGCAGGCCGAGCACCTTTGCCGCCGCGTAGGACAGGTCGATGATGCGGCCGCGCGCGTACGGTCCGCGGTCGTTGATCTTCACCACGACCCACTTCGAGGTGCTGGGCACGCTCACGCGCACGTAGGAGCCGAGCGGCAGCGTGCGGTGCGCGGCGGTCAGCGCCTTCATGTTGAAGCGCTCGCCGCTCGCGGTCTTGCGGCCGTGGAACGCGCGGCCGTACCACGAGGCGCGACCGGTCTGGTGGAACGAGCCGACGTCAGGCGTGTTTTCGTCGATCGGCTGGGCGTCGGCGAGCGAGTTGTCCTTGGTGGCGCCCGAAGCGGGCAGCGTCCCGAAGGCGGAGCCATAGCTCTGCGGCGCGGCGAATGCCGTGTGCGCGTCCTTGGTGCTGAGCGCGTTGCCCTGCGCCTGGTTCTGCGGACCGGGCGGCATGGCACAACCGGCCAGCACGGACACGGCCGCGAGACTCCCGAGTCGTCGTCGAGAAAGTCCGAAGTTCATAATTTAGCCATCACGTTTCGGGGCCGTCCCGCGCCTTGGTTGCGCGTTCGTGGATGGCCCCGGCGGTCGCAGGCAAAAGCACACCCTACCCGCCGATCAGTGAAGAAAGGCGAGCGAATGCCCATACCCGGATGCGGCCCCATATGCCGCTAACCGCTGGTTTTCTTTCACGTCTGGCGCAGCCTGTCCCCGGCAGCCTGACCAGACCCCACATGCCGCCATCGAACGTGACATACACGCTCAGGCACGCCGGTGACACACGGCGTACAGGAACGGCGGCGTAGGCCCCACCCAGCGTCACGGCAGCAAGTCCGTGGCAGGCGCGCGGCGCCTGGCTGGGCAAGACGTGCGGTGCCGAACGGATCGGCACCTGATTTGCCG
>DATEJU010000214.1:0-4842 GCA_035277805.1 Paraburkholderia sp. | reverse complement strand
GTACGCGACGAACATGCCCACGCCCGCGATCTGGCCGAGCTCCGAGAGGCCCTTGTAGGCGGTGGGCAAAAACGAAAAGAAACTTTCGGCGACGGCGATGGCGGCCAGCGTGAGCGGCACGCCGATCGTGCGCGCGGTCTTGAGGAGCGCGGCATCGATGCGGTCGTCCGCGAAACGCTCCTCGCGGTACTTCACGCCGAACTGCACCCCGAAGTCGACCCCGAGCCCCACGAACAGCACCATGAACGCAACCGACAGCATGTTGAGCGAGCCGATCATCATGAGGCCGAGCGCGGCCGTGATGACGAGGCCGATCACGAGCGTGACGAGCACGGCGCCGATCAGGCGGCCCGAGCGCAGCGCGAGCCAGAGGATCACGAGCACGACGATGGCCGTGATGGTCCCGTTGAGGGCGGCGCCGTCCTGCACCGAGGCGAACTCCTCGTCGGCGAGCGGCTGCTCGCCGGTCAGGCGCACGCGCGCGCCGTATTCGGTGTCCAGATGCAGCGACGCGGCCGTGTCGCGGATCGCCTGCGAGGCGCTCGCACCGGCTTTGAGCGCCGAGAAGTTCAGCACCGGCTGAACGGTGACGAACGAGAAGGCGGGCCTGGCGGCGGCGTCCTTGTCGACGAGCGCGCGCCAGGAGAACGCGGCCGGCTTGCCGGCGAGCACCTGGTCGACCACATCGGCGGCGCTGCCGAGCAGCGACGCCATTTGCGGCAGCTTCACCTGGCCGATCGTGAGCGGCAGCTGCAGCGTGGTCGTGAGCGTGCCGGCGAGCCCCGCGAGGCTCGGATCCTTCGCCAACTGGTTCACGAGCGGGCGCGCCTGTACGAGCTGGCCGGTAGTGGAGAGCACTGTTTGCGTGGACGGGAACAGCAGCCCGTTGTGCTCGAAGAACGGCCCGCCCGCGGGCTGCGAAACGGCGCTGAATTCGCGCGAATCCTGCTTGAGGGCGTCGGCGAGCTTGTCGGCGGCGGCATCGGCGAGCTCGGGCGCCTGCGCTTGAACCACCACGAGCAGCGACGAACTGCGTTGCGGGAACGCCTTGTCCTTGGCGTCGCCGAGCGCGGCCCATTCGCCCTTGTTTTCGACGAGGCCGCTTACGTCCGTGTTGATCTTGAAATGCTTCGCAACGTACACGCCGCTCGCCACGGCGAGGACGAGTGCGAGTGCGATGACCCACGCCGCGCGGCGTACCGACCAGGCGACGAGGTGAATGATGAATGGCTTCAGCATACAGGCGAGGGGGCCTTGTCGATTGACTGTTCTTGAAGAGAAGCGCTCAAGTATACCGGCCTGGCTCATCCCGGCGCGGCTCGCGCACACGAGCGCATGCGCCAAAGCCGTTATACTGGCCCAGTCGGGGCGGGATCGGGCCTCGGGTGAGGCCGCCGATCGAATTATTTCTGGACCGCCGTGCCGGCGCCCGATATTCACTGTTCCAAGAACGCGTATGAAACGTTATCTGACCGCATTTCTCGCCGCCGCTTTCCTGTCGGGCGTTTCTGGCGCCGCCCTCGCGCAGTCCTCGCCGGACACCGTCGTCAAGAACGCGGTGGAAGGCACCGTCAAGGCGATGCAGGCCGACCCGCAGGCACGTGGCGGCGACATGAACAAGATCACCAGTGTGGTCGAGACCCATTTCGTGCCGGCCACCGACTTCCAGCGCACCACGCGCATCGCGATCGGCAAGGCCTGGACCACGGCCACGCCCGAACAGCAGCAAAAGTTGTACGAGCAATTTCAGCTCCTGCTCGTAAAGACCTACGCATCGTCGCTCTCGCAACTACGCGATACCCAGGTCACCTTCAAGTTCGTGCCGTCCAACACCGGCCCGGGCGCAAAGGACACCGTCGTGCAATCGCACGTGATCAGCAACGGCGGCGACGACGCCATCGACTACCGCCTCGAGCGCACCGGCACCGGCTGGAAGATCTATGACATCAACATGATGGGCGCGTGGCTCATCCAGGTCTATCAGACCCAGTTCGCCGACCAGATCGCCAAGGGCGGCATCGACGGCCTCATCAAGTATCTCGTCGACCACAACGCGCGCAGCTAAGGCGTCGCGCGCGCGGCGGCTTCCGCGCCGCTGCGCTCGTGCTGCGTCTTGCGTGCCGGACGGCGTGTCCTCCGCAAGAGGCGCGCCGTTTGCGTTCGATGCGCCCGCAATGGGTGGATCGGCGGCGGGATCGTCATGCGGCGCTCGTCGGCGCGCGCGATGCGCGCGCCGGTCGAGGGCGCTCAGGCGCCTTCCCGCTTCCTGCGGTTCTCCACCGCGAACTTGATCAGCTCCGCCTGACCTTCAATGTCGAGCTTGCGCTTGAGATTGAGCCGGTGCGTCTCGACCGTGCGCACCGAAAGCCCCGCGCGCTGCGCGATCTGCTTGCTCGAGAGGCCTTCGGCGAGCGCATCGAGAATATCGAGCTCGCGCGGCGTGAGGCGCTCGACGGGCGTTTCCTTGAGCGATGCCTGGAGCATGCGCGCACCCAGTCCCGCGCTGAAATACGTCTGCCCCGCCAGCACGGCCCCGATCGCGCGCACGATCTCGGTGGCCGGCGAATCCTTCAGCACATAGCCGCTCGCGCCCGCGCGCACGGCTTGCGTCACGTACTCGACGTTGTCGTGCATCGAGAGCATCAGCACGCGGATGGCGGGGAAGCGCTCGTGAAAGATGGCCGCGAGCGCGATGCCGTTCATGCCGGCCATGCCGACGTCCATCAGCGCGAGATCGGGCTCGAGCGCGGCGGCGAGTGCGATGGCTTCGTCGGCGTTGCCCGCCTCGCCCGCGACTTCGAGGCCCGGCACGGCTTCGAGGCGCGCGCGCAGGCCGTCGCGCACCAGCGGATGATCGTCGACGAGCACGAGGCGCGCCGGTTTGCCGGATTCGTTCATGGTGTCTTTTCGGGTCTCTTTCGTATGGCGTCGTTCAGGGCGTCTCGCGCGATGCCGCGCTGGCGCGGGGCTTCGCAGCGTGTGCCACGGGGTATGCGGTGCTGGCGGCCCGCAGCGGCACCCAGGCGGCGACCACGGTGTGGCCCGGCTTCGAGCTGATCGAGAGCTGCCCGCCGAGCGGCTCGAGCCGCTCGCGCATGTTGCGCAAGCCCATGCCCGCGCGTGGATCGGCCAGTGCATGCGCGACGTCGAAGCCGCGGCCGTTGTCGGCGATGGTGAGCGTCACGCCGTTGGCCGCCACGTCGAGCGTGAGCGCCGCGCGGCGCGCGCCGGCGTGCTTCGCGATGTTGGTGAGCGCCTCCTGGGCGATGCGGAACAGCACCGTGTTCACGGCGTCGGGCAAGGGCGCCGCGCTCATGCCCGTGCGCGGGCCGCCATCGCTCGCGCCGGCGCCCATGTTGGCGCCCACGTTGGCGCCCGAGCGGCTACCCGGCCTGGCGTCCGACTGCGTGAAGCCGATCTCCATCTCCGATTCCTCGGCCAGCTCGCGCGTGAGCTGCTCGAGCGCGGCGGCGAGGCCGAGGTCGTCGAGCATCGCGGGGCGCAGCGCGTGCGAGATGCGGCGCACCTCGCGCAGCGTGTCCGAGAGCCGCGTAAGACCGGTGGACAACGAAGCTTCCGCCGCGGGCACGCGCGCCTCGCCGCGCTCGAAGCGCGCGAGCGCCGACTCGAGCAGCAGCTTCGCGGAAACGAGCATCTGGCTGATGCCGTCATGCAGCTCGCGCGACAGGCGCGCGCGCTCCTGCTCCTGCGATTGCACCACTTGCTGCGCGAGGCGCTTGAGTTTTGCGTCGGTGCTGCGGTACTCGCTCACGTTGAGCACGAGCGCGCCGAGCGCGAACACGCCCACACCCGCGAGGGCGATGATGCCGAGCCACTGCAACGTGCGCTCGATGTTGGCCGAGGCGCGCTCGTCGATATGCGCGAGCGTGGAGTCGACGTCGTCGAGATAGATGCCGGTGCCGACCATCCAGCCCCAGCGCGGCAGCGCGACGACATAGCCGAGCTTGGGGGCGAGCTTGCCCGTCGATGGCCGGTGCCACATGTAGCGCACGAAGCCGCCGCCGTGCGAAGCCGCCGTCACGAGTTGCTGGATCGTGAGCGCGCCTTGCGGGTCGCGCAGATTCCAGAGATCCTGGCCGACGAGGCCCGGCTCGCGCGGATGCATGAGCGAGCGGCCGTGCATGTCATAGACGAAGAAGTAGCCGTCCGGGCCGAAGTTCATCTTCTGCAGCACGGCGAGCGCGGTGCGCTGGCGGGCGGCAAGGTCTGCGGGCACGGGCAGCGCGGCGTCGCTGGCCGCAGCGGCATCGACGGAACTGGCGCCGGGGGCGACGCTAGCGTTGGCTTCGGGCGCATACAGCGGCGCGATCGCGCTCGTCGCGAGCTCGACGTAGTGACGCAGCTCGACTTCTTTACTCGACAGATACGCCGCCTGCATCGTCGCGTGTTGCGTGCGCGCGAGCGCGGTCGCCTGCTGCCGCACACCGATGCCGATGCTGGCAATGGCGGCGAGAAACGGCACCACCGCGAGCAGGAAGATCTTCGTCTTCAGGCGGTCGTTGAAGAAAAATGGGGCGGGCATGGCGGCATTCGAATCCTGCTGAGGCTGCAAGCATAACCGGCTGGGCGCGATGGGGCTGGCGAATTTCCACGGTGCGCGGTGAGCATCCAGGCTTTTCGAGATTGCCGGGTGGGCGATGATGGCGGGCGGCGAACGGGAGCGGTGCCGCCCCTGCCTCCCGTCGCAGGCATCGTGCGATGCCGGCTGGGTTCTCCCTCTCCCGAGCGGCCTGACTCCGACGCACCATCATGACTCGACAGATCACCACGATCCGCGCTTTGCTCGCGGGCTGCGCCGCCGGCGCCGCGCTATTGCTCAAT
>DATEJU010000213.1:0-5403 GCA_035277805.1 Paraburkholderia sp. | reverse complement strand
AAGGACTTGCCCAGTCGATTCATTCGCGCACCTTGTTTCGTCTTGTGGGAATCAGGTTCTGCAAATACGACAGCGACCGATCTACCGCGAAAGGCCCGCGCTGGCCTGGCCGGTATTCAGTAAACCATCGCATTGTACAATAGCGCGCAAGGCGCCAAGGCGCCAGTCGGGCGTCTCCCCGATATCTCCAAGATCCTTCCCGGCTCCTCCGGGCCAGGCGGACCCGCCGCCTCGTTATTTCATATTGTGGTCCTACCGATGGCCTTCCTGCTGCACCAAGCCCGTTTCTTCACGACAGTGAACCATTTGCGCGACTTGCCCGCCACTGCACGGCCCGAAGTCGCGTTCGCCGGGCGCTCGAACGCAGGCAAATCCACGGCGATCAACCTGCTGTGCAACCAGAAGCGTCTCGCCTTTGCATCGAAAACGCCGGGTCGCACGCAGCACATCAACTATTTCTCGGTGGGCAGTACCGACGATCCTGCGGGCTATCTGGTCGACCTGCCCGGCTACGGCTATGCCGAGGTGCCAGAAGCTGCGAAGGCGCATTGGGAGCAACTGCTCTCGCTCTATCTGCAAACGCGTGCGCAACTCGCCGGCCTCGTGCTGATGATGGACGCGCGCCGTCCGCTCACCGAGCTGGACCGACGCATGATCGAGTGGTTCGCGCCGACCGGCAAGCCGATCCACGCGCTCCTCACGAAATGCGACAAATTGACGCGTCAGGAAAGCGTTCTTGCGCTGCGCACGACGAACAAGGCCTTCGACGAATACCGCAAAGAGGGCTATGAGGGGAAGCTGAGCGCGCAGCTCTTTTCGGCGCTCAAGCGCGTGGGGCTCGACGAAGCGCACGAGGTCATCGAAAGCTGGATCATGCCCGAGGCCCAATCCGCCACCGATGAAGCGGCCGCGCCAGCACCGTAAGACGAAGCCGGGAGCGCCCGCTCCCGCCGGAAATACC
Organism: Paraburkholderia sp.; assembly: GCA_035277805.1. GTDB lineage: Bacteria > Pseudomonadota > Gammaproteobacteria > Burkholderiales > Burkholderiaceae > Paraburkholderia. The sequence continues at coordinate 4,442 of DATEJU010000213.1, read as the reverse complement.
ATGTAAATCCGGCGATTACGTCGCCGCCTGTCCATCTCCTGCGATTTTCTGCGCGCCAATGTGCGCGAGCCCACATATCGGGACGCTCGACGCCACTTGCGCCCTTGGCGGGCACGCAGGACGCATTTCGACAGCCCATAAAAAAACCCGCCGTAAATGCCGGCGGGTTAAACAGCCTTATCGAAAAACGACAGGCACCCGCTCAGGGAGGAGAAGCGGGGAGTCTGGCGCCAGGCGCCTCGCTCGATCGGTATGATATACCATTGTCCTGAAAAGTTTCCTGCGCGGCCAAGCGCGCTCCGTTTCAAGATATCTGCCGACATGAGCTTCTATCCGCATCATCGTCCGCGCCGCATGCGCCGCGACGACTTCTCGCGCCGCCTGATGCGCGAAAACCTCCTTACCACCAACGACCTGATCTATCCCGTGTTCGTAGTCGCGGGCACCAACGTACGCGAAGCCGTGCCGTCGATGCCCGGCGTCGAGCGCGTTTCGGTCGACCTGCTCATGGGCGTAGCCGAGCAGTGCGTCGAGCTGGGGATTCCGGTGCTCTCGCTCTTCCCCGCCGTCGATCCGGCGTTGAAGACGCCCGACGGCATCGAGGCGACCAACCCCGACGGCGTGATTCCGCGCGCCGTGCGCGAACTCAAAGAGCGCTTCCCCGATCTGGGCGTGCTATGCGATGTCGCGCTAGACCCGTACACGAGCCACGGCCAGGACGGCGTGCTCGACGAAAACGGCTACGTCATCAACGACGAGACGATCGAGATCCTCGTCGCGCAGGCGCGCGCGCAAGCCGAAGCGGGCGTCGATATCGTCGCGCCTTCGGACATGATGGACGGCCGCATCGGCGCGATCCGCGAGATGCTCGAGAGCGAGAACCACATCCATACGCGCATCATGGCGTATTCGGCGAAATATGCTTCGGCGTTCTACGGACCGTTCCGCGACGCCGTGGGCTCGGCGTCGAATCTGGGCAAGGGCAACAAGATGACCTACCAGATGGACCCGTCGAACTCGGACGAGGCGCTGCGCGAAGTGCGCCTCGATATCGAGGAAGGCGCGGACATGGTGATGGTCAAGCCCGGCATGCCGTATCTCGACATCGTGCGCCGCGTGAAGGACGAGTTCCGCTTCCCGACCTATGTGTACCAGGTGAGCGGCGAATACGCGATGCTCAAGGCCGCCGCGCAAAACGGCTGGCTCGACCACGACAAGGTGATGATGGAGTCGCTGCTCGCGTTCAAGCGCGCGGGCGCGGACGGCATCCTCACCTACTTCGCGCTCGACGCGGCACGCCTGCTGCGCGCGCAGAAGTAACAGTCACGCCACGTTTCGCTGGCGCTCATACGAAAAAGGCACGTCGTTGCGACGTGCCTTTTCTGTTTCTGTGGCCACATTGCGCTGCGTGCGAAGCCGTGCGGTGTGCTTATGATTTCCCGGTGAGCACCGAAAGCGTGGAGCGCACCGGCGCTGCCGACGCCGAAGGTGCCGCCTGAGATTGGCCCTGCGCCGCCACGCGCTCGAGCCGCGCGAGGAATTTGTCTGCGTTTTCGTAGCCCACCACGCGCAGCACTTCCTGGCCGCTCGCGTCGAAAAAGATGATGCCCGGCGGCCCGAACAGGCCGAAGCGCTTGAGCAGCGCCTGGTCGTCGGGGCTGTTGGCCGTCACGTCGGCACGCAGGAGCCCGAGCTGAGCGAGGCGCGTCTGCACGCGCGGATCGCTGAACGTGAACTTCTCCATCTCCTTGCAGCTCACGCACCAGTCGGCGTAGAAGTCGAGCATCGAAGGCTTGCCCGCCGCCTTGAGCGCCGCATCGAGTTGCGCCGAAGAACGCACCGGCGCGAAGTTCAGCGCATCGGCTTCGGCCGCCGCAGCCTGCGTTGCGCCGTTGCCAACCGCGCCGCCCTGGCCGCCCACATGCGCGGCTAGCACACCAAGCGGGCGCAGCGGATCGTTAGAGCCGGCTGAAAGACCGACGATGAGCGTCGCGGCCCAGATCGCGAACGCGGCGCCCACGCCCCGACCGAGGCGGCGCCAGACGTTGGACGCGCCCGCATTCGGCGTAAAGAGCCCGAGCGCGGCGGCGGCGAGCAGGAGCCAGAGCGCAGCCAGCAGCATTTGCGCGCTCGCGCCCAGCACGGGCCACACGATCCACAGCGCGGCAGCGAGCAACACGACGCCGAAAAACACCTTCACGCCGTCCATCCACGTACCCGCGCGCGGCAGCAGCGTGCCGGCGCCGAACCCGATAATCATGAGCGGCACGCCGAGGCCAATACCCATCGCAAAGAGCGCCGCGCTGCCGAGGACGGCATTGCCCGTATGCGCAATGAATGCGAGCACGGCAAAGAGCGGCGCCGTCATGCAGGCGCCCACCACGAGTGCGGACAGCGCGCCCATTACGGCGACGGCCACGAACTTGCCGCCCGAACGGCTCTGCGAAGCGCGAGACGCCCCGTCTTGCCAGCGCTGCGGCAGCGCGATGTCGTAGCCGGCGATCAGCATGAGGGCGAAGGCGGTGAGCAGCACGGCGAACGCGCCGAGCACCCACGGATTCTGCAGCCACGCGCCCAGGCTCTGCCCGACGAGCGCGGCAGCAATGCCGAGCACCGTGTAGACCAGCGCCATACCGAGCACGTAGACGAGCGACAGTGTGAAGCCACGCGCACGCGTGACCTGCGCGCCCTCGCCCACGATGATGGCCGAGAGGATCGGGATCATCGGATACGAGCAAGGCAGGAGGCTCAGCACGATCCCCGCGAGGAAATACAGGCCGACCACGGCGAAGAAGCCGCCGCCTTGCAACAGCGATTGCGCATAGTCAGCGCTCGTCGCGCGTTCGTACCAGGGCTGCTGCGCGTCGTCCGCTTGTGCAGAAAGCGCGACAGCAGCCGCCTGTGCGCCATTGCCCCCGACGGCAGGCACCGCGCTCTGCCCGCCTGTCGCGGCCTGCAGCGCCGCGCCGCTCACGTGATAGACATGCTCCGCCGGCGGGTAGCAGATGCCCGCGTCGGCGCATCCCTGCGAAGTCACCGCGAGGTCGAACGCGCCGCTGGCCTGCTTCACCGGCACGCGAATCGTAATTTCTTTGCGGTAGGTCTCGACGTTCTTGTTGAACGTCGGATCGAATTTCACATGTCCGGGCGGAATCCGCGCGTCGCCAAGCGTGGCCGTGCCATTGCGCGTCGCGAACGCGAAGCGCTCGCGATACATGTAATAGCCATCGGCAATCTTGAAATGCACGTCGACGACACCCGGCTCTTCACTCGCGCTGAACGTGAAGGCCTGGTCGGGCGGCAGGAAATCGTCGTCGGCATGAGCGGGCGTTGCGCCGAACAGCAGCGGCAGCAGACAGCAAACCAGTGCGAGGAAAGCGTAGAGCGAGGTGTACGGCGCGGCGCACAGGCGCCGATCGAAACGGTTAGACATGTATGGGGCGCTGTGTCTCGGCATTGACCCATTGGCCGTAGGCGTTCGACGCCGTGACCTGCCACGAGAGGATCTCGGGCGTATCGTAAGGATGCTGGGTCTGGATGAACTGTTCGAGCTCGGCCGCGCGCACGAGGCTCGTCTTGAAAAGCAACTGGACCTCGTCGCCGGACTCGATCCGGCCCTGCCAGTGATACTGCGAATGTACGGGACCCAGGCGCGTCACGCAGGCCGCAAGACGCGCTTCGAGCGCAGTCGACGACAGCTTTTCGGCGGCGTCCTCGTTGGGCACCGTGGTCAGCATCAAGGTCACATTGAGGGTCACGACAGCTCCGTCATGGCGTCCCGCACCCGCGGCGCGAGAGCCGGGGGCACCTGAGGCAGAACGTTATCGTACCACCTGCATCGATTGGCTTCGTTCATGCGCCATCGGCCTGCATAGTGGCGACAGAGAACAAACGCATGCGCCTGTTCTTTAATCCGTCGCCGAAAACAAAAAAGCCAGGCTAGGCCTGGCTTTTTTACGCGCCGCCCAGTACGCAATGACAACTGCGCCGGGCAACTGAAAGCTTATTCCGCTTCCTGGACGTTCTCTTCCGCGACTTCCGGACGGTCGAGCAGTTCGACCAGTGCCATCGGTGCGTTGTCGCCGACACGGAAACCGAACTTCAGGATACGCAGATAGCCGCCCGGACGGTTCGCGAAGCGCGGACCGAGCACGTCGAACAGCTTCGTGACCGAGTCACGATCGCGCAGGCGGTTGAATGCCAGACGACGGTTTGCGAGCGACGGCTTCTTGCCCAGCGTGATGAGGGGCTCGACAACCTTACGGAGTTCCTTCGCCTTCGGCAGCGTGGTCTTGATGACCTCGTGCTCGATGAGCGAGTTGGACATGTTACGGAGCATTGCCAGACGGTGGCTGCTCGTGCGGTTCAGTTTCCGCAGACCATGACGGTGACGCATTTCAATTTCCTTGAAACAAAGTTTTGGTCCAGCTCTTCTATCGCTT
>DATEJU010000212.1:0-18399 GCA_035277805.1 Paraburkholderia sp. | reverse complement strand
TACGGCGGCTATCAAACCTAAGCTGCTGGCTATTAATTGGGCCGATCTGGCTGGCAAATCGGATGACGACATAACTGCGGTTATCGCGCCTGCTGTGCAGGAGGCTGTGTGGGCTGCGCTGCAGGATGGGCCGTTTGGTCTCCCACGTGGAAGGCCGGGAGGCGACAAGCTAAGTGCGATGCCGGACGTGAAGATCATCGGGCCGGACAATGCACCCAAGTACTCAATGAAACCTACGTATGCCGGAGGGTTTATTGCATCCCGTTGGATCTTGGGTGTTGCTCAGTTTTGTATCGAGAGAATCATTGGCGGATTGAGTCACCAGAGCGATTACTGGCTCATGGATCTCGCCGCCACGCTGTATCACGAGGCAAGACACTGTCAGCAGAAGTACTGGATTATTTCTCTTTTCAATACCAATCAGGACGATTACCGGAAATTTCTGAACATCGCGAAGTACTACGGCATAACGGTGAATAAAAATATCTATGAACTCGCTTCCAGGCAACCGTTCCCGAAAGACGAGCGTGTGCGTATTGAAGTGCATCGCATGCTGGTATTCGAATATTACTGGTCGATTGTCAACCGGCCAGATGACTCGTTCTACGACTTTGTGGTCCAGGATTTCGAGGTTGTTCAGGACGAGGTCTGCAAAATGCGGAACGTTACGCCAGAAGTCGCCCAAAAGATGGCGAAACATAACCCGGGCTACCGAAGCCACTTGCATGAGGAAGATGCGTATGCGACTGAGAAACCTGTGCGCAATTACTGGAGCAGGCCTGACTATCAGTTTTTGTTCAATCCCGGCAGTTGCACAGACGATTATGCCAATACCCTCAGGGTCGTTGGGGCAACCTGAAATGGATCGTACTGTTACCGATGTTCAGCGCAATGCCATCTTCAGGATGCTGGATGAGGTCATGGCAATCATGCGTGACGACAAACCGTTCAACCCGGATAGCGACATATTCGGGAGAATTCGCTTGACAGAAAGGGAGCCTGACTATCCTGGAGCAGGTTACTCGTTCAAGAATATTTCTATACCTCCAGCCACAATTGAGTTGAAAACGGCGTCCAATCCTCTCGACTATTCCGAAGACAGGATGAAGGTGCCCGTCGTTCCGACGCATTTTCAGCTGGATTTCGACCCGTCGATTTATGGCATAACTCAGGACATGCTAAAACAGCGACTCGATCTTGCCGATTACTGGATCGACCGGGATGGGACGAAGCGTGATGGGAACAGGATGCCGCCGCCAGGGCCGGGACTGCTATTGCGACCTTACCGGTATCGCGCCAATGCGCACGGTGATAGCCGATTCCCCGTCGACGTCGAAATTGTCTACGGCCTTCCGACAGGCGATGAACCGAAAGACAAGCTCGTGCTCATGTTCCTCACCATCGAGCGCGCTTATCCGCTCGTTCTTCCTGAAGATCGCAAGAGGATGCGCGAGGAAAAGGAGCAACGCGCCCGCGAACTGCACGGCAATCCAGGTGTGGCCAAATGAACCAACGATTCGAATCCGAAAGCAATATGCCAGTCTGAATGAAGTACAGACTGCGAGAATGCGAGCGCCGACGGCAACATCGCCAGGCGCCTCCATCGGCACTCAACCCGCACAATTGTTCCGATCCCTAAGCCCCAGGCGACGGCCGCGCATCGAGCTTGAGTTGCATGAAGGCGAGGTCGAGCCACGCCCCGAACTTCATGCCCACTTCCTTCATATGCCCCACGTGCTCGAAGCCGAGCTTTTCGTGCAGCCCGATGGAGCCGGCATTGTTCGCCTCGATGCCCGCTACCATCACATGCTTGCCGATCAAGCGCGCTCTGCCGATCAGGGCCTGCATGAGGGCCACGCCGATGCCGCGCCCTCTCTGGTCGTTGCGAACATAGACCGAATGCTCGACCGTATGCCGATAGCCTTCGAAGGCGCGCCAGTCGCCGAACGAGGCATAGCCGAGCACGGCCTGGCTGCCGTCCACGGCGACCAGCACCGGGTAGCCGGCCTTTTGCCGGTCGGCGAGCCACGCCGTGCGGTTGGCCACGTCGACCGCCAAATCGTTCCAGATCGCGGTCGTGTGCAACACGGCGTCGTTGTAGATTGCCGTGATACCGTCGATGTCCGCTGGACCCGCGTCGCGGATTTCCATGGCAGCCCCTTCGTCTAATCCACTATAATGGAACAAGTGTACACGATATTAGACAGCATAGATCAACGTATCGGGGCTCGCGTTCGGGGCGAGCGCGAGGGCCGCGGCTGGTCGCTCACCGACCTCGCCGGCAAGTCCGGCGTCTCGCGAGCGATGATCCACAAGATCGAGCGCGGGGAGAGCAGCCCGACGGCGTCGCTGCTCGCGAAGCTGGCGGGGGCGTTCGGCATGAGCATGTCGGCGCTGCTGGCGCTCGCGGAGCTCGAAGAAGGGCGTTTGCTGCGCGCGGCGGACCAGCCGCTGTGGGTCGATCCGCAGAGCGGCTATGTGCGGCGCCACGTTTCGCCGAAGTCGGCGGCGCCGCTGAACCTCGTGGAGGTCGATTTGCCGCCGGCGGCGGAAATCCCGATGCCGGCGTCGGCCTATTCGCAGACCCGGCAATTGATCTGGGTGCTGGACGGCGATCTGGTGTTCATCGAAGGCGGGGAGCGCCACGAGCTGGGCGCGGGCGATTGCCTCGAGCTGGGGCCGCCGGGCGACTGCGTCTTCAAGAACGAAAGCACGCGCCCGTGCAGGTATGCGGTGATCGTGTTTCAGAAAGGGTGATACGCGCGCCTAGCCATTCATCATGCGGTCGATTTGCGGCCCGACCCACGAGCGATCGAAATGGCCTTCGGCGATCGCCTGCAACGCGGCCGCCTCTTTGGCCGCCTGCCGACGTGCGCCGGCGATGACGGCTTCGGCATCGGCAGGCGCAATGGCGAGCAACCCATCTTCGTCGCCAATCACGAGATCGCCCGGATTGACCACCATGCGCCCGACCGTCACCGGCACGTTGATTTCGCCCGGCCCGTTCTTGTAGGGTCCGCGATGCGTCACCCCGCGCGCGTAGACCGGAAATTCCCGTGCACGGATTGCGCCCACATCGCGGATCGCGCCGTCTATCACGAGGCCCTGCACGCCGAGGCTTTCGGCATAGCTGGCCATGATGTCGCCCATGAGCGCCTGGGTGAGCTCGCCGGCGCCGTCGATGACGAGCACATCGCCCGCTCTGCAGAAGTCGAACGCCCGATGAATCGCGAGATTGTCGCCCGCCCGCGTGCGCACGGTCACCGCGCTACCCACCATTTTCCTCGGCTGGTGATACGGCTGGAGACCGACGATGCCGCTCGAGCGCGCCATGTTATCGCTCAGCAGCGAGACGGCCAGTTCGCGCAGCGCCTCGAGCGTGCGTTCGCTTGCCTGCGGTGCGGACGCATATTCGCGCCATCCGATGGGATTCATGCTGCTTCTCCTTCCAGTGCGCATTGGCGCTTGAGTTGCGCCGAGAGGCGGCCGTAAACAAATCGTGCGTTATCCTCATAAATTCGCTGGCGATCCGCGTCGCTCAGCCATGCGATCGCATCGACATAGCGCTTCGTATCGTCGTAATAGTGGCCGCTTTCCGGATCGATGCCTTGCACCGCGCCAATGGTCTCCGAGGCGAAGAGAATGTTTTCCACCGGAATCACCCTCGCCAGCAGCTCGGTGCCGGGCTGGTGATAGACGCAGGTATCGAAGAAGAGGTTCTTCATTAGATACTCGCTCAGGAGCGGCCGCTTCATGTCCTGGGCGAGGCCGCGAAAGCGTCCCCAGTGATAGGGCACGGCACCGCCTCCATGGGGAATCACGAAGCGCAGCGTGGGGAAATCGGCGAACAGGTCGCCCAGCAAAAGCTGCATGAACACGGAGGTGTCGCCATTGAGATAATGCGCGCCCGTTGCGTGGAAGTTCGGATTGCACGACGAGGACACGTGAATCATCGCGGGCACGTCGAGTTCCACCATCGCCTCGTACAGCGGATACCAGGAGCGGTCCGTGAGCGGCAAGCCGGACCAGTGGCCGCCCGACGGGTCCGGGTTCAGATTGCAGCCGATGAATCCCAGCTCCTCCACGCAGCGCCGCAGCTCGGCAACGCAGTTCGCGGGCGCGACGCCGCTCGCCTGCGGCAACTGGCAAACGCCGATGAAATGGCGAGGAAAGAGCTCGCACACGCGATGAATGAGATCGTTGCATGCGCTGGACCAGCGTGCGTTCGCCTCGGCGCCCGCCAGATGGTGCCCCATGCCGGCCGCGCGCGGCGAGAAGATCGTCAGGTCGGTGCCGCGCTCGCGCTGAACCCGGCGCTGTCCCGTTTCGATGCTTTCGCGTATTTCGTCGTCGGTGATGCGCGGGCGGGGCGGCACAGGCGCACCGTCGCGCAGCGCGGCGACCTGTTGCGCGCGCCATGCCTCGTGTTGCGGCGGCGAGGTCGTATAGTGACCGTGGCAGTCGATAATCATGCAGTGATTTCCTTGTCTTGCTCGTTGGCGTTCGTTCGCTTTCGTTCGCGCGTTCGTTCGCGCGTTCGTTCGTATTGGTGCTCGGTGATTCAGGTGCCGGTCGTTCCCGTTGCGGCGTCGCCGTCCGCCAGCGCCGGTGGCGCATCGCTCTCCTGTGCCTTGAGCGGCATGACGAGCGCGATGATGACGGAGACCACGAGAAACGCCGCGATCGTGAGGAGCGCAAGGCTGAAGTTTCCGGTTGCGCGGCGCACGAGCCCGATGCTCCACGGCCCCACGAGGCCGCCGAACTGCGCGATGGTGTTGATCAGCGCGATCGTCGCCGCGCCCGCGGCGCCGGTTCTGAACGAAGCGGCAAGGCTCCAGAAGAGCGGATTGCCCGCGTAAATGAAGAGGCCCGTCACGCAGAGCAGCGCATAGGCGATGACCGGATTGGGCGCATAGGCGCTGCCCGCTATTGCCAGCGCGCTCATGCCATAGACGAACGCAAGATGCTTCTTGCGGTCTCCTGATCGATCCGAGCTGCGGCTGATGATCCAGGTGCCGAACACGCCCAGCAAAGGCGGCGCCGCCGAGAGCAGGCCCACTTCGATATTGCTGAGATTGCCGAGACTCTTGACGATCTGCGGCAGCCACAGGAACAGGCCATAGATGCCGACCAGCGCGCAACCGAAGAGGCACGCAAGGCTCCAGACGCGGATATCGCCCGCCACGCTGCGCAGCGGCACGTGAGCCGCTCCTCCGAGCTGGTCGCGCTCGGCGGCGAGCGTGGTTTCCAGCCAGCGCTTTTCATCGGTGGAGAGCCAGCTTGCGTCGGCGGGGCGCTCGGTCATGATGCGCAGCGTGACGATGCCGAGCAGCATCGCAGGCACGCCTTCGAGCAGAAACATCCATTGCCAGCCGTGCAGCCCCACCAGCCCGTTGGCGCAGGTCATCAGCGTGGTGGAGAGCGGCCCGCCCAACACGGCGGAAAACGACCCGGCGATGATGTAGCCGCCCACCGCGCGTGCCCGGTAGCGCTCGGGAAACCATTGGGTCAGATACACGGCGACACCGGGCAGGAAGCCGGCTTCCATCACGCCCAGCAAGAAGCGCAGCACGTAGAAGCTCGTGTCGTTGAAAACGAATGCGGTGGCCGCCGCTACGGCGCCCCACGTGAGCAGAATGCGCGCGATCCACTTGCGCGCGCCCACGCGATGCAACAGCAGGTTGCTCGGCACTTCCAGCAGCATGTAGCCCGCAAAGAAAATGCTGCCTGCAAACCCGAAGACGGCCGGACTGAATCCCAGGTCGCCGTTCATGTCGAGGGCCGCGAAGCCGATGTTGATGCGGTCGAGGTAGTTGAAGAACATCATGGCGAAAAGCAGCGGCATCAGCCGCCTGAATACCTTTCGCATGATTGCGGTTTCGTCGACGCGAGTCATAGTGTCTCCAGCCATGCAGCGGCGCGCTGGCCGCTGCTGTGTTTTTATCGGTTCGTGGGCGGCAAGTCAGCCGCCACACGAATCATAGAAACACGTGCGCGTGGAGTCCAAGACAGCTTGTTTATGCTTGTATAAGCGTGTTCTTATAGTGTGCCTTCGCCCGGCACTTGAGGAAGGCAGGCGAGAAAGGCGCGCAGATGCGGGGATTGATCGCTACTGCGATACGTTGCGGCCAGCGTGCTCCAATGCGATGCGCCCGGCCCCGTGAGATGGCGGAATACAACGTCCGCGCGACCGTGCCGCGAAACGGATTCGCCCACGAACGTCACGCCCAGCCCTGCCGAGACCAGCGCGATCGCGGTCTGGATTTCATACGCCTGATGCGCGACGAAGGGCGTCACGCCCGCATCCCGATACAGCGACAGCACCGAGCGCTTGAACTGCGCGTTCTGATGCGCCGGATACGTAATCAGCGGGGTATCCGCGAGATCGGCGACACGCACACTCTTGCGTTTGGCGAGCGGATGGTCGAGCGCAAGCGCGACCACGAGACGTTCGCGCAAGAGCGCAATGGTCGTGCAGCCGGTAATCGGCAGCGGTTGCCGGCCGATGCCGATGTGAATGCGCAAATCGCGCAGCGCATCAGTCTGCTCGTCGGTCAACATTTCGAAGAGCTTGAGTTCGACGTTCGGGTATTCGTGATGAAACGCCTTGAGCGCCGGCGGCAAGATGCTGTACATGGAGGAGCGCGTGAAGCCAATGGCCAGCCATCCGCGCTTGCCGCGCCCGATCTCCGCAGCGCCCAGGGTCGCCTGCTCGAGCGTGCTCAGTATCTGGCGCGCCTCGGTCCAGAAGTACTGGCCGGCCTCGGTCAGATGCAGGGGGCGCCTCGTGCGGTCGATGAGCTGAGTGCCGAGCCGCTCTTCCAGCGACCGGATCTGCTGGCTCAGCGCCGGCTGGGCGATGTGCAGCCGCTCGGCGGCGCGGCTGAAATTGAGTTCTTCGGCAAGGATCACGAAGCACTGGAGCGCCCTGGTGTTCATCGCATTGGCCCGCTTGGGTCGACCCGGTATGGAAATATCCGGCATTGTCGCTAATTTGGGCGGCAATGGGGACCATGCGGAGGCAATGCCGGAAGACGCGGCGGTCATGCCGGCTCACGCGCCAGGTCTCCATACTCGTGCACGGGTTTCTCGTGCATGGGTCACTGATATACAATATACTAGCCTAACCGTTGCGACCCCCATCTCCGTCCAGGTCCGTCATGTTCGATCCTTCGCTGTTCGGCCGCCTGTCCTTTGCCCCCGCTGCGCCGACCCAAGGCCGTTTGCAGCCGGGCCGCCATCGTCTGGGGCTTGCCGACGAGCGCGACGCCGTGTTGTTCGTGCCACCGGGCCTCGATGATGATGATGACGACGAGGCGCCCGTCCCGCTCTTCGTGATGTTTCATGGCGCCGGGGGCTTTCCGGAGAAAGTGCTGCCGTTCATCGAAGAGCATGCGCAGCAGCACAAATTCCTGGTCCTGGCGCCGCATTCGACCTATCCGACGTGGGACATCGTAATCGGCGGCAACGGTCCCGATCTCGAGCGGCTGCACCGGGCGCTTATCGAAGTCGCATCGCGCTACCGGATCGATCCCAGGCGCCTCGCGTTCGCCGGGTTTTCCGATGGCGCGAGCTACGCGCTCTCGATCGGCGTGACGAATGGCGACATCGTGAGCCACGTGATCGCGTTTTCCGGCGGCTTCATGTCGGTCTTCACGCAGGAAGGCGCGCCGAAGGTGTTCATCGCACACGGTCTCGTCGACGAGCAGTTGCCGATCGAAACGAGCGGCCGCGCCAATGCCGCGAGACTGCGTTCAGCCGGATACGATGTTCAGTACATCGAATTCAATGGGCTGCATGTGGTTCATCCGCCCATTGTCAGCATGGCAATCGAATTCTTCCTGAAGTGACGCGCAAGTTTGCCGCCGCAATGGCGGTGGCAATGAACGGGAGTCTTGCCCATGGATTTTGAAATCCCCGAATCGTTGATCCATCCGCTGCTCGGCATGATCGAGACCGGCTCGCCGCTCGCCACGCGGCTCAAGGAGCACGGCGTCTGCCACGGCAACATGATCGTATCGAGCAAGCTGTTCGACGCACGATCGCTCAATACGCTCTACGCGTTGAGCAAGACGCAGAACGAACGCATGCTGATGTTTCAGATGCTGGCGCTCGACAACATCTACAACGCTCCGCAGGCGCGCGTCATTCCGGCTCTCGACCAACTGGTGCCGGGGCTTCTCGCGTACCTGTCGCGCGACGTGATCGACGGTTGGCTCTACCAGCGCAACAAGGACGGCACGTTGCTGCCGTGGCTCGTGTACCGGATTCGCCATGTCGAGCCGGAGCAGGGCACGCCGTACGTCGTGGTCGACATGCTGGCCAATACGATGCAGTCGGCCAATTCGGAGCTGACCGACTATCACAAGCGCCGCTCCGGCATGACGACCTCGCTCGTGATCAACCGCCACGATATCGTCAACCGCACGATTCCCGAGCTGCTGGCCGAGTTCGGCTTCTATAAGGAGTGCGCAGAGTTCAAGCGCGAGTACGAGCTTCACGCGCAGCGCTTCCTGAAGTTTCAGCGCCGCTTCGGCGCGCAATTCGTCGTGACGAAGGCGGCGTTCACGGTGGGCGAGAAGGGCGTGGCGGAGCTCACGCGTATCGCCGACGGAATCAGCGCGAAGTGCGTGAACGACGAGGAGCGCCTCGAGCGCCGCTTCGAAATGATGTGCGATCCCGAGTTCTGGCGCGCCGCCGGCATTGCGACGGGCTTCGAGAAGATCCCGCTGCACGGCTATGTGCATCTGTTCCATCTGGAGTGGCACCGCAATGTCTGGGTGCATGTGCAGCATATGGAGGAGTATCGCTACCAGCCCGAGTTGCGCGAGAAGCTGGTATTGCCCGCCCATCATCACGATCTCATCGACATTCTCACCTCGAACATGAACGTGTTCGTGCAGGACGTCGTGCCGGGCAAGTCGGGTGGCACGACGATTCTTTGCCAGGGCGCGCCCGGCCTCGGCAAGACGCTGACCGCCGAGGTCTATGCGGAAGTGGTCGGCAAGCCGCTCTACCGCGTGCATTCCGGGCAGCTAGGGACGACGGCGGCCTCGGTGGGCGCGGCGCTCTCGGGCATATTGCGCCATGCGATGCGCTGGAATGCGGTCCTGCTGCTCGACGAAGCCGACGTCTATATTCGCCGTCGCGACAACGATCTCGAACACAACGCGATCGTCGCGGAGTTCCTGCGCACGCTCGAGTATTTCAACGGGCTGCTGTTCATGACCACCAATCGCATCGACGATGTCGACGATGCGATCCTCTCGCGCTGCATCGCCACGATCCATTACGAAACGCCGCCGAAAGCCGATGCGCTGCGCCTCTGGAAAGTCCTTGCGGAGCAGTTCGGCGCAGCGCTCGACGACGCTCTGATCGAGACGCTGACGCATGCGTATCCCAATGCAAGCGGGCGCGATATCAAGGAGTTACTGAAGCTCGCCACGCGCTATTGCAAGGCGAAGGCGATTCCTGTTTCGGAGGACGCGTTCAGGTTGTGCGCGGGTTTTCGCGGCCATGCCTGAGCGAGCGTTGCGCTCGCATTGCCAACGCGCATCAGCCGCGCGCCGCGCGCCACTGGAGATATCGCGCGGTCAATCTGCGCGTGCGCAGCTGATCGATCACGAGGCTGCAGACGGCCGAATAGCTGCGCGCGGGGCGTCCGCCGGCCGCGATCGCGCGCAGCCGGCGCTTGACGAGCGCCATGGTCGCGAGGCTGGCCACGGCCTTGTCCCGCCATCCGACCACGATCACCGGCGCATCGACGGATTGACCGTCGCGCCAGCGCCGCGGCAGGTCCGGCACCGCAGCCAGCGCGCTGGCCATGCCGACGACGGCCACGCCTTCGTCGAGCACGGCTTCGGCCACCGATTGCCGGCGAATGCCGCCCGTCGTCATGATCGGCATGCGTGCAACCGCGGCCATCTCCCGCGCGAAGGCCAGGAAATAAGCCTCGCGCGCGAGCGTGCGGCCGTCCGCTGTGCGCCCCTGCATGGCGGGGCTCTCGTAGCTCCCGCCGGAGAGCTCGACCAGATCGACAGCCTCGTCGTTGAGCCATAGCACGATCTGTCGTGCGTCCGCCTCGGAAAATCCGCCGCGCTGGAAGTCGGCGGAATTGATCTTGAGCGCAACGCTGAATGACGCGCCAACGCGCGCGCGTACCGCGCACACGACCCGCAGCAGCAGCCTCGCGCGGTTTTCGAGCGGGCCGCCCCATGCGTCGTCGCGCCGGTTGGCGAGCGGCGAGAGGAACTGCGAGATCAGATAGCCGTGCGCGGCGTGGATCTGCACGCCATCGAAGCCGGCTTGCTGCGCGGCTTGCGCGGTGTCCGCGAAGCGCTCGATTACTGCGTGGATTTCCTGTTCCGTCATTGCGCGCGGTTCGGCGAACAGTTTGCTGTGCCGCCCGAGATCGAGCGGAACCGCCGATGGCGCCCACGCATCGCGCCCCATCGCCGCAACGACCTGACGCCCCGGATGATTGATCTGCATCCAGAGCCGCGCGCCGTGCTTGCGCGCCCCGGCCGCCCAGCGCCGGAACGGCTCGAGCGGCGTGCCGCGCTCCAGCACGACGCCGCCGGGACCGGTCAGCGCGCGGGCGTCGATCATCACGTTGCCGGTGATCAGCAGGCCGGCGCCGCCCGCGCCCCATGCCTCGTAGAGGCGCCAAAGCGCTGTGCCCGGCAACTGGCCGGCGTCGGCCAGGTTTTCTTCCATCGCGGCTTTGGCGATGCGATTGGGCAGCGCGCCGCCATGAGGCAGGGCGAGCGGAGCGAACAGCGAAGTTGCCATCGGATGACCTTTTCGGCGCAGGAGACCGGCGTATACTAAGTTTCAAGTTCACTTGAAGGTCAAGCGCGATGAAGATTGGCGAACTGGCTGCGCGCACGGGCATGGCTGCCTCGGCAATCCGCTTTTACGAGCAGAGCGGTCTGCTGCCGCCGGCGCGCCGCGGCGCGAACGGCTACCGGATCTACGACGAAGCGGCCGAGGAGCGGCTCAGGCAGATCCAGCTTGCGCAGCGGCTGGGGTTCTCGCTGGAGGACTTGCGCGCGGGCGGCGAGGACATGCAGGGTTGCTCGAAGGAAGTGCTGCTCGAGCGCATCGAACAGCGCCTGCACGAGATCGACGCATTGCGCGCGCAGCTCGACGAGCAGCGCACGGCGCTGCTGGGCGTGCGCGACGCGCTTCAGGCCGAATGGGCGGCGGGGCGGTGCTTCAAGGTGGAGCGGTTCGAAGCGCCCGCGCCGGCTGCCGCGCAGGGGCGCCGAGCGAAGCAGGCGCGGGCTTCGCAGGTCTCGCCACCGCGTGCGAATGCGAAGCGCCGCTGACTCCTGCTCGCAGCGGTTGATGTGCTCAGCCACGCGAAGCCCGCATACAATCGAGCACTATCAATCGAGCGCTATCGAGCCACACGGATTCATGGACGCGCTAAAGGACGAGCGGCAATGCGGATTCTCGTGATCGAAGACGAACCCAAGACCGGTGCCTACCTGAAAAAGGGTTTCGAGGAATCGGGCTACGCCGTCGACGTGGCCGCGGACGGCGCCGAAGGCCTGATTCTCGCGAAGGAAGAGGCGTACGACGTGATCGTGCTCGACGTGATGCTGCCGGCGATGGACGGCTGGTCGGTGCTCAAGGTGCTGCGCACGACGCACACCACGCCGGTGCTGTTCCTCACCGCGCGCGACGACGTGAACGACCGCGTCAAGGGGCTGGAGCTGGGCGGCGACGACTACCTCGTCAAGCCGTTTGCGTTCGTCGAGCTGCTCGCGCGCGTGCGCACGCTCGCGCGGCGCGGCCCGCCGCGCGAGACCGACGTGATGAAGCTGGGCGACCTCGAGATCGACGTCACGCGGCGGCGCGTGCGCCGCGGCACCGCGCGCATCGACCTCACGCCGCGCGAATTCTCGCTGCTGCAACTGCTCGTGCGCCGCCAGGGCGAAGTCCTCACGCGCACGCAGATCGCCTCGTACGTGTGGGACATGAACTTCGACAGCGACACCAACGTGGTCGAAGTCGCCATCCGCCGCCTGCGCGCCAAAGTCGACGACGCGTTCCCCGTCAAGCTCATTCACACCGTGCGCGGCGTGGGCTACGTGGCCGAAATCAAAGAGCCCGCCTGATGGCCACGCGCTCGCTGACCACCACGCTCGCGCTCAGTTTCGCGGGCACCACGCTGGCCGTGTTCGCGCTGGTGGGCAGCACGCTCTATTTCACGCTGGGCCGCGAAATCCGCCAGCAGGACGATCTCGACATCGTGTTGATCGCGCGCCATACGCGCCGGCTGGCCGGCGAACTGCACAACGAGGCGGACGTGCGCGAGCACGCGCCGCGTCTCACGAGCCAGGTGCTGGGCAATTCGGCGCTGACCATGGAGATACTGGGCGCCGATGGCGCGCATCTCGTGGAGCACAACACGCAGGGTCTCGCCGATGGAAAATTTCCCGCCATGCCGCTTGCGTCGCGTCTCGGCGCGACGCAACGCATCACGCAAGACGACGTGCGCGAGTGGCGCAACGCGCGCGACGTGCCGGTGCGCGGGCTCGCCGCCGACGCGACGCTTGGCGACGGCACGCCCGTCACCGTGGTGATCGCGCGCGACATGAGCGACCGCTGGCGCGTGCTCGATCACTATCGCGAGCGGCTCTACGCGTTCGGCTTCGCGGGCATGCTGCTCGCGTTCCTGATGAGCTGGCTGCTCGTGCGCGAGTCGCTGCGTCCGCTGCGCGAGATGGCCGCGCGTGCGGAGACCGTCACGGTCGACCGGCTCGATACCTCCATCGAGGTGGACGGCGCGCCGCGCGAGCTCGATGCGCTCGTGAAGTCGCTCAACGCGATGCTCGAGCGGCTGCATGGCGGCTTCGAGCGCATGTCGCAATACACGGCCGATCTCGCGCACGACATGCGCACGCCGCTCGGCAACCTGCGCGGCGCGACCGAGGTGGCGCTCGCGCGCGAGCGCACGACGCCCGAATATGAGGCGCTGCTCGAATCGAATCTGGAGGAATGCGCGCGGCTCTCGCGCATGATCGAGAGCGTGATCTTCCTCGCGCGCGCGGAGCATCCGCAGTTCATGACGACACTCGCCGAATTCGACGCCGTCGAGGCGCTCGCGCAGGTCGCCGACTACTTCGAAGGTCTTGCCGACGAGGCCGGCGTGCGCATCCGCGTGACCGGCGAGGGGCGGCTGCGCGCGGACCGGGAGCTGTTCCGGCGCGCGGTCAGCAACCTGCTCGCCAACGCGCTGCGCTACACGCCGCGCGATGGCGAGATCGCGCTGAGCGCCGAGCAAACGCCGACGACGCTCGACGTCACGGTGGCCAACCCGGGCCCGCCTATCGACGCCGCGCTGCTCGAGCGCATCTTCGACCGCTTCTACCGCGTGGACGCCTCGCGCCACAGCGAACCGCAAGCGGCGGGCTCGGCGGGGCTCGGGCTCGCGATCGTGCGCACGATCATGGCGCTGCACGGCGGCACGGCGCGCGCCGAAAGCGATGCCGCCGGCACGCGCTTCATCCTTTCGTTTGCACGGCGCTGAGCGGTTTGCCGCCGCTGCTGGCGTTGGCGTTGGCGTTGCCGTTGGCGCTCAACGATTCGCTATTTCCCTTCAGCGCCGCGCGGTCCCATCCGCCGCCGAGCGCTTCGAGCAGATGCACGCTCGCATCGAGCCGGCGCTGCGCGATCTGCTCTCGGTTGCGCTCGTTTTGCAGCGCGATGGTCTGTGCCGTCACCACGTCGAGATAATTCACGGCGCCTGCCTGATAGCGATTGGTCGTGAGCTTCAACGACAGTTGCGCGGCGGCCGTCGCGCGCTGCTGGCTGTCCGCTTCTCCGGCGAGCGTGCCGAGCGCGCTCAGGTTGTCCTCGACCTGCTGGAACGCCGTGAGCACGGTTTGACGGTAGGCCGCAACGGACGCGTCGTATTGCGCGCTCGCACCCTTGAGCGTGGCCTCGCGCTTGCCGCCATCGAACAGCGTGCCCGCAAGCTGCGAGCCGAGCGACCAGAACAGGCTGGGCGCCGTGAGCCAGGGCGCGAAGAACGTGCTTTCGAGTCCCGCCGATGCCGATAGCGTGAGGTCAGGGTAGAAGGCCGCGTGCGCCTCGCCGATGCGCGCGTTGGCAGCGGCCACGCGCCGCTCGGCGGCGGCGATATCGGGGCGCCGTTCGAGCAGCGCGGACGGCACGCTCGCGGGAATCGTCGGCACCATGGCGGGTTCGACCCGCGGCGGCAGCGTGAACGTCGAAGCCGGCTCGCCGATCAGCGTCGCGATCGCGTGCTGAAGCTGTGCGCGCTGCACGTCGATGTCCTGGTCCGCCGTGCGCGCGCTTTCGAGCTGCGTCTGCGCCTGCGCGAGCGCCGAGGCGTCGATGGCGCCATCCGCGAGCTGCTGCTGGACGATACGTAGCGCGGCGGCGTAAGCGCTCACGGTGTCGTCGAGCAGTTTTTTCTGGCGATCGAGCGAGCGCAGATCGAAGTAGTCGGCCGCGAGATCGCTCGCCACCGAGAGGCGCACCGATTCGAGATCGGCCTGGCTCACCTGGGCGTTGTCGCGCGCCTCCACCGTGGCGTCCTTCACGCGGCCGAACAGGTCGGGCTCCCAGCTCGCGCTCACGCCCATCGAATAGTCGGGAATCGTCTTGCCCGCGAGCGAGCGGTCCACGAGGCTTTGCGAGGTGCGATAGCGCTGCTGCGCAACGCCCGCCGTCACGGTGGGCGAGTAACCCGCGCGCTGGTAGTCGACCATCGCGCGGGCGGCCTGAAGCTGGGCGACGGCCTGCTTCACGGTCTGGTTCGAAACGTCGACGCGCGCCTCCAGCCTGTTTAGTTCGTCATCCTGAAAGATGGTCCACCATGGGCCGCGCGGCTTGCCATCGGCGGGCGCGGCGACGGCCCAGCCGGGCGCGGCTTGTGGCGCGCCCGCGTAATGCGCGGGTACGGCGACCTCCGGCGCGCTGTAATGGGGCAGCGTCGAGCAAGCCGCGAGCGAAGCGGCGGTGCAGGCTACGACGGTCCTGCGCAACGGGGCGGCACAAATATCGAACATGATGGACCTCGCCTATGCCTTGCCGTGCGGCGCAGCCGCAGCCGTGCCGGGCGCGCCAGTGGAACCGGCCGCCACGCGCACGCTCTGGCCGTTTGCGATGGCGTCGCCGGGATTGTTGATGACGCGGTCGGTGGGCGCGAGCCCGGTGGCGACTTCGACGTACGTGCCGAAGTCGCGGCCAATGCTCACCTGGCGCAACTGCACTTTGTTCTGCGCGTCCACCACGGCGATGATCACGCCGTCGGGGCGAAACAGCAGCGCGCTCACCGGCAATTCGAGCGCGGGCGTGGCCGTCGTGAGTGCGAGATGGACCTGCGCATAGGCGCCCGGCATCAGCGCGCCATCGCGGTTGTCGACATCGACTTCCACGTGCAGCGTGCGGCTCACCGGATCGATCGCGTTGGCGCTGCGCGCGACCGTCGCCGGGAAGCGGCGCCCCGGATACTGCTGCGTCGTGAGCCAGACGGCGGTGCCGGGCGTGATGCGGCTCGCGTCGTCTTGCGGCACGTCCACGTAGACGCGCAGGCGGTCGGTCTGCTCGATGTGGAAGAGCTCGCCGGGCGTCGTGGCGAGACCGGGCGTGCCGCCTGCCGTCACGAGCGCGCCCACCTGAACGTTGCGCACGGTAATCACGCCGTCGAACGGCGCCGTCACGTTCTGGTAAGCGACCATCTCTTCGAGGCGCGCGACATTGGCCTGCGCGGCTTGCAGCGTGGCGAGCTTCGCCGCGGCATCGCTGGTCTTGGCGTCGGCGTCCTGTTGGGCTACGGACTGCGTTTTCAGCATCGTTTGCCAGCGCTGCGCGGTGCTGCTCGCAAAGCGATAGTTCGCCTGCGCGGTGGCCTCGTCGGCGCGCGCCTGCTTCAATTGCGCGTCGAGCTCGGGCGTGTCGATCTGCGCGAGCGTCTGGCCCGCCTTCACGCGCGCGCCGATGTCGGCGTACCAGTGCTGCACATAGCCGCTCGTGCGCGCGTAGATCGACGCGTCGGCCCACGGCGTGACCGCGCCTGGAAGCAGCAGGTCCTGGGTGGCGGGCGCGGGCTTGGGCGCGACTGTCGAGACGATCAGCTCACGCTGCACGGCCACCTGCGCGGCCTGTGCCTTGCGCGCTTCCAGCTTGGGCACGATGCCGGCCGCAAGCAGCGCAAGTGCAAGACAGCCGATGCCGAGCGCGAGCACATGACGTTTGCGCGCGGACGATGAAGGCGCATGCGGCGTTATGGAGCCGGCATGCGCAGCCGGCTCATGAGCGGCACCGCGCTTCTCGGGCGGGGTTTGCGTGGTCATCTGGATTCCTTATTGAATGTGAGTGACGGTATCGGCATCGGCATTGGAGTCGGCGCGTGCCGCGCGGCGTTTCGCAAGCCAGCTGTGCACCATGCCGAACACGACGGGGACGAACACGAGCGTCGAAAGCGTGCCGATCGCAAGGCCGCCGATCACGGCGCGCCCGAGCGGCGCGTTCTGCTCGCCGCCGTCGCCCAGGCCAAGCGCCATCGGCAGCATGCCGATCAGCATCGCAAGCGCCGTCATCACCACCGGGCGAAAGCGGTTGAAGCCGGCGTCGAGCGCGGCGGCGAGCGGCGCCATGCCGCCGGCGAGCGACTCGCGCGCGGCGTTGATGACGAGAATGCTGTTGGCCGTCGCGATGCCGATGCACAGGATCGTGCCGGTGAGCGCGGGCACGCAGAGCGTCGTCTGCGTGACGAAGAGCATCCACGCGATGCCGGCCATCGAGGAGGGCAGGCCGCTGATGATGATGAGCGGATCGAGCCACGACTGGAAATTCACGACCATCAGCAGATAGACGAGCGCGATCGCGAAGACGAGGCCGAGCGCGAGGCCGCTGAACGAGGCGTTCATCGACTGCACCTGGCCGCGCATCACGATCGACGAGCCTGGCGGCAACTGGGCGCGCGCGGCATGAATGAGCTTCGTCACATCGGAGGCCACGCCGCCCAGATCGCGCCCCTGCGTGGAGGCGAAGATATCGAGCACGGGCTGCACGTTGTAGTGCGAGACCACGGCCTCCTGTTCGCTGCGCGAGACCGTGCCGAGCGAGCCGAGCTGGTTCTGCGGATTGGCCGTGACCGACTGCGTCGTGATGGGAATATTGGCGAGCGTCTGCAGCGAATGAATGTCGTATTGCGGCACCATCGCCATGAGCGGATAGCTCACGCCGTTCTTCGGATCGAGCCAGAAGTTCGGCGTGGTCTGCGAGCTGCCCGAGAGCGCGATCAGCAGGTTCTGCGCGACGTCGCGCTGCGTGAGGCCGGCCTGCATGGCCTTGGTGCGATCCACATTGACGTTGAGCGTGGGTTCGTCGCCGGGCTGCTGGATGCGCGCGTCCACGAGGCCGCGCACGCCGCGCATCTGATCGAGCAGATGATTCGCCACCACGCGGTTCTGCGCGAGCTTGTTGCCGACGATCTGCACGTCGATGGGCGCGGGCAGGCCGAAGTTCAGGATCTGGCTCACGATGTCGGCGGGCAGGAACGCGAACGTCACGCCCGGAAACGAGGCGTTGAGCACGTTGCGCAGCTTCGCGACATATTGCGCGGTGGGTTTGTGCTTCGGCGCGAGCGTAATGAGGATGTCCGCGTCTTCGGGACCGATGGGGTCCGACGAGTCGTATGTGAGGTTGATGCCGCTCACCGGCACACCGATGTTGTCGAGTACCGCGGCCTGTTCGGCGGGCGGAATCACGCTGTGGATTTTCGCTTCGACTTCGTCGGTGAGGCGGGCCGTTTCCTCGATGCGCGTGCCGGTGGGCGCGCGCAGGTGCAGGCGGATTTCGCCGGTGTCGACGGCGGGGAAGAAGTCGCGGCCTGTGAACGGCACGAGCACGAGCGAGCCCAGACACAGCGCGAGCCACAGCACGATGAAGCGGCGGCGCTGCGCGATGGCCGCCTGCAACAGCGCGCGATAGCGGTTGCGCAGCGCTTCGAAGCGCGTTTCGAAGGCGGCCTGGAAGCGCGACAACGCTCCTGCGATGCCGCGCGCGGGCGCGGCGTTCGGGTCACGCGCGCGCAGCAGGTACATGGCAAGCGTGGGAATCAGCGTGCGCGAGAAGAAGTACGACGCGCACATGGCGAACACCACGGCCTCGGCCATCGGCACGAACAGATAGCGCGCGACGCCCGAGAGCAGGAACATCGGCACGAACACGATGCAGATGGAGAGCGTGGAGACGAAGGTGGGCACGGCGATCTCGCCCGAGCCGTTGAGAATCGCGTCGTGCAGCGGCGCGCCGCGCTCCAGGTGGTGCGTGATGTTCTCGATCGCGACGGTGGCGTCGTCCACGAGAATGCCTACCGCGAGCGCGAGCCCGCCGAGCGTCATGATGTTGATG
>DATEJU010000211.1:0-11633 GCA_035277805.1 Paraburkholderia sp. | reverse complement strand
GTCGCCGGCCGCGTGCGAGACGCCTTCGAAGCGGTCGCCTTTCACGGTGGCGAAGCGCTTGCACAGGTCGAGCTGCGACGCGGCGAGCACATTCACCACATAATGGCTGTTGCTGCGGAACACCGGCATCGACGCCGAACGTGTGGCGAGGCTCCACAGCACGAGCGGCGGGCTGAGCGAGACCGAATTGAACGAGCTCGCGGTAATGCCGATCAGCTGGCCGTTGGGCGCGCGCGTCGTGATGACCGTCACGCCGGTGGCGAACTGGCCGAGCGCGCGGCGGAACGCGGCGTCGTCGAAGTTGGGCGGGCTGGCGCGGCGGGTCATGGGCGCGTGCCCCGGGCGTTGAGGCGCGTGCCCAGCGCGAACTGGAGAGGGCGGGCGGCGCAGGCGGGAATCGGTGTGAACGTCATGTGTAATTTCGGCGAATTGTCCCAATTTTAACGAAAAGCGGCGGGCGGCGGCTCCATTGGCCAGGCCGCATGGGATGAGGCCGGAAATCAGCGAATATTCGCGCGGGCCCCGGGGTCTCGGGACAGCGGGGCCGGCGCGGCATCAAAGGAGAGTGCAGCATGAGTCAGACGATCGAAACCGCCACGCTCGGCGGCGGATGTTTCTGGTGCCTGGAGGCGGTCTATCTGCGTGTGGACGGGGTGCTGGCAGTGGAGTCCGGCTATGCGGGCGGCCACGCCGCGAATCCGTCTTACGAGCAGGTTTGCGATGGCGACACGGGCCACGCGGAAGTCGTGAAGGTGGACTTCGATCCCGCGAAGATCGGCTATCGCGGGATTCTGGACATCTTTTTCGCGATTCACGACCCCACCCAGTTGAACCGCCAGGGCAACGACGTCGGCACGCAGTATCGCTCGGTCGTCTTCACGCATTCGGAGGCGCAGCGCGAGACGGCGCTGCAGGCGATCCGCGAGCTGAAGGCCGGGGGTGTCTACGACGGCGAGATCGTCACGCAGGTGTTGCCGCTCGACGGCAACTACTTCCCCGCCGAGGCATATCACCAGAACTACTTCGCGCAGCATCCGGATCAGGGCTATTGCGCGTTCGTAGTGGCGCCCAAGGTGGCGAAGTTCCGCCAGAAGTTCGCGCACCGCCTCAGGGCGGAGTGAGCGGCGCGGCGGCGCTGCTTTTATCGGCTTGCATCGGGACGGCGGGCGCGGTTCAGGCTTCTGAACGGCGCCCGCCGTTTTTTATCCCAGGACTGATCGCGTGGCTCAGGCGTTTTCGCCGCGCATGCGCAGCATTTCGTCAGCGATGGCGCGCGCGAGCCTGGCGCAAGTCAGCGGCGCCGAACCTTCCGCCTTGTTGTTCGTCGTGATCAGCACCGGCTGGCCGGCGATTGCGTAGCGCGCCGCCAGTTCGGCGAGGGCGTCGCGCGTGTGCGGGTCTTCGTCGACGAGCTTGTCGAAGGGTTCGTAGCGCGCCTTCGCCTGCTCGTACTTGAAGCCGCTGTGCAGGCTCCAGCGCACGATCAGCGGGCCTGCGGGCGCTTCGCCGTCCATCAGCGCGAGCGCCGCGGCCTGGCGCAGCGGGTCGGGCATGCGTGCGTGCAGCCCGACGCAGTAGCGCACGCCCGCCGCGCGCAGCGCACGCACGAAGCGCGGTGTGAGCAGGATGCCGTCGCGGATCTCGACGGCGTAGCACGGGCCATCGCTAGAGGGCGTATCAGCGGAGGGTGTGCCGCCAGAGGGTGTGTCGCCAGACAGGGCGTCGCCAGAGGGCTCACCGCCGAGGGGCGCGCCGTCGGACGGCACAGCGCTGCCGATGGCCGCGCCGCTTGCCTCGGCGTCTGGCGTCGGCGTCGCGGCAGGCGCGGGCAAGGGCGGCAGCGCGGCGAGAAACGCCGCGAGGCGCTCGACGAAGGCGGCCGGATCGGCGAGCAACGGGTCGGGCAGCGGAGGGAACTGGAACACGAGCGCGCCCGCTTTCGCGCCGAGCCCGGCGAGGCACGGCTCCACGAATTCGCGTGCGGCGAGTTCGGCGTTCAGGAAGCAGGGATTGGCCGAGACCGGCTCGCCGCGATCGCCGCGCACGCTCGCGTCGGTGATGAGCGCCGGGGCTTTCACGATGAAGCGGAAGTGGTCCGGCACCTGCTGCGCGTAGCGCAGGTAATCGGTGACGGTGAGCGGTGCGTAGAACGAACGGTCGATGCTCACCGAACGCAGCAGCGGATGCGCGCCATAGGCGGCGAGCCCGTCGCGCGCGAGCTTGGAGTTGCTGTAGTCGTCGCCGTAGACGATGCCGCGCCAGCCGGGGAACGACCACGAGGAGGTGCCGAGGCGCACGCCCGGCGGCAGCCCGGCGGCGAGCTCGAGCACGTCCTGCGTTGGTTCGGCGGGCAGCACGCCTTTTGCGCGGCGGCGCGGAGCGGGCGAGTCGGGCGACGATCTGGCCGGCTTCGCGGCATTCGTTTGCGTTGCGCCATCGCGCGTTGCGGATTTGCCATCGCCGTCCGGCGACGATGCTCTGGCCGCAGCGGTCGCCTTTCGGCGCGCGCGTCCTGGCGGCTCGGTCGGCGGCTCGGGCGGCAGGAAGCCGAACAGGTCGGTCTGGGTATCCGGCTGCGCGTTTGCGTGTGCGGTTCGTGTCGTTTTGCGGCGTTCGGCCGCGCGGCCCACTCGCGACGCGGTATGCGCCGACTTGCGCGTCGTGCCGCGCGTTTCGCCGCCATCCTCATGTGGCACCGCGCCGGAGCCGTCGTTCTCTAGTGCCCCGAAAAGGCCGTCGTCGCGTTCGTTCATGCGTGTGAGTCGTGATGGCGATCGGGTGGTCGAAGCCGCTCGACGCGATGTGCCAGGCGGGCCCGTCGGTGTTCGACCGGCAAGCGCGCCTTCCCACAAACGGCAACGGCGCGGGCCGCAGCCCGCGCCGACGCACGCCTCGCCAAAGCGTCAGCGCGGCTTCTCGTACATATAGCGGCGCGACCACGGCAGCGTTTTCGCGCTGCGGCCGGCCTTGCGGCAGACGATCTGGTAGATCGATACGTCGTCGTGCTCGAACGCGTACGCGCAACCCGCCAGATAGACCCGCCAGATGCGGAACTTCTCGTCGTCGACGAGCTTTTTCGCTTCCTCGGCGCGCGCCTCGAAATTCTCCGCCCAGATTCCGAGCGTGTGCGCATAGTGACGGCGCAGGCTCTCCACGTCAACCGCCTCGAGCCCGCCACGCTGCGCCGCTTCGAGCGCGAGGCCGATATGCGGCAGCTCGCCGTCGGGGAACACGTAGCGGTCGATGAACTCGCCGCCGCCCAGCGCCGTCTCGCCGCTCCCGGCATCGCTCGACGTGATGCCGTGGTTCATGGCGACGCCGTCATCGGCGAGCAGCTCGCGTACTTTCGTGAAATAGCCGGGCAGATTCTTGCGCCCGACGTGCTCGAACATGCCCACGCTTGTGATGCGGTCGAACTGGCCCTGAATGTCGCGATAGTCCTGCAGGCGGATCTCGATGCGCTCGGCCAGGCCCGCGGCCTTCACGCGCTCGGTGGCGAGGTCGAACTGGTTCTGCGAGAGCGTCACGCCCACGCAGCGCGCGCCGAACTTCTGCGCCGCGCGCAGCACGAGCGCGCCCCAGCCGCAGCCGATGTCGAGCAGCGTCTGGCCCGGTTGCAACTGGATCTTGGTGAGGATGTGGTCGATCTTCTTGAGCTGCGCGGTGCCGATGTCTTCGTCGCCGTTCTCGAAGTAGGCGCACGAATAGACCATGTTCTCGTCGAGCCACAGCTTGTAGAAGTCGTTCGAGACATCGTAGTGGTACTGGATGGCTTGCTTGTCGGTGCTCTTCGAGTGCGTGAAGTAGCGGCGCACCCGTGCGAGCTTGCCCGCGCTCGTGATGGTGTTGCGCGCGAGCGAGTAGCTGATGTCGATGATGTCGGCGAGCCGGCCTTCGATGTCGATCTTGCCCTTCACATAGGCCTCGCCGAGATTGTCGAGGCTCGGTTCGAGCAATAGCGGCAGCGCTGCCGCGCTATTGACCTTCAGCGTGACCTGCGGGGCGGCGAAGTGGCCGAAGTCGTACTGCTGGCCGCTCCAGAGCACGAGCCGCGCGGGCAGGTTGGCCGTGTTGCGCACTTCGTCGACCCACTGCGCGAGTTTTTTCTCCCAGAACATGCGTTTCTCTCCGTGTCGATCCGGAGTAAGTGCGAAGCGTGTACTCCGGTCCTGTGCAGGATGGTTATGGTCCGATAAACGGTTCAAGCCCAAAGACAAAAGCGAATTGCAATGCGTGCTACGAGGCAAAACTGACTGGCACGGCGCCGCAGCGAACTGCGGCGCGCGCGTGATGCGGGGTAAAGCGGGTAATACGGGGTGTTGCGGAGGAGCCCTGCGAAACCTTCGGGGAAAGGCCCGGTATGCCGGGTCAAGGCGCGAGCCGTTCGATTCGCCACATAGCGCCGTCGCGCGTATAGCGGATGCGGTCGTGCAGCCGCGACGGACGCCCTTGCCAGAACTCGATGGCGTCCGGCACGAGCCGGTAGCCGCCCCAGTGCGGCGGACGTGGCGGCTGTTCGCCGTACTGCGCGCTGATCTCGCGCTCGCGCGCTTCGAGCTCGGCGCGGCTGCCGATCACGGCGCTCTGCTCCGAGGCCCACGCGCCAATGCGCGAGCCGAGCGGGCGCGAGTGGAAGTAGGCGTCGCTTTCCGCGTCGCTCGTCTTCTCGACCCGGCCTTCGATACGCACCTGGCGCTCGAGCTCGATCCAGTGAAACAGCAGCGCCGCGTGTGGATTGGCGGCGAGCTCGCGGCCCTTGCGGCTGTCGTAATTGGTGAAGAAGACGAAGCCGCGCTCGTCCACGCCCTTGATGAGCAGGATGCGCGCGGCGGGGCGGCCGGCTTCGTCGACGGTCGCGACGGTCATCGCGTTGGGTTCGGGCAGCTTGGCGTCGAGCGCCTGGCTGAACCAGGTCTGGAATTGGCGGATGGGATCGGGGTCGACGTCGGAGGCGTCGAGCGAACCGAGCGAGTAGTTCTTGCGGAGGTCGGCTAGCGAGGTCATTTTTTATGCAGACGCTTCAGTGCGGACAAGTATATCGAAGACAGCGGCAAAGACAGCGGCAAGGCAACAGCAGCACTGCGCGCGGGCCTGGACTGGCCGGGGGCAGCCCGTTTGGTCGCGATCAGGCAAAATATGCGTTTCCCGGGACCGTGACAGTGCGCGATCGGTCCGCTTTCGATCCGCTACCGTCATGTCCAGTACACCGCATTCCGCTGCGGCCGGTTCCACCGGCCTCGCCGATCTTACCGCGCCCGCCGCGGCCGATGTTGCCGACCGGGCCCGCCGCTTTGGCGGCGTCGCGCGGCTTTATGGCGCACCTGCGCTCGAGGCTTTTGAGCGTGCGCACGTTGCCGTGATCGGCATCGGCGGGGTGGGGTCGTGGGTCGCGGAGGCGCTCGCGCGCAGCGCGATCGGCACGCTCACGCTGATCGACCTCGACAACGTCGCGGAGAGCAATACCAATCGCCAGATCCATGCGCTCGACGGCAACTACGGCAAGCCGAAGGTCGAGGCGATGGCCGAGCGCATCAAGCTCATCGACCCGGCCTGCGAGGTGCGGCTCGTCGAGGATTTCGTCGAGCCGTCGAATTTCGATGCGCTGCTCGGCGGTGGCTTCGACTATGTCGTGGACGCCATCGACAGCGTGCGCACCAAGACCGCGCTGATCGCCTGGTGCGTCGAGCATCGCGTGCCGCTCATCACCGTGGGCGGCGCGGGCGGCCAGCTCGACCCCACGCGCATTCGCATCGACGATCTCGCGCTCACGATTCAGGACCCGCTGCTCTCGAAAGTGCGTGGGCAATTGCGCAAGCACCACGGCTTTCCGCGTGGCCCCAAGGCGCGGTTCAAGGTGAGCGCCGTGTATTCCGACGAGCCGCTCATTTACCCGGAAGCCGCCGTCTGCGACATCGACAACGAGGCCGAGCACGTAAGCACTTCGCCCGGTCACCACGGGCCTGTGGGGCTGAATTGCGCAGGCTTTGGCTCGAGCGTGTGCGTAACCGCGAGCTTTGGCTTTGCCGCCGCGGCATATGTGCTGCGTGCGCTCGCGCATCGGGGTGTGGCGGGCTGAGGGGGCCCTGGCCGCTCGTGTCCGACAGTCGTCGCGTTGCCTGTTCAGCCGGTGAACGTTGATCTGCGATGAAGATTCTTCGAGCGCTCACTGCTCGTTACGATGATTCGCAACAATATTTCGAGTCATCTGAACGTTCTTCGAGTCTCATGGCCGAGCTGGGACGTGTTGGCTAGCCGTCGATCGTGCATGGCAGGGCAAAGGCGTGGCTCGGGCACTGATGCGCGATGCTGGCGGGCGCATCGCGCAGGCAGCCGACTTGATCGGGATTCGCGGCGTCATCGCCCATGTGCTGAACGAGGACGCACACAGTTTTTATCTCGCGTTGGGCTTCGAGACCTCGCCGCTTTCGCCGATGACAGTGATGATGACGCTTGCCGATCTGAAGGCCGCGCTTTGACTCAGTGCTATCCGAGTCCCGGCGTTCGGGCCGAGGAAAGACTAAGCGGACGCCATAAGCGTCCTTGCCGGAAGTGTTGCGTCTGCTGCTTCTCGCATACCGGCGCGGACACTGATTGCGTTTGAGCGCCGGGTAGACCGGCCGCCGGGCCGCGCATGCTCA
Organism: Paraburkholderia sp.; assembly: GCA_035277805.1. Lineage (GTDB taxonomy): Bacteria > Pseudomonadota > Gammaproteobacteria > Burkholderiales > Burkholderiaceae > Paraburkholderia. The sequence goes on along the minus strand of DATEJU010000211.1, from coordinate 4,995 downwards.
GTTAAGCGTCGCGCTCAGCTTGCGCCGCCATTCGCTCACGAGCTGCGGCTGGTGCGACGCGAGATCGAACACCGAGAGCATGGTTTTGCGGCCGATGTCGTCGCGGAACGCGCGGTCGCGCTTGACGATCTCGAGCAGTTGCTCGAGCGCATTGGCATACTTGCGCCGCGCGATCAGCGCGCTCGCGAGATCGAAGCGCGCTTCGAGATCCTCGGGATGCGCGCTCACCTGGGCTTCGAGCGCGTCGGTGGGCGGCAGGTCGGCGGCGGCGTCGAGCGCGTCGAGGCGCGTCTTGAGCGCGTTAAAGCGCGGGTCGATACCCTGCGTGGTTTTCGGCGAGAGCAGCTCGGCTTCCTTGTGCGCTTCGTCGGCGCGGTTGTCGGCGAGCAGCAGCTCGATCAGGTCCATGCGCGCGTCGTCGAAGCCGGGGTCGAAAGCGAGCGCCGCTTGCAGCGCTTCATAGGCGTCGTCGCGGCGGCCTTCGGCGAGCGCTTCCTGGGCGGCCTGACGCGCGGCTTGCGCGGAATCCGGAATCAGACGGTCGAGAAATTCGCGCAGTTGCCCCTCGGACAGCACGCCGATGAACTGGTCCACCGGCCGCTGGTCGACGAAGGCCACCACGTGCGGGATGCTGCGCACCTGGAAGTGCGCGGCGAGCTCCTGGTTCTCGTCGACATTCACCTTCACGAGCTTCCATTTGCCCGCATATTCGGCTTCGAGCTTTTCGAGCATCGGCCCGAGCGTCTTGCACGGGCCGCACCACGGCGCCCAGAAGTCGACCAGCACCGGCGCGAGCACCGATGCCTCGATCACGTCCTTTTCAAAAGTGGCCAGGGTGGTATCCATTACGTCCTCGTTGGGAAAAATCCGTCACACGTGAAGATGAGGGCGAATCGGCGCGCTTCAATGCCACGCGGACCGGCGGCCAGCCAGCGCTGCCCGATACGGCTGCCCGATGAGATTGCCCGATGGGGTTGCCCGATGGGGTTGCCCGACGGGGGCCGCATAGGGGTTGCCGGATCGCGCCGCCAGAGAAGCAGCGCGAGCGGGCCTCAGGGCTGCGGCTTCTTCTCGGGCAGCGGAATCCATTCGGTCTCGCCGGGGACGTGTCCCATTTCCTGGCGCGTCCAGGCGGCCTTGGCGGCTTCGATCTTCTCGCGCGAGCTGGCGACGAAGTTCCATTCGATGAAGCGCTCGCCCGCGAGCTTCTCGCCCCCGAGCAGCATCACGCGTGCCCCCTTCGTGCTCGCGAGCGTGACGGTTTCACCAGGCGTCAGCACGGCCATGGTGTATTGCTCGAGCGGCGTGCCGTCGATCGCGAGATCGCCATCGACGAGATAGACGCCGCGCTCCTCGTGCTCCGCGTCGAGCGCGATGGCGCTGCCGGGCGCGAACTCCGCAGCCACGTAGAGCGTGCCGGAGAAGGTCGCCACCGGCGAGGTCGCGCCGAACGCCGTGCCCGCGATCACGCGCATCGAGACGCCATTGCGCTCGACGTTCGGCAGCGTGGCGGCGGCGTGATGGAAGAACGAGGGCTCGCTGTCTTCGTGCTCGAGCGGCAGCGCGACCCAGGTCTGGATGCCGTGCATGGTGAGGCCGGTCTTGCGCGCTTCTTCGGGCGTGCGCTCGGAATGGACGATGCCGCGTCCCGCCGTCATCCAGTTGACGTCGCCGGGGACGATCTCCTGCTCCGAGCCAATGCTGTCGCGATGCATGAGCGTGCCGTCGAAGAGATACGTGACGGTGGCGAGACCGATGTGCGGATGCGGGCGCACGTCGACGCCGGAACCGGGCGCGAGCGTAGCCGGCCCCATGTGGTCGAAAAAGATGAACGGGCCGACGAGGCGCGCGGCCATCGCGGGCAGCACGCGGCGCACGTAGAGATTGCCGATGTCGCGCTGGTGCGGCTTGAGGACCGCTTTGATCGATGAAGACATGGACGTTTCCTTGATGAATCGGACAGTACGCGATTGACACGCGAAGGCGCGAACGAAGGCGCCGCGCGCGAGCAGGCGCTCATTCTAACGCCGGCCTCGCCGGTGCGCCGCCAGGGTCGCAAGCGCCGGGGAGCGACCGCAGCGGGCCAGTGGCGCCGCAAGCGCGTCCGCGTCCTGGCCGGTAAACTCGCGTATTCGACAGAACAATAAACGGAGCCGGAGATGTCGCCGAAGGACTTGCTGTGTGCGCTCGTGGTGGTGCTCGCGTGGGGCGTGAATTTCGTGGTGATCAAGGTGGGGCTGCACGGCGTGCCGCCGCTTTTGCTCGGCGCGCTGCGCTTTTTGCTGGCGGCGTTTCCGGCGGTGCTGTTCGTGAAGCGCCCAAAATTGCCGCTGCGCTGGCTGCTCGCTTACGGCGCGACCATCTCGTTCGGGCAGTTCGTATTCCTCTTCACCGCCATGTACGTGGGCATGCCCGCTGGGCTCGCCTCGGTCGTGCTGCAGGCGCAGGCTTTCTTCACGCTCGTGTTCGCGGCGATTTTCCTGGACGAGCGTTTTCACGCGCAGAACGTGCTCGGTCTGCTGGTCGCGGCGGCGGGGCTCGCGGTGATCGGCCTGCAGTCGTCTTCGGCGGCGGCAGGCGCGAGTGCGCAGACTATGACCGTCGCCGGCTTCGTGCTCACGTTGTGTGCGGCCTGCATGTGGGCGCTCGGCAACATCGTCACGAAGAAGGCGGGCAAGGTGGACCTCGTCGGGCTCGTGGTGTGGGCGAGCCTGATTCCGCCGTTGCCGTTCTTCGTGCTCTCGTATTTCATCGAGGGACCGCGGCGTATCGAGGCGGCGCTCGTCGGCATCGGTGTCGATTCGATCGGCGCGATCATCTATCTCGCGTTCGTGGCCACGATACTCGGCTATAGCCTCTGGAGCCGGCTGCTCTCGAAGTATCCGGCAAGCCAGGTCGCGCCGTTCTCGCTGCTCGTGCCGATCGTCGGGCTTGCGGCGGCGGCGCTGCTGCTCGGCGAACGCCTTTCCGCCGCGCAGATCGGCGGCGCCGCGCTCGTGATGGCGGGGCTCGCCGTGAATGTGTTCGGCGGCTGGGCGAGGGCGCGGCTCGCGTCGATGCGCGCGGCGCGGTCTTGAAGCCGGGCGGCGTGCGAGCGCCAAAGCCTCGATGCGTCAGGATGTGAAAACGCCGCGCGCCCTGGTGGCTGCGCGGCGTATCGAACGGCTGCGAGCTGGCGCGAAGTCGGGGCGGCGCGCAACGAGGCCGCGCGCCGCGTCCCTGCGCGTCGGCGTCGTTACGTCATGCGGCTCTTTGCGAGCGGCGGATTCGCCGCGAAGTAACGCTTGATGCCCTTGAGGATAGCGTTCGCCATCCTGTCGCGATAGGCGTCGTCGTTGAGCTTCTGCTCTTCCTCGGGGTTGCTGATGAAGGCGGTCTCCACGAGGATCGACGGAATGTCGGGCGCCTTGAGCACGGCGAAGCCCGCCTGCTCGACCGAGCCCTTGTGCAGCTTGTTGATCTCGCCGACCTCGTTGAGCACGAAGCCGCCGTAGCGCAGCGAGTCGCGGATCTGCGCCGTGGTCGACATGTCGAAGAGCGCCCGGTTCACCGAGGCGTCCGCCGTCTTCACGTTGATGCCGCCGATCTGGTCCGACGCGTTCTCCTTGTTCGCCATCCAGCGCGCGGCCGCGCTCGACGCGCCGTGCTCGGAAAGCGCGAACACCGACGAGCCGCGCGCGAGCGGCGTGGTGAACGCATCGGCGTGGATCGACACGAAGAGGTCGGCGCCCACGCGGCGCGCCTTTTGCACGCGCACGTTCAGCGGCACGAAGAAGTCGGCGTCGCGCGTCATCATCGAGCGCATGTTGGGCTGCGCGTCGATCTTCGCGCGCAGCTTCTTCGCGATGTCGAGCGCGATGTGCTTCTCGTACGTGCCCGCGCTGCCGATCGCGCCTGGGTCCTCGCCGCCGTGGCCCGGATCGATCGCTACCGTGAGGAGCCGCGTGGTGCCGCCTTTGCTCGACTTCGGCGTGGTGAAGCCGTAGTTGTCGTCGGGCTGGTCGCTGCTGTTGTCGTTGTCCTGGGCGATGACGGGCGGCTTCGGCGCGGGCTTCGGACGCGGCCTGACCGTCGCGGGCGGTGTCGGGCGTTGCGCGGAAGGCGCGCCCGTCGAGGGGGCGCCTGCGTCGTTCTGCGCGTAGCGCTCGAAGAAGGCGTCGCTGTTGTCGTGCGTCGGCGGGTTGTTGGGGCCCGCGAGCGTGGAGGGCGGCGAGGGCGGCGCGTTATCGCGCATCGCTTCGCGTGCGTCGAGCTGCTGCTGCTTGCGCTCGGTCTGCGCGAGCAGGTCCATGAGCGGATCGGGCGCGACCGCGGGATAGAGGTCGAACACGAGCCGGTACCTGTACGAGCCCACCGGCTGCAGCGTGAAAACCTGCGGCTTCACCGACCCCTTGAGGTCGAACACCATGCGCACCACGTGCGGCTGATACTGGCCCACGCGCACGGCCTGGATCTGCGGATCGTTCGGCGTGATCTTGGAGACGAGATTCTTGAGCGCGTCGTCGAGGTCGAGGCCGCTCAAGTCGACGACGAGGCGGTCGGGACCCTGCAGCAGTTGCTGCGTGTTCGAGAGCGGTTGATCCGATTCGATCGTGACGCGCGTGTAGTCCCGCGCGGGCCACACGCGCACGCCGATCACCGAGGTTGCCCACGCGAGGCGCGGTGCCGTGACGCTAAGGCCGAGCACCAGCGTGGACGCGCCCGCCTTCAGAATCTGCCGGCGCCGCCAGTTGTGCGTGGCGGTGGCCGCGGATTCGATCGAGCGGAACGGTTTGATTAACATCTTTCTAGACATGCCTTTCCTGATGCACTGTATGCGTACGCGGTGAGCACGCGGCCTTCACCGTACCGATCGGGTTCGAGCTGGAACACGAGATCGGGGATGCCGAGCAGGCCGCCCGCGCGTTGCGGCCATTCGACGAGACACACTGCTCCTTGTGCGAAATATTCGCGAAAGCCGGCGTCGGCCCATTCGGCCGGGTCGCTGAAACGATA
>DATEJU010000210.1:0-27767 GCA_035277805.1 Paraburkholderia sp. | reverse complement strand
GCGGTCTGCGCCTTGATCGTGATGCCACGCTCGCGCTCGAGATCCATCGAGTCGAGCACCTGCGATTCCATTTCGCGGTCGGACAAGCCGCCGCACAGCTGGATGATGCGATCGGCGAGCGTCGACTTGCCATGGTCGATGTGCGCAATGATCGAGAAGTTACGAATATGATCCATTCAGTGCCGATCAAGCGAAAAAGGCGCGCCCCAACGATAGCCAGGCACGCCTCGTAAACAGATGAAAAACCGCAACATTTTAGCCGAAAAGGGGTGCGGCAGGCGAACCGTGCAGTAACTCACTGTCTGTCACTGTGCGGCGGCACCCGGTGCGGCGGCACCCGACGCATCGGCGCCCGGAACTTCCGGGCCCAGGCCTAGCGCCGCGCGCACGCGCGCCTCGTCGAGCCGGTAGTGGCACAGCTCGACGCCGTCGCATACCAGCACGGGCACGAGCTCGTCATAGCGCGCCTGCAGCGCGGGGTCGGAATCGACATCGATCATCTCGATGCGCGCCCCCGCCGTTGCGGCCAGCGGCTCCAGCGCCACGAGCATGTCTTCGCAGAGGTGACACCACGCGCGACCATAAAGCACGAGATGCGCGCCCGCGCGCGGCTCAGTGGCGGTCGATGTCCGCACGGGAGCGCTCATCGTGCTTACTTCTGCCCCGGATTACGCGGGCGCAGCGGCACGAACTGCGTGTTGTCGCCACGGCGCACGAGGATCGCCACCATCTTCTGCGGATCCAGATGCGACGCCACTTCCTGGAACTGCTTCGCGCTCGTGATATCCGTGTCGCCCACGCGCAGGATGATGTCGCCCTTCTGCAAGCCGGCGCGCGCGGCCGGACCGTCCACCGAATCCACCATCACGCCGCCCTTGATCTTGAGTTGGCTCAGTTGGTCGGCGGAGAGATCGGTCACCGCAAGGCCCAATGCGTTCGACGCGCGCGGCTTGGGCTCCGGCGGCTTGCGCTGGTCGGCCTTCGCGCTCTTGTCCGACTGCATTTCGGCGATGGTGATCGGCAGATCGCGCGTCACGCCCTTGCGCCAGATCGTGACGGTTGCCTTGGTGCCCGGCTTGGTGTCGCCCACCATGCGCGGCAGGTCGGTAGCCGCATCGACCGTCTGGCCATTGAACTTCAGGATGATGTCGCCCGGCTGGATGCCTGCCTTGTCGGCCGGACCGCCCGGCTCGACGCTGGAAACCAGCGCGCCCTGCGCCTTCGGCAAGCCGAGCGAATCGGCCACGTCTTTGGTCACCTCGCCGATGGCCACGGCAATGCGCCCGCGCGTGACCTTGCCCGTGGCCTTCAACTGATCGGCCACGCGCATCGCCTCGTCGATCGGAATCGCGAACGAGATGCCCATGAAGCCGCCGGTGCGGCTATAGATCTGCGAGTTGATGCCGATGACCTCGCCCTGCATGTTGATGAGCGGTCCGCCCGAGTTGCCGGGATTCACGGCCACGTCGGTCTGGATGAACGGCAGATAGTCGCCCGTGTCGCGGCCCTTCGCGCTCACGATGCCGGCGGTCACGGTGTTCTCAAGGCCGAACGGCGAGCCGATCGCCACGACCCACTCGCCCACGCGCACCTTGTTCGAATCGCCGATCGCCACGGCCGGCAGGTTGTTGGCCTGGATCTTCACGACCGCCACGTCGGTGCGGTCGTCCACGCCGATCAGCTTGGCCTTGAATTCGCGCTTGTCGGTGAGCGTGACGTAGATGCTGTCCGCATCGTCGACGACGTGTGCGTTGGTCATCACATAGCCATCGCTCGTCATGATGAAGCCCGAGCCCACGCCGCTGCTCTGTTCGGTGTCGTTGCCGCTGTCCGGCCCCGAGTCCTGGCCGCCACCTTGCCCACCGCCCTGGCCACCTTGACCGCCGCGCGGCGACTGAGCGCCGCCCTGCGGCCCCTGCGGGAGGGGAATGCCGAAGAAGCGGCGGAAGAATTCCGACATGTCGCCGTTGTCCATCCCCGGCGGCATCCCGCGCTGGGAGAGCGTCACGCGTGTAGTCGTGCGGATGTTGACGACGGAGGGCCCCACCTTGTCCACGAGATCCGTGAAGTCGGGCAAATTGGCGGCAGGCGCCGCCGATGCCGTGTGCGGGGCGAACGGCAGGCACGCCGCCACCACCGCGGCCGCGAAGAATTTGCGCAGCGGGAGGATCGTCATATCGAAATCGGCCGTAGCAGTTACTTGGGAGCCTTGTATTCTATGGCAGACGCGAATTGCTGCAACGTGGTCTGGGGCACCTCGCCGAGCAAGGTGATCCAGTAATCCCCGTCGCGCTTCACGAGCACGTGGGTCGCGCCGCTGCTGCCCGAGCCTTCCTTGCGGCTATTGTTCTTGACCGGCTCGACAAAGATGGAGATGGCCGAAAGTCCGTCGGAGAACACGGCCTGATCGACGGGAATAGGCGGATCGTTGGCGTCGCGCGCGGCCATCGGGCGGCGCAGCTCGCGGATCTTGTGAAAGCCCGGCACGGTCTGCGCGAAGGTCCAGCCCTGGGCCTCCATGTCGACCGTTTGCAGCGGCGGACGCACGACCGTCCAGCCGGCGGTATTGCGCATGCCCGCCGCGATCGGCGCCTTGTCCACCGGCACGCCGATACTCACCTGCGTGAACGAGAGCTGCTGGAGCACCTGGCCATTCGACGGATCGAGCGTCTGCGCGCGCAGCAACAGGCCCGTCTTCGCGTCGGCCCAGAGTTTGTAGGCAAAGCGGTAGGCGTCCTTCGGATCGAGTTCGATCACCTGGCTGTCGATGCCGGCCACCCGGTCGTTGCCGAGCATCTTCGGATCGTAGACGGCTAGCACCTGCTCGCCGCTCGTGGCGAGCAGCGCCGGGAAGGCCTCCTTGTTCTGGCGCTTTTCGACAACGCACAGCTTGCGCTCGGGCACGAACGTATAGAGATCGTCGTTGTGGCGCAGCATCTTGCGCGGCTTGCCATCGAGGCTTTCGAGCTGTTCGTACTCTCCATCGCTCTTCGTCGCGTAGTGCGTGATGCGCGAGGACTGCACGAACGCACCGCGCTGATAGACGAAGGTGCCCGTGTAGTTCAGTTGCTGTGCGGCCTGCTGGATGCGATCGAGCCACTGCGCGGCGCTCTGGCGCGTGGCCGGGTCGGTGGCCGACGCGCCTTGCGCGTGTGCGTGCGTGGCGACAGACAGAGCGGTGAACATTACGGCTGCACAGCACAGGAATGCCGGCAGCCGCCCCCAGAATATCGTTTTATTCAACCGCTCTATTTGCATCAGACTTACTGGCCTTGCGTGGTGAGGGCGGCGGACCGGATGAACGGCATCGAATCCGTCATGACCGGTTGCTGCGCGAACTGCTGGTGCGCTTCGAGATATTCGTCCAGACGCGCGTCGCGGATGATATTGCCGTCCTGCGCGGCGGCCGTCTGCACCGGCGCCGCATTCATGGCCACACGCTGGACGTGGTCGCCAGAAGACTGCGTCGAGGCGATCTGCGGCGCGCCGGCCATGCCGGCACCGCGCATCTGCGGCATGACAATCCACGTGAGCGTGGCGGCCGCGGCGGCCACCGCCAGCGACGGCACGACACGGCGGCGCAGCGCAAGAATGCGCGAGACGCGACCGTTATGCGTGGCGGACTGAGATGCAGCGGGCAAGGCCGCCGGCGCCAGCACGTGCGGCTCGGCCTCGAAGCGTGCCGCGAAGCCTGCCATGAACGACTGGCTCGCGGCCGGGCTCATCGCCAGGTCGTCGGAGCGCAGCACGTCGCCGATCAGGTGATAGCTCGACCAGGCCGTGCGGCTCTCTTGAACGAGTCCAGAAAAAATAGCGTTCAGATGCTGCTCGTCGCCGGCCATTTCGCCATCGACGAAGGCGGACAGTTGCTCGCCGCGCGAGCTTGACACCGATTGCATCGAAACCGACCCCATGATGCTCCCCATTTCCTTACAGAGCCCCGTAGTGACACACACCCACATTCTGGTGAATTGCATCCGTGCCCGGCGCGAGGCTGGCTTCTTACCAGCGCTTGCCTTCCGGTGTGTCCAGCAGCGGACGTAATTTTGCCGCAATGGCTTCGCGAGCGCGGAAAATTCTCGATCTGACTGTGCCGATCGGGCAACCCATCATTTCGGCGATTTCCTCGTAGCTCAAACCTTCAATTTCACGAAGAGTAATGGCGGTGCGCAACTCTTCCGGTAAAACCGCCATCGCAGCATTGACCGTCTCGGCGATCTGCTTGCTCATCAACATCGACTCTGGCGTGTTGATATCCCTTAGTTGATCGGCGTCCGAGAAAGTTTCCGCTTCTTCTGCATCCGCTTCGGTGGATGTGGGGGCGCGTCTTCCCTGGGTCGCAAGGTAGTTCTTTGCCGTATTGACGGCAATTCGGTACAACCACGTATAGAAAGCGGATTCGCCACGAAATTGCGGCAGTGCACGATACGCCTTGATGAAGGCGTCCTGGGCCACGTCCTCGACCTCCGCGGGGTCCCGCACGAGGCGCGAGATCAGGCGGATGATCTTGCGGTGGTACTTGGAGACCAGCAGTTCGAACGCGGCCTTGTCGCCTTTTTGCACGCGTTCGACTAGTACCTGGTCAATTTCTTTTTCGCTCACCTGAAAAATCCGTTAGCTCATGGAAGTGGACGCGGGGGCACCATTGTAGCGTTACCGCCACGGTGCCACGTTACGCGCGTAACCGCCGTTACAGTCGTTACAGCAATCTGGCAGGCGCAGGACGGAATCAGGTGGGGACGCCGCAGCAAAAAACAATGCCGGCAATCCGGACAAGTGCGGGTGTGCGAAACGTCGCGCAGGCGCGACGCGCTTATCGGCCAGATGCGCTGCGCGCGCTTACCGCAAGGATGCGGAAGGACTCGGCGTCGAGGGAGTCGGCGGCCACGAGCAGCGTCTTGCGGCGCCGCCCCTCTTCCACCACGAGCGCGAGCAGCGCCGCGCCCCACTGCGAAGCGCCGACGAGGCGCCCATCGACGAGACACGCGCCCATGCGTGAAAAAGCCGCGAAATGATCGGTCCCGATTTCGATGAAAGCCGGCTGCGCACGGCACCATGCCTGAAAAGCGAGCAGCCCTGCTGCGCCCAGTGCGAGCGCGGGCGGTAATGCGCGCCACGCGGCAAGCCAGGATGCGAGCGTCGTAAAGAGCGCAGCAACGGCGATCAGCACGCCGGCAAGCAGCACGGCACGCAGCACCCAGGACGGGCGCAAGACAATGCGCGGCGCACGTATGCGCTGCGCATCGAAAAAGGAGTCGCGGCCGGCCGGCGAGTGCAACTGCGCCGGCGCGGCCGCGGTGTCGCTCGTGGCGATCACATTCGGCTCACGTGCCGCCTGGATGCGGCTCAAGCGTGACGCTTGAAAACGAGCGTGCCGTTCGTGCCGCCGAAGCCGAACGAGTTCTTCAGCGCGACGTCGATCTTCATGTCCCGCGCGGTGTTCGCGCAGTAGTCCAGGTCGCATGCCGGATCCTGGTTGAAGATGTTGATCGTCGGCGGCGACACCTGGTTGTGCACGGCGAGCACCGTAAACACCGACTCCAGGCCGCCCGCGCCGCCCAGCAAGTGACCGGTCATCGACTTGGTGGAGTTGACGACGATGTCCTTCGCGTGGTCACCGAACGCGCGCTTGATCGCGGTGGTTTCCGCGATGTCGCCAAGCGGCGTCGAGGTGCCGTGCGCGTTGACCCAGTTCACTTCGTTCGGGTTCACGCCTGCGTTGCGCATCGCGTACTGCATGCAGCGGCGCGCGCCGTCGCCGTCTTCGAGCGGTGCGGTCATGTGATACGCATCGCCGCTCATGCCGTAGCCGCCGACTTCCGCGTAGATCTTCGCGCCGCGCTTCTTCGCGTGCTCGTACTCTTCGAGGACCATCACGCCGGCGCCCTCGCCCAGCACGAAGCCGTCGCGGTCCTTGTCCCACGGGCGGCTCGCCGTTGCCGGGTCGTCGTTGCGCTGCGAAAGCGCGCGCGCCGCCGCGAAGCCGCCGATACCGAGCGGCGAGACGGTCGATTCCGCGCCGCCCGCGATCATCACGTCGGCGTCGCCGTACTCGATGAGACGCGAAGCTTCGCCGATGCAGTGCAGGCCGGTCGTGCAGGCCGTGACCATGGCAAGGTTCGGGCCTTTGAGGCCGTACTTGATCGACAGGTGGCCCGAGATCATGTTGATGATCGAGGCAGGCACGAAGAACGGCGAAATACGGCGCGGACCGCGGTTGAGCAGCTCGGTCTGCGTGACCTCGATCATCGGCAGGCCACCGATGCCCGAGCCCACCACGACGCCCACGCGCTCGGCATTCTCTTCGGTGATCTCGAAGCCGCTGTCCTGCATCGCCTGGATGCCCGCGGCAATGCCGTAGTGGATGAACGTATCCATGTGACGCGCTTCTTTCGCCGGCATGTAATCCTCGACGTTGAAGCCCTTCACTTCGCCGGCAAAGCGGGTCGAGAAGTTCGTAGCATCGAACTTCGTGATGTTGGCGATGCCGGATTTCCCGGCGACCAGATTGGCCCACCCGTCGGCAACATTATTGCCAACAGGCGAAATCAGCCCCAGGCCTGTAACAACAACTCGACGGCGGCTCACGGTAACCCCTTTTCCATAGATGACGAAAACAAAAGCCACAGAGGCCACAGGAAATGCTCCTGTGAGCCCTGTGGCTAGTTGACCGGCAGATGTCCCGCAGCAGGTGCGGCGGGCGTTCGCGGTTTCACGGGCAAGCGTCCTCGCGGGCCGCTAGCGTGCAACTTGCGTGCGCGCGCCGGCCCGGGCAGGAATATGGCGCTTAGGCCTTGACGTTCGCGCGAGCGTAGTCGATCGCTTGCTGAACCGTGGTGATCTTCTCGGCTTCCTCGTCCGGGATTTCCATGCCGAATTCGTCTTCGAGGGCCATCACCAGTTCCACGGTGTCGAGCGAGTCTGCGCCCAGATCGTTCACGAACGAAGCTTCGTTCTTGATTTCAGCTTCGGCGACGCCCAGTTGCTCGGCGACGATCTTCTTGACGCGCTGTTCGATGTTATCCATTACCCCTCCAAGGGAAAAAAGTTAGCTCATAAATGCGAGTGCGCGCATTTTATCAGGTTTGACCTGGCAGAAAAGCGGCGCTCGCGGTTCCGGAACGGCTATTCGCGACCGCGGCCTGGCGAGGTGTTTCGCAAAGGCGCATCAAGGCGCGGATAGTACCTGAATCCGGTTAAGACATATACATCCCGCCATTTACGTGCAACGTAGTGCCCGTGATATAGCCCGCCTGCGGCGAGGCGAGAAAAACGACCGCGTGCGCAATGTCTTCCGGGCTGCCGAGGCGGCCCAGCGGAATCTGCTGCTTGAGCGCGGCTTGCTGCTCGGCGGGCAGATCCTTGGTCATGTCGGTGTCGATGAAGCCCGGCGCCACGCAGTTCACCGTGATGCCGCGGCTGCCGATCTCGCGCGCGAGCGCGCGCGTCATGCCCGCGACGCCGGCCTTGGCCGCCGCGTAGTTGGCCTGGCCCGGGTTGCCCGACGAGCCGACCACCGAAGTGATGTTGATGATACGGCCGGTGCGCGCTTTCATCATCGGGCGCAGCACGGCGCGCGAGAGCCGAAACACCGACTTCAGATTGGTGTCGATCACGGCGTCCCACTCGTCGTCCTTCATGCGCATCGCCAGGTTGTCCTGCGTGATGCCGGCATTGTTGACGAGAATCGCGAGGCCGCCGAACTCCTTGACCGTCGCGTCGATGAGCGCTTCGGCCGCAGCCGCGTCGTTGACGTTGAGCACGGCGCCGCGGCCCTTCACGCCTGCTGCTTCGAAAGCCGCGCTGATGGCCTGCGCGCCGGCTTCGCTCGTTGCCGTGCCGATCACCGTCGCGCCCTGGCGCGCCAGTTCGAGCGCGATCGCCCGGCCGATGCCGCGCGAGGCGCCGGTCACGATCGCGGCTTGATTGTCGAGAGTCTTTTCCATCGTTGAATCCGTTGCGTTTGATGCCTTTCGATGCTGTGGCTTAGGCTTTGACGAGCGCGAGCGCTTCCTCGAGCGACTTCGGATCGGCCACCGAGGCGCCGACGAGGTTGCCGTCGATACGCTTGGTGAGGCCCGCAAGCACCTTGCCCGGACCGCATTCGATCACGTGCGTCGCGCCCTGTGCGGCAATCGCCTTCACGCACTCGACCCAGCGTACCGGGCCCGCGGCCTGACGCACGAGCGCGTCGCGGATCTTCGCGGGATCGGTTTCGAAAACCACGTCGACATTGTTCACGACCGGAATTTGCGGCGCGTTGAGCGCGACGTTCGCGAGGTATTCGCGCAGCTGGTCCGAAGCGGGCTTGAGCAGCGACGAGTGGAACGGCGCCGAAACCGGCAGCGGCAGCGCGCGCTTGGCGCCCTTGGCCTTGGCGATTTCGCAGGCCTTCTCGACCGCGTTCTTGTGCCCCGCGATCACGACTTGCGCCGGCGCATTGAAGTTCACCGCTTCGACCACGCCGCCGCTCGCAGCAGCCGCTTCCGTGCAAACCGCGCGCACGGTGTCATCGTCGAGGCCGAGCACGGCAGCCATGCCGCCCTCGCCCACCGGCACCGCGCTTTGCATCGCCTGGGCGCGAAAGCGCACGAGCGGCACGGCGTCGCGAAACGCGAGCACGCCTGCGGCGACCAGCGCCGTGTATTCGCCGAGGCTATGGCCCGCGACGATCGCCGGCGCCGGGCCGCCCGCCGCTTGCCACGCGCGATAGACAGCGTAGGCGGCGGTGAGCATGACAGGCTGCGTGTTGGTGGTGAGATTGAGCTCGTCGGCCGGACCTTCGGCGATCAGCTTGCCGAGGTCCTGGTTGAGCGCGTCGGACGCTTCTTGCAGCGTCTCGCGCACGATGGCGTTATCGCCAAAGGCGTCGAGCATGCCGACGGCCTGCGAGCCTTGTCCGGGAAAAACGAACGCGAATTTCATAACGTCCCCAAAATTCGATCAAAACGGATGGGCGATGCGCTCCGCGATGAGTTCCGATAACCGCTCTCGAGCCGCGCGCGTCACGCGCGCGGCCTTTTTCAGTGCGGGAGCGCGAAAGCCCGTTCGAGGGCCGGGTCAGAAGCGGATGACGGAGGCGCCCCAGGTAAAGCCGCCGCCGACGCCTTCGATCAGCACGTTCTGGCCGCGCTTGATGCGGCCGTCGCGCACTGCGACGTCGAATGCGAGCGGAATCGAGGCCGCCGAGGTATTGCCGTGCTCGCCCACGGTGACCACCATGCGCTCGGCAGGCAGGCCGAGCTTGCGGCAGGTGCCCTGCATGATGCGGATGTTGGCCTGATGCGGAATCAGCCAGTCGATCTGGTCGGCCTTGAGCTGCGCCTTTTCGAGCGCCTCGACCGCGACCTTCTCGAGCACGTTCACGGCAAGCTTGAATACCGCCTGGCCGTCCATGTGCAGGAACGCGTTGCCGGCAACCACGCCGCCATTCACATGGCCCGGTGTGCAGAGAATGTGCGCGTAGCTGCCGTCGGCGTGCAGCGCGCTCGAGAGCACGCCCGGCTCATCCGAGCCTTGCAGCACGATCGCGCCGGCGCCGTCGCCGAACAACACGCAGGTCGTGCGGTCGTTGAAGTCGAGGATGCGGGAGAAGGTTTCCGCGCCCACCACGAGCGCCGTCTTGTGCTGGCCGGTGCGGATCAAGCTGTCCGCCACCGAAACGGCGTACGCGAAGCCCGCGCACACGGCCTGCACGTCGAACGCTGCGCCGTGATTGCGAATGCCGAGCTTGTTCTGCAGCAGGCAGGCTGTGCTCGGAAACACGAAATCGGGCGTCGAGGTGGCGACGATGATGAGGTCGATCGATTGCGGATCGACATCGGCGGCCGCGATGGCACGCTGGGAAGCGGCAAGCGCGAGATCGCTGGTCGTGACGTCGGACGCGGCGAAGTGGCGCGCGTGGATGCCGGTGCGGGCGACGATCCACTCGTCGCTCGTCTCGACGCCTTTTGCGGCGAGCCGCTCGGCCAGGTCCTGATTGGTGACGCGCTCAGGCGGAAGGAAACTGCCCGTGCCGAGCACGCGGGAATAGAGAGTCGATTGAGCCATTATGCCTTCGAGGATGATGCGGCGCCGGGCGGCAGACCGCCCGCCGTCTGACCGGGTGAGCTCGCGGATGGACTCGCGGACGGCTCCTCGGGAGCCTTTGCGGCGGCACTGTCCTGGCCGCCGGCCGCCTGTTCGAGTGAACTGGCGTTTTCTTCCATGGCGCGCGCGAGACGCTCCAGCACGCCATTTTTGACGGCATCATACCCGCGTTTGATCGCCCACTCAAACGCATAGGCGTCGGCGGAGCCATGGCTCTTGAAGACGAGGCTCCTCAGGCCGAGCAGCGCCGCGCCGTTGTACTGGCGGTGATCGACGCGCTTCTTGAAGCGCATGAGCACCGGCAGCGCGGTAATCGCCATGAGCTTCGTCAGCCACGAGCGGCCGAACTCTTCCTTGATCATGTCGTTGAGCATCTGCGCGAGGCCCTCCGACGTCTTGAGCGCGACATTCCCGACGAAACCGTCACAGACGATGACGTCGACGGTGCCCTTGTAAATGTCGTTGCCTTCGACGTTGCCGCGGAAGTTCAGCGTGCTCGCGCGCAAGAGCTCGCCCGCGCGCTTGATGGTCTCGTTGCCCTTGATGACTTCTTCGCCGATATTCAGGAGCCCGATAGTCGGACGGTCCTTACCCTCGAGCGCGGCGACGAGCGCGTGGCCCATCTCGGCGAATTGCAACAGGTGCTGAGGTTCGCAATCGACGTTCGCGCCGAGGTCGAGCATCGTCGTGTAGCCACGCGCATTGGGCAGCGCGAACGCGATGGCCGGCCGTTCGATGCCGGGCAGCGTCTTGAGCACGTAGCGCGAGACGGCCATCAGCGCGCCGGTGTTGCCGGCCGAGACGCAGGCCTGTGCCTCGCCCTCTTTCACGCGATTGAGCGCGACGCGCATCGACGAGTCTTTCTTCTTGCGAAGGGCGACTTCGACCGGATCGTCCATTTCGACGACCTCGGTGGCGGGAACGACGGAAAGTGCAGGGAGGTCCAGCGCCTTCAGCTTCTTGAGCTGGGCGCGGATCGCCGTCTCGATGCCCACCAGTTGCAGTCGCGCATCGGGATGCGAGCGGACGAAATTGACTGCGGCAGGCACTGTCACGGACGGACCGTGGTCGCCTCCCATGCAATCTATCGTGAGCGTTACAGTCATGGAATGCGACGGATTTCAGGCACAAAAAAGCGGCAGTTGAATGCCGCCTTTTTTGCCGAGCCGAAAAATTGTCAAGCGAACAGAATCGCCATGTGCGGCACTGCCTGGAAACCCGTTTTCGGGTTGCTGCGCCGCACGCTGGAACGATTAGTCGTTCTTGGTCTTGACGACTTTCTTGCCGCGGTAGTAGCCGTTCGGGCTGATGTGGTGACGCAGATGCACTTCACCCGTGCTCGGCTCGACAGCCAGCGGCGCGCCCGTGAGGAAATCGTGCGAGCGGTGCATGCCGCGCTTCGACGGCGACTTCTTGTTTTGTTGAACTGCCATGATAACTCCTGAAAATTTTCCGAATTCTAACACAGCCCGATCCGGCCGCCGCCACCTTGGGGGATGGCCGGACTCCGGGACTGGGCCCACGAATTGATACTGCACGCCACCCGCAGCCGCCTGGTCGAACTCACTGCTCGAACTCAGTGCTTGCTGCCGGGACCGTCCTTCTTGAGCGATTCGAGCGCCGCAAACGGGTTGACGCGCTCTTCCGGCTCGATTTCCTGCTCCGGCACGTCGTCGACGGAATCCACACCCTCCGCGCCATCGGCACCCGAGGCGAGGCTTTCGTGAATCTCCGGACACACTTCGTGCTTCGGCACGAGCGGCAGCGAGAGCAACAACTCCTCTTCGATCAAGTCGACGAGATCGAAATGGCGCGAGCCCACAATCACATCGAATTCATCGTCGTCGAGTGGAAACTCGTCCGCCTCTTCTTCCGTCTGGACGATCCGGAAGACCGTGTCTGCGTCAAACGCCTGCTCATAGGGAGCGAGGCAACGCTGACACGTAAGCCATGCGCCACCGTGAATCGCCAACCGCAGATACGGCTGCGGCCCCTCGGTGCCGTTGTCCTGCAATTCCTGTTGCGAGAAGCCCTCGGCCTGCCACGTGAACGCGGTGTCGCGCTCGGGCGCCTCGGCCGGGACTTCGTTTAGCATGCGCCGCAACTGCGAGAGACGCACTGTGCCTGCGGCACTGCGAGCGCTTCGCGCGAATTCGAAGATATCGAGATCGCGCGGGTTGAGTGCGCCTTTGTCCTGCGCGCCTTTATTCAACGCGGCGCCAGCAGGCTTGCCAGGATGTTCGGTCATGTACGCTCTCCTGCTCCAGACGCGCGGCCCGCAGGCGGCGCAAAAAGCCATACACTGCTGCCGATCTGCATTCTTGCGATCTACCCGCTTCTCTATCTGTTTTTCAACCGGCTCCGCCACACTCAGGTACGGATTGCCGCTCCTCTTTAATGCACGTTTTCGGACCTTGGCCAGAAGCGCTTGCCAAAGACGCGCGAGGTGAGCGTACCGATGAAAAGCCCAAAATCATAGCGTCTTTATCTTTGCGAGTCAAACACTTAAGCTCACGCTCGCAAGCCTCTGTGCGGCTTGAGTATTTCGGCAAAATCAACGACAAGATCGGGGCGGCATGCAATGAAATCCGCCCCCATTTTTAACCGCGACTCTTGCGGCAACGACTGCCGGATTCCTTATCCGCTCACCGCCACCCTACGACCATTATTCACGATTCGACCATCATGCAGGATACCGCTGCACCGGCCCCACAAACAGGCCGCCCCGTGCTGATTCTCGCCTCCAGTTCGCGCTACCGCCGCGAGCTACTCGAGCGCCTGCGCGTACCGTTCGGCACCGCCGTGCCCGCCATCGACGAAACGCCGCAGCGCGGCGAAACGCCCGAAGCCACGGCGCTGCGCCTCGCCGAGGCCAAGGCCCGCGCCGTGGCCACAGCCCTCCCGGGCGGCTCCGGGCGCACACTCGTGATCGGCTCCGATCAGGTGGCGACCTTCGACGGCCATCAGATCGGCAAACCGGGCACGCACGAGCGCGCGCTCGAACAACTGCGCGCCATGCGCGGGCGCGCAGTGTTGTTCCATAGTGCGCTCAGCCTGCTCGACAGCGCTACTGGCCAAACGGATACCGTCGATGTCGTGACCAAGGTGCGCTTTCGCGACCTTCCCGACGCCGCGCTCGACGCCTACCTGCGCGCCGAACAGCCCTACGACTGCGCGGGCAGCGCGAAATCGGAGGGGCTTGGCATCGCGCTGCTCGAGGCGATCGAATCCGACGACCCCACCGCACTGATCGGCTTGCCGCTCATCGCGCTCACGCGCATGCTGCTTACCGCCGGCTATCCGCTACTGGCGCCGCAGGAGGCTTGCCAATGACCACGGGCACGCTCTACCTGATCCCGAATACGCTTGGTGACGGCGACGAAGCCGCGCTCGCCGCCGTCCTGCCCACGCCCGTACGCGAGCGGGCGGGCACGCTGGCAAGCTATATCGGCGAAAACGCCAAGACCACGCGCGCGTTCCTGAAACGCGTCGGGACCACGCGGCCGATCCAGGAGATCGAGATTCGCGAGCTCAACGTCAACACGCCCGCCGGCGAGGTCGACAAGCTGCTCGCACCGCTTCTGGCCGGCGTCGACACCGGGCTCGTTTCCGAGGCGGGCGTCCCCGCCGTGGCCGATCCAGGCGCCCTGCTGGTGCGGCGCGCGCACGAGCGCGGCATCAAGGTCGTGCCGCTCGTCGGCCCGAGCTCGATCCTGCTCGCGCTGATGGCCTCGGGCCTGAACGGCCAGAGCTTCGCGTTTCACGGCTACCTGCCCGTCGACGCGAACGAGCGCACGAAAAAGCTGCGCGAGCTCGAGCAGACCTCTCGCAAGGCGAAGCAGACGCAGATCTTCATTGAAACGCCCTATCGCAACCGCGCACTGCTCGACGCGCTGCTCGCGACCTGCGCACCTTCCACGCTCGTGTGCGTGGCCGCCGACCTCACGCTGCCAGGCGAGACGATCGTTAGCCGCGCCGTGACCGAATGGAAGAAGAAGCCGGCGCCCGAGCTACACAAGCGGCCCGCGATCTTCCTGCTGCTGGCGATCTGAGCGCGCTTTGAAACCGTGACGCCCGAGCGGACCCCGGGCGCACAAACGAAACGGCCGCTGCGCATCACAGCGGCCGTTTTTACATCGGCGCGAAATCGGCGTGAAATCCGCTGGTGCCGAATCAGCGCAGCGAGACCTTCCCGCCCGAAATCAGCGAGTGCACGGCCGCCGAGCCGATGCTCGCGCCGAAGCGTTTCGCCACGCGGTCGGTGATGCCCTGCTTGACCGTGTAGTCGATGATGTCCGGCGCCTTGATGACCTCGCGCGCCACGTAGTCGTTGTCGCCGAAGCCGTCGGCGAGGCCGAGCTCGACGCTCTTCTGGCCAGTCCAAAAGAGGCCCGAGAAGATATCCGGCGAGTCCCTCAGGCGCGTGCCGCGGCCCGCCTTCACGGCGTCGATGAACTGCTGGTGGATCTGGTCGAGCATCTCCTGCGCATGCGCGTCCATCTTCGGCGTATCTGGCGAGAACGGGTCATAGAAGCCCTTGTTCTCGCCCGAAGTGCGCAGACGGCGCTGAATACCGAGCTTGTCCATCAGGCCCGTGAAGCCGAAGCCGTCCATCAGCACGCCGATCGAGCCGACGATGCTGGCCTTGTTGACATAGATCTTGTCGGCGGCGGCAGCGACGTAATAGCCGCCCGACGCGCACATGTCGCCCACCACCACGTAAAGCGGAATGGCCGGGTATTTCGCGCGCAGCCGGTGGATCTCGTCGTTGATGATGCCCGCCTGCACCGGCGACCCGCCGGGGCTGTCGATGTGCAGGATCACGCCCGCCGTGCCGTCGTCGTCGAAGGCGCTGTCGAGCGCGCTGTTGATGTCCTCGGCGTTGGCCTGCGTATCCGACGAAATCTCGCCGTTGAGCGTGACGAGCGCCGTGTGGCGGCCGCCGCTGTCCACGCGCGCGCCGGACAGGTCGAGGATGCTCCACGCGATCAGCACCAGCACCGCGAGAAACGCGAAGCGAAAGAAGATCCTCCAGCGCCGCGCTGCGCGCTGCTCGTTGATCGCGGCCATGGCGATGCGCTCGAGCGCCTCGCGCTCCCAGCCGGGCTTGCCGCCGTCGGCGCCTTGGGATTTCCCGGCGGGCGCGGGGCGCGCCGGCTCGTGGGGATCAGGGGTCAGATTGTCGGACATGCGTGGGCAATGAGATCAGGATGGGGTCGGACTCAAATCGTCGTCGGGCAGCCAGAATACCGCACGGCCCTCGGGCGTGTCGCGTTCCTCGACGCGCACCGGGCGCAACCTGGCGCCGCGGCACGGTCCGCCCACGCATTTGCCCGTTTCGGGCTGATAGATCGCGCCGTGCGTCGCACACATGATATAGAGCCCCGACGACTCGAAGAACTGCCCTTCGACCCAGTCGAGCTCCATCGGCACATGCGCGCAACGGTTCAAGTAGCCGTACACCTCGCCGCCGTAGCGCACGAAGAACACGACGGCGTCTCCACCCGCGTAGGTCGCGTTCATGCGCTGGCCCACGCCGCCTTCGACCAGCTCCTCGGCTGCGCACACGCGCACGGGGGCATGGCGCGTCTCATGCGTCTCGTTCGTCTGCGGACTCGCGCTCATGCGTGCTCCCGCAGCCAGGAGGCCAGCGCGGCCACGTCCGGCGCGATGAACTGCGGTGCGAGCACCGCCAGCGCGCCCGACGAATGCGCGCCATAAGCCACACCCACGCCCGCCGCCCCGGCGTTCGCGGCCATCTGCAGATCGTGCGTGGTGTCGCCGATCATCACCGTGCGGTTCAGATCCTGCCCCAATTCACGCGTGAGCTCTTGCAGCATGGCCGGATGCGGCTTCGAGAAGGTTTCGTCGGCACAGCGCGTGCCGTCGAACAGGCTCGTGAGATTCGCCTCGGCGAGCGCGCGGTTCAGCCCTACCCGGCTCTTGCCGGTCGCCACCGCAAGCAGATAGCCGGTGTCGCGCAGCTCGACGAGCATCTCACGCACGCCCGAAAAGAGCTCGGTCTGCTGATCCTTCAGCAGATAGTGGACACGGTAGCGCTCCACGAGGCGCGGATAGTCGGCCGGATCGAGCGTGGGCGCGGCGATCTGCAGCGCCTCGCGCAAGCCAAGGCCGATCACGTAGCTCGCGGCCTCGTCGCCGGGCACCGGCAGGCCCAGGTCGCGGCACGCAGCCTGGATGCTGCGCGTGATGTGAGCGGTCGAGTCCATCAGCGTGCCGTCCCAGTCGAACACAATCAGGTCAAATTGCTCTCGGGCCATGCGGTCCTTCTCCAAACACTGTTGTTCTTGAGTCCGGCTTGCTCCCCGGTTCATTGCGGCGTCCCGCGCCGCTTTGATCAACACTTCGATCGCCGCTTCGGCGCGCCCTCATTCGGGTCGCGCGGCGGCGTGGCTCTCGCCTTCGCCCGGCGCTTCGCGCTGCGCGCGCAGTTCGCTGACAAAGCGGCGCAGCTCCGGCGGCAGCGGCGCCTCGAATTGCAGCGGCGCGCCGGTGATCGGGTGCGTGAGCTTCAGCCGGTGCGCATGCAGGAACATGCGCTTGACGCCGGGTTTCGCGCCGTTGCGCGCGAGCGCCTTGTTGAGCGCGAAGTCGCCGTACTTGGCGTCGCCGACGATCGGCAGGCCCAGATGGGCCAGATGCACGCGGATCTGATGTGTGCGGCCGGTTTTGAGCTCGGCTTCGACGAGCGCATAGCCAGGCCAGCGCTCGACGAGATTGAACACCGTATGCGACGGCATGCCGTCGGGTTGGACGCGCACGCGACGCTCGCCTTCCGGGGTCAGATACTTATGAAGCGGCTCCTTCACGGCGCGCCGGCGCCCCCAGTCACTCGCCCATTCCCCGTGGACGCACGCGTAATAGCGCTTGTCCGTCTTGTTCTCGCGCATCTGCTCATGCAGGCCGACCAGCGCCGCGCGCTTCTTCGCGAGCATCAGCACGCCGGACGTCTCGCGATCGAGCCGGTGCACGAGCTCGAGAAACTTGCCTTGCGGCCGCGCTTCGCGCAACTGCTCGATGACGCCGAAGGCCACGCCGCTGCCGCCGTGCACGGCCACGCCGGCGGGCTTGTCGATGACGAGCAGTGCGTCGTCCTCGTACAGCACGCTGAAGTGCGCCGCGGGCACGGGCGCCGCGCTCGCGCTCTCGCTCGGCTGCGCGACGCGCATGGGCGGCACGCGCACGAGGTCGCCCAACTCGAGCCGGTATTGCGCGTCGATCCGCCCCTTATTCACGCGCACTTCCCCGCTGCGCAAAATACGATAGATGTGGCTCTTCGGCACGCCCTTGCAGACGCGCAGCAGGAAATTGTCGATCCGCTGACCGGCAGCGCCTTCGTCGATCTCGACGAACGAAACCTGGTCGCTCGCGACCTGATTCTGGGATATTTTGCCTAACCCTTTCATTCTGAATATAATTTGCCCAGCGCTGACGCGACGGCAGGCCAAACGGCCAAAAAGTTCCTGATTCGCCCAATGGATACCCAAGGGCGTTTGTTCGGGATCTTGAACCGCGCAGCATGCGCAGGCGGCAAGCGATAAACAGCTATTTTACTTGCGCCCGGGGCTGGTTGCTCACCCCGTCTGAAGAGATGCAACGAGTTGCACGCACGGAAATTCGCACGGCAGGGACGGCGCCCACAGGCACGTTCGGTCGAAGCGGACTCCGACGGTAACGGAAGGTTGGTATAAAGAATTCATCCGGTGAGTCATGCCGCGCGGTCGTTGCGTTTTCGAGCGACTGCAGCCAGACGCGCCGGTGGCGAAAATACGGCGAGCGCCCGAAGCGTCCCGGCAATGTGCGGGACATGGCGACGTCAAAAGTGGCGAGACACCCCGAGGGGGAAGACGGGCGTTCCTGAAAGCTTCCCGTACGCGGCCCTTGCTCGATGCTTGAGGCCGCAGAGCAGATCCAGCCGGCAGCGCGCGCAGTTCGCGGCTGCGGCTCATGTCCTGTCGTGGTCGTGCACGGCGCAGTTTGCCGCCAGTGCACGCAAGAATCGCCAACCAGCGGCGACAGGCGGATCGGAAGCGCAGGAAAACCGTGCCTCCGCAGCCTGTCTGGCCGCTTCTTGAAGACGTATTTCGTATGTGCCCACGCGGCCCGTCCCTGGCAACGCAACGCCGGACCGGCCGCACCAAAGGCAATTCTCCCCGCCATCGTTCCTGCTCCAGCGTGCTTGTGAAAACACAATAAGGCGCGGCTTGCCGCTGCCCGTCCCTATGCTGCCCGGCGAAGCGCTGGGCGCATTCAAGGGCCGCGCGCGAAGCCGCACTGGAGCCGTTCAATGAAACGAATGTTGTTCAACGCGACGCAGCAAGAAGAGTTGCGCGTCGCCATTGTCGATGGACAGAAGCTGATCGACATCGACATCGAAACCGCCGGGCGCGAACAGCGCAAAGGCAATATCTACAAGGGCATCGTCACCCGCATCGAGCCGTCGCTCGAAGCGTGTTTCGTCAACTACGGCGAAGACCGCCACGGCTTCCTGCCGTTCAAGGAAGTCGCCCGCCAGTACTTCCGCGAAGGCATCGACATGCGCAGCGCGCGCATTCAGGACGCCCTCAAGGAAGGCCAGGAACTGATCGTCCAGGTCGAGAAGGAAGAGCGCGGCAACAAGGGCGCCGCCCTCACGACCTTCATCTCGCTCGCCGGCCGCTACCTCGTCCTCATGCCGAACAACCCGCGCGGCGGCGGCGTCTCGCGCCGCATCGAGGGCGACGACCGCCAGGAACTGCGCGAAACCATGGCGCAGTTGCAACTGCCGGACGGCATGAGCATCATCGCGCGCACGGCCGGCATCGGCCGCTCCGCCGAAGAGCTCCAGTGGGACCTGAACTACCTGCTGCAACTGTGGCGCGCCATCGAAGCCGCGTCGCAAGCCGGCCAGTCCGGTCAGCCGATGCTGATCTACCTGGAATCGAGCCTCGTGATCCGCGCGATCCGCGACTACTTCCAGCCCGACATCGGCGAAATCCTCATCGACACCACCGAGATCCATGACCAGGCACGCGCCTTCATGGATATCGTGATGCCAGACAATGTCAACAAGGTGAAGCGGTACCACGACGATGTGCCGCTGTTCTCGCGCTTCCAGATCGAGCACCAGATCGAGACCGCGTACTCGCGCACGGTGCCGCTACCCTCGGGCGGCGCGATCGTGATCGACCACACGGAAGCACTGGTCGCCATCGACGTGAACTCGGCGCGCGCGACCAAGGGCGCCGACATCGAGGAAACCGCCGCGCGCACCAACCTCGAAGCCGCCGACGAAGTGGCGCGCCAGTTGCGTCTGCGCGACCTGGGCGGCCTGATCGTGATCGACTTCATCGACATGGAGTCGGCCAAGAGCCAGCGCGAGGTCGAGCAGCGCCTGAAGGACGCGCTGCGCCACGACCGCGCGCGCGTGCAGATGGGCAAGATCTCGCGCTTCGGCCTCATGGAGCTCTCGCGCCAGCGCCTGCGCCCCGCCCTCTCGGAAGGCAGCCACGTGACCTGCCCGCGCTGTAATGGCACGGGCCATATCCGCGATACGGAATCGTCGGCGCTTCAGGTCCTGCGCATCATCCAGGAAGAAGCGATGAAGGAAAACACTGCGGCAATCCATTGCCAGGTGCCGGTCGAGGTGACCGCCTTCCTGCTCAACGAGAAGCGCTCGGAGATCAACAAGATCGAGTCGCGCTTCAAGGTCGGCGTCGTACTGATCCCTAACAAGCATCTCGAAACGCCGCACTACAAGCTCGAGCGCCTGCGTCACGACGATTCGCGTCTGGACGACCCGCGCGCCTCGTGGAAGATGGCCGAGGAGGCCGCACGCGAGCTCGAGTCGGAGACTGGCTACAGCAAGCGCACCGCCGAAGCCAAGCCGAAGCAGGAAGCCGCGGTGAAGGGCATCACGCCCGAGCGTCCGGCGCCCTCCGCAGCGGTCAAGCCGGTTGAAGCGACTCCGGTGGGTGCGCCGGTCGCCGCAGCATCGGCAGGCGGCGGCGGTTTCTTCGGCTTCATCAAGCGCCTCTTCGGCGGCGCACCGGCTGCGGCTCCCGCGCCGACACCGGTCGCGCAGCAGGAAAAAACCGTCCGACCGGCCCGCGAAGCGCGCACCGAGCGCGGCGAGAAGGCTGGCGCGGGTTCTGCCGACCGCAACCGCAACCGCCGCAGCGGTGGCCGCGACGCAGCCGGCCGTGGCGAGGCCGCAGGCGGCACGCGCACCGGCCAACCGTCGGGGCGCCGCGAGGAGCGCGAAGGACGTGAAGGTCGCGAGGCCCGCGCCCCCCGTGAGCAACGCGAGCCGCGCGAACAACGCGAACCGCGTGAAGCACGCGAAAGCCGCGAAGCCCGTGCCGAACGCGAGCAGCGCATCGAGCGCGTCGAGCGCGGCCAGGACCGCAACGAGGCTGCGGAAGCGGCCCCGCGCGGCGAGCGCCAGGAGCGTGGCGAGCGCCGTGAACGTGGCGAACGTGGCGAACGCCGCCGTCAGCAGCAGGCCGAAGCCGCAGAGGCACAGGAAGCCCGCCTCGACGCCGCCAGCACCGAAGCCGAGACTGCCGAAGCCGCCCAGGCCGCCCTCACCGACGGCGTGACTCACGCTGGTGCCGAGGAAGACGGCACAACGCCGCAAGGCGAAGAGCGCCGCCGCCGCCGCCGCGGCCGCCGCGGCGGTCGCCGCGAGCGCGATGCGGAAGGCACGCAAGGGCTCGAAGGCGCTGCGGGCGCCGACGAAGGCACCGACGAAGCGACCGCTGCGGCGCCTGCCGTCGAGCAACCCGGCATCGAGCACGCTGCCGAGCGCGTCGAAGCCCAAGCCGAAGCCGAAGCCCGTGCGCCGGAAGCCGTCGTTCACGCTTCCGTTACCGAGGCCGTGGTTGTGACCGCCCTGCCGGTTGCAGCCGCCGCTGCTGTCGAAGCCACGCAGTCGGCACAATCGGCGCAGACGGAGCAACCTGCGCCAGCGACCGCAATGCCGGCCGCAGGAGCGCCTGCCGCCGAAACGCCGGTCGCCGCTGCGGCTGCGCCGGTCGAGACCACAGCCGCAACCGAGCCCGTGGCACCGGCTGCCGCGCCTGTCGCCCCCGCCGCCGAACCGGTTGCTGCTGCCGAACCGGTTGCTGCTGCCGAACCGGTTGCCGCGGCCACGCCGGCCGAAGCCGAGCCGGCCCAGGCTGTTGCCGCGCCGGCTGCTGAAGTCGCAACGCCGGCCGCACCTGGCGAGGAGCCGGCCGCAGCCGAAACGCCGGCAGTCCGCGAAGACCGTGTCGATGCGCCGCATACAGCGGTTGCCGAGCCGGCCACGGTTGCTCAACCCGAGCAGCCGGTCGAAACGCGTGTTGAAGCGGTCGTGGCACAGGCCGAAGCCGCAACGCCGGCAGCCGAAGCCGCGACCCAGCCTCACACGCAAGCCGGCGCTGCCGTTACGGCCGACACGCTGCTTCCGATGCTGGAATCGGCTGGCCTCGTGTGGGTCAACACCGACGCCGTCAAGCTGCGCGCCGCACAGGACGCCGCCGCGCAAGTGGTGAAGCCCGCGCGCGTGCCGCGCGAGCGCAAGCCGCTGCCGCCGGTCGACACCGCGCCGATGCAGCAGGTGGAGACGACGCGCCAGCCGTAACCGGCGCGTGAGCACTGCCTGGGCTGCTTTGCGGTCCAGGCAGTCCGCCATATCGAATCGCACCCCAAAAGTTGGCCACCGGTCCAGCCTTTGGGGTGTTTTTCATTCCGAAGCACGAACCGACGCAGGTGTTTCTTCGCGTGCAATCGCACGTGCGCAAATGCGACCGTGTGACCCAGGATCCTGGTCGGTCAGATTTCAATCGGATTGATGCATAGCCAGCAATCCCTCGTCTGCAGTCGTGGAAATAAGGAGAAGCAAATACCATGGCGCCTGGTGAGGCTTGCGTCACATGACGTGCCAATTTCTGAAAAAGTAAAGATGCGGTGCTCAAAGTCCCGCGTTTGGAGGATCAATGACGGGGCATGCATGGGTTCGTCGAGGCATCGTGGCCGGTGCGCTGCTGGCGACGGGAGCCGTAGGCGTCACGGCAATCGGTGCCGATAACTCGCGGGTGGGATACCGCACTGACGGGACACTCCCTGGTACCACGCCCTCTGCAGTTGCGGCGACCACTGCGCCGCCCATGACCAAAGCCGTAACACCAGCCGCGGTGGCAATACCTCCCGCCGGGACTCGCATGTCTCAAGCGATCAAACGAATCCAGGATCAAGCAGCGAGTGCTCTCGCGGCGAATCCAGCTGTTGAGCCGCATGATGCAATCGGTGGTCCCCCGGTTTTTCCGGTGGGTTTTGACTTTGGCGCGGCTCGTCCGCCAGCAACAGCACCGAGCGAGTGCACCAAGGCCAAGCGGATCATTTGCGTGGACAAAACAACTTACACGGCCACGGTGTACGAAGGTGGCAGGCCGCAGTGGTCGTTTTATGTTCGTCCGGGAGACGCGCGTGGTACCCGGTATCAAACGGGGGAGGGTTACGGCCGCATAGCGCGCAAGAGCCGTAATCACGTGTCCAGCATTTATGGCACGCCCATGCCATATGCGATGTTTATCTCGTGGGACACCTCTCCGGCCGCTGGCGAAGCCTTCCATTTGTCGTATCAGTTCCAGTCGGAAGGGTATTACGGGGCAAGCCACGGATGTATGGGCGTGGGTTCCGAAGCGGCCATGAAACGACTATGGGACACCAGCCCCAAAGGGACACGGGTATTCGTTTACCGCACCTGAAGGTGCGTGATATGGCATCAGCATCAATATGTTGATGCACCGCCGGGAACGGGGGAAGTCGCTTCCGACGAAGAAGCGCCAGCTGATATATCAAATTGGCTATGGGCAAAGCGCGGTTGGGCTAAAATCGAACCATCGCGAGAACGAGCCCACCATGTCCCGACGCATCATCCCTGTTGCCGATGTCCGCTCGCTGCCGCCCACCCCGGCCGCGCAGACCGTGCGTGCGCCGTCCGGCGAACTGTTCGACGCGCTCGCGCGACCGCTGCGCGACCTGCGCATTTCGGTCACGGACCGCTGCAACTTCCGTTGCGTCTACTGCATGCCGCGCGCCGTTTTCGACAAGGACTACTCGTTCCTGCCGCATTCCGCGCTTCTTTCGCTCGAAGAAATCGAACGTCTCGCGCGGCTTTTCGTCGCGCACGGCGTCACCAAGATTCGCCTGACCGGGGGCGAGCCGCTCCTGCGCAAGAACATCGAGTTCCTGATCGAGCGTCTCGCAAAGCTGCGCACGCCCGGAGGTGAGCCGCTCGATCTCACGCTCACGACCAATGGATCGCTGCTCGCGCGCAAGGCGCGCGCATTGCGCGACGCGGGCCTCACGCGCGTCACGGTGAGCCTCGACGCGCTCGACGACGCCCTCTTTCGCCGCATGAACGACGCCGACTTCGCGGTTGCCGACGTGCTCGACGGCATTGCGGTCGCGCAATCGGTCGGGCTCACGCCGCTCAAGGTCAACATGGTCGTCAAGCGCGGCACCAACGACGGCGAGATCGTCCCGCTTGCGCGCCACTTCCGCGGCTCGGGCGTGACCTTGCGTTTCATCGAATACATGGATGTGGGCACCTCGAACGGCTGGAACATGGCCGAAGTGCTGCCGTCCGCCGACGTGGTCGCACGCATTGCCGAGCACTTCCCGCTCGTGCCGCTCGAAGCGCACAGCGCCGCCGAAACGGCGCAGCGCTGGGGCTACGCCGACGGCGCCGGCGAAATCGGCGTGATCTCGAGTGTCACGCGTGCGTTCTGCGGCGACTGCACGCGCGCGCGCCTCTCGACCGAAGGCAAGCTGTATCTGTGCCTGTTCGCCTCGATGGGCTACGACCTGCGCGCGATGCTGCGCGGCGAAGCGAGCGACGCGGCCATCTCGGCTGCCATCGCGCAGATCTGGGAGCAACGCGCCGACCGCTATTCGCAATTGCGCGGCAGCGACGCCGCTCCGGCTGCGGGTGAAGAGCGCCGCATCGAAATGTCCTATATCGGCGGCTGATTCAGCGGCTAAATGGCGCGATTCGTTCGCGAATTCCACCTGATTCACAATCGATTCAGCCCCGCCCAATTGAGTCCCGACCGATTCCGGATTGTCCTCGTTCAAGCAGGCGCCGCCTGATACGCCCATGACCTCGTCCTTGCCCGCCATCTCCGCCGCCGCGCTCACCGGCCTCGTGCTAGCGGGTGGCCGTGGCCAGCGCATGGGCGGCGTCGACAAAGGTCTGCAACGCCTGCGTGGCAAGCCGCTTGCCGCCCACGTGCTGGCGTGCCTCGCACCGCAGGTGGGCGCGCTTGTCATCAGCGCGAACCGTAACCGCGATGTCTACGCCGAACTCGGCTCGCCCTGGCACGCAGCAGTGATCGCCGATACGCTGCCCGATTACCCCGGCCCGCTCGCGGGACTGCTGGCCGGCCTGCGTGCCGCCCGCACCGAATGGCTGCTGAGCGCGCCGTGCGACTCGCCGTGGCTGCCCGCCGACCTCGGCGTACGGCTCGCGCAAGGCGCCCGCGCACAAGGCACGCTCATCGCCACGGCGACGACGGCCAACGCCACCGGCGAAGTGAGCCTGCACCCCGTCTTCGCGCTCGTCCACACCTCGCTCGCCGACGATCTCGCCGCGTTTCTGGACGCGGGCGAACGCAAGGTGCGTGCGTGGTACGCGCGCCACACGGCGGCCGAAGTGGTCTTTGCCGACGAGCGTGCGTTTTACAATGTCAATTCCTTACAGGAACTCGCCGACCTCGACCGTGCCTGACGAGCGCAACCGGCTTGACCGCCGCCGCCCGCCACCGGCCTGATGCACGTCCCCCCGGACGTTTCGCCGCACCCATCGTGCGGATGCGACGCTGCTCCACTCCATGACCACGCTTAACAGTATTACCGGCAGCGCAGGAAGCCTTAGCCAGTTCGATCCTCAAGCCTTGCCCGTCAGCGCCGCCCAGGCCATCGTGCTCCAGTGGGTGACGCCACTCGCGCAAAGCGAGCGCGTGCCGTTGCGCGATGCGCTTGCGCGCGTGCTCGCGCGAGATGTGATCTCGCCGATCGACGTGCCCGCGCACGACAACTCGGCCATGGACGGCTACGCATTCGACGGCGCGTTGCTGCTGGCCAGCTCCGCCCCCGCTGGCGCGACGCTCACGCTGAACGTGACCGGCAAGGCGTTTGCCGGCCATCCGTACACGGGCGCCATCGCGCCTCGCGCATGCGTGCGCATCATGACGGGTGCACCGATGCCGGCCGGCTGCGACACCGTCGTACCGCAGGAGCGCGTGGAGCGCAGCGTAAGCGCTTCGGGCGACAGTGCCGCGGCCGAAGCGCTCAACGAATCGATCACCTTTCGCGCCGACGCCGTGACGCCCGGCGCGAACCGTCGCCGCCAGGGCGAAGATCTCGCGCGCGGCAGCGCGGCGCTGCGCGCGGGCCGCGTGCTGCGCGCGAGCGACATCGGCTTGCTGGCCTCGCTCGGCGTAGTCGACGTGGCGGTCAAGCGCCGCCTGCGCGTAGCGTATTTCTCGACCGGCGACGAACTGCGCTCGCCCGGCGAGCCGCTCGACGCCGGCTGCATCTACGACAGCAACCGCTACACGCTCGGCGCGATGCTTCAGCGCCTGAACGTCGAGCCGATCGATCTCGGCGTGGTGCGCGACGACCCCGAATCGCTTGCGGCCACGCTCAAGTCGGCCGCCGAAAGCGCCGACGTCGTGCTGACCTCGGGCGGCGTCTCGGTCGGCGAAGCCGATTTCACGCGCACCCAGTTGCAGGCGCTCGGCGACGTGTCCTTCTGGGGCCTCGCGATGCGTCCGGGCCGCCCGCTCGCGTTCGGCCGCATCTGGTCGGGCGGCCACCCCGGTGCCGGACGCGCGGCGCTGCTGTTTGGCTTGCCAGGAAACCCCGTCGCCACGATGGTCGCGTTCTATCAGATCGTGCGCCCGGCCCTGATCGCGATGTCGGGCGCAACGCCGCAGGCGGTGCCGCTCATTCCGGCGCGCTGCGACGCGCGCATCAAGAAGCGCCCGGGCCGCACCGAATTCCAGCGCGGCATCGCCGAGCGCGACGCGCAGGGCCAGTGGCACGTCGCTCCCACGGGCTCGCAAAGCTCCGGCGCGCTCAGCACGATGAGCGAGGCGAACTGCTTCATCGTGCTCGCCCACGAAAGCGCCGACCTCGATGCCGGCGAGGCCGTCGACATCATGCTCTTCGACGGCCTCGTCTAGTGCGGCGCTCATGACCAGCCACCACACCGTTCAACAACATTCAACGTCTATCAGCGACGTCCCCTCGACCAACGGACCGACTCACATGAAAAAACAGATCTCGTTCATCGCCGCCGGGCAGACCGCGAAGGCCCTCATCCTCGTGTACCTGACCTTCAGCGTGCCGGTCGTGCTGCTCGTCGCGGTGGTCGCGTTTTTCCGCTATGGCACCTTCGAGCTCGGCACCGTGTTCAGCGCGCTGATCCTCAATGCGATCGTCGGTTTCGTGCTGCTGTGGATTGCCTGCCATCTGTACAACTGGGTCGCTGCGCGTTTCGGCGGCATCGAGATCCATCTCTCCGATGTCCCGGAGGAAGCGTGATGGACGCCACGATCCGCGCGGCCACGCCGGCCGACATCGGCGCCATGCACGCGCTGATGTACGAGCTCGCCGAGTTCGAAAAGCTCACGCACCTCTTCACCGGCACGCCCGAAAGCCTCGCCGATGCGCTCTTCGGCGCACATCCCGCGGCCGAGGCGCTCGTGGCCGAGGACGCGGGCCGCATCGTCGGTTACGCGCTCTTCTTCCATAACTATTCGACCTTCCTCGGCAAGCGCGGGCTCTATCTCGAAGACCTCTACGTGCAGCCGTCGCAGCGCGGCACGGGACTCGGCACGGCGCTGCTGCGCGCACTTGCGGCCATCGCCGTGGAGCGCCGGTGCGGCCGCTTCGAGTGGACCGTGCTCGACTGGAACGAGCCGGCCATCCGCTTCTACGAAAAGATGGGCGCGATCATCCTGCCCGACTGGCGCGTGGTGCGCGTGACGGGCGATGCGCTCGACCAGCTTGCGGCGCATGCCGAACCGGTTGTGGGCTAACCGATCGGCTAACCAGTCCCAGGCAACGAAAAGGGCCGTCCGCAGCGTTCTGCGGACGGCCCTTCGTTTTTTGCGCGGGTCACTCGTCGCCGCTTTCGCCGTTCTCTTCGTTGCGCAGCACGTCGCCAAGCAGGCTCGAAGCCGCCTCGCCGGGCAAGGCCTCGACCTCGCGCAGCTTGCGGTTCATCACGCGCGTGCGCACTTCGGCGGCTTCGATCGAACGCGTCACCGTCTCCAGTTGCGACTTCGTGCGCGCGAGCACATCGCCGAACTTGCCGAACTCCGTCTTCACCGCGCCCAGCACCTGCCAGACCTCGCTCGAGCGCTTCTCGATCGCGAGCGTGCGAAAGCCCATCTGCAGGCTGTTGAGCAGCGCCGTCAGCGTGGTCGGGCCCGCCACGCTCACGCGGTAATCGCGCTGTAGCACGTCGGTAAGGCCCGGGCGGCGCAGGATCTCGGCGTAGAGCCCCTCGGTGGGCAGGAACAGTAGCGCGAAGTCGGTCGTGTGCGGCGGCGCGACGTATTTTTCGGCGATGGTGCGGGCCTCGGCGCGCACGCGCATTTCCAGCGCGCGCCCCGCCTCCT
>DATEJU010000209.1:0-10718 GCA_035277805.1 Paraburkholderia sp. | reverse complement strand
CGGCCTGAAGAACGAGCGCGGCTCGATCGCCATGGCGCGCACCAACGATCCGCACTCGGCATCGGCGCAGTTCTTCATCAACGTCGCCGACAACGACTTCCTGAACCACTCGTCGCCGACGCCGCAAGGCTGGGGCTACGCCGTGTTCGGCAAGGTCGTCGAAGGCCAGGACGTGGTCGACAAGATCAAGTCGGTCAAGACGGGTTCGAAGGGCTTTCATCAGGATGTGCCGGTCGACGACGTCGTGATCGAGAAGGCTGTCGTCGTCGAATAACGTCACAGGGCGCGTGCTTCACTCATGCTGCAGGAAAAGGCACTACGACACGCCGCTGCGGGCGTGCCCGGCGAGGGCAAGCGTCCCCACGCGGCGCGCCCGTTCTTCTTCATCTCCGACCTGCACCTGAGCGAAGCGATTCCGCGCACGGTCGCCGCGTTCGAGCATTTCATCAGCGTGACGGCCGATCAGGCCGACTCGGTGTTCATCCTCGGCGACCTCTTCGAATACTGGATCGGCGACGACATGCTCGCCGAACCGTTCTTCGCGCGCATGGCCGCGCTGATGCACACGCTCTCCGAGCGCGGCATCGCGCTCTACATCATGCACGGCAACCGCGACTTCCTGCTGGGCAAGCGCTTCATGAAAGCCACGGGCGCCATCTGGCTGCCCGACCCCATTGCCATCACCGCGTTCGGCACGCGCATCGCGCTCGCCCACGGCGACGCGTTGTGCACCGACGACCGCGGCTACCAGTTCTTTCGTCGTTTCGCGCGCAACCGCCTCGCGCAGTTGCTCTTTCTCGCGTGGCCGTTTCGCTGGCGCCGCGCGCTCGCCGAGCGCATGCGACGCAAAAGCGAGGCCGGCCGCGAGCGGCCCGCCCTGCCGAAATACGATGTCACCGCCAAAGGTGTTGCGACGCTCTTCAGGCGCGCGCGCGCGAACGCGATCATTCACGGACACACGCATCGTCCCGCGCGCCATCAGGAGCCCGGCGGCACGCGCTGGGTGCTGCCCGACTGGGATCTCGATCACGGCAAGCCGCGCGGCGGCTATCTGCGCGTCGACGCCGAAGGGTTCAGGATGTTGCCGCTCGATTGAGCGAGCATTCAGGACGGGCTACGAAACTCAGATGCGCGCCGCAGCTTTTCCCTGGGTATTTTCAGGCTCGCGCGGCGCCGCCTCGCCCTCCAGTCCCGCCGAAAGCCTGCGCAGTTCCGCGAGTGCCGCGTCAGCGCCATGCAGCGCCTCGAGCCGCGCACCCAGCCGCTCGAGCGCGACGACGATTGCATCCACGCGCTGCGTCTGCGTGGCGGCATGATCGATCAGACCATGGATGGCGAGCGACACGGGATCATCGGCATTTGGCGTGATGCCATAAGCGCAGAAACCCTCGCGTGGCGACGCCGGCTTTGCTTGCTCCGGCGCGCGCTTCGCGGGTGCGATGATCCGCGCCGGATTGCCCACTGCGGTGCCGCCCGCCAGCACCGGCTTCACGACCACCGCGTTCGAGCCGATCTTCGCCTGCGCGCCCACCGTGAAACCGCCCAGCACTTTCGCACCCGCGCCCACGATTACCCCGGGGCCGAGCGTCGGATGACGTTTCGCGCCGCGCGTGAGCGACGTGCCGCCGAGCGTCACGCCTTGATAGATCGTGCAGTCGTCGCCGACCTCCGCGGTCTCGCCGATCACGACACCCATGCCGTGGTCGATGAAAACGCGCCGCCCAATGGTCGCGCCCGGATGGATCTCGATGCCGGTCAAAAAACGCGCGACCTGCGAAACATAGCGCGCAAGCCAGCGGCGCTTCGCGCGCCAGCAGGCGTGGGCGAAGCGATGGAGGACGAGCGCGTGCAGACCCGGATAACAGGTCAAGACTTCCCATGCGCTGCGCGCGGCGGGATCGCGCTCGCGGATCGTGGCGATGTCTTCGCGAAGTCTATTGAACATGGCTGTCACACGCTGGACGTGAAGTACATGGGGGGAAACGGCCCTGCGTCGCACATGGCGCGCGCGGCTCGTGCGCGGCTTTGGCAGCCGTGCTGATTGGCTTGTGATCAGAGATCGATTGTAGGCGAAAGGCGCGCGCAAGCCGGGAAGCCCCCGCGGGCATCAAGGTCGGACGCGAAACCGTGGCCCGCGCCGGCGCTGCTTGCCTCGCAGCTCCCCGCCACTGGCCTCGCCGCCAGCCTATTTCCCGCCTTCCTTGCCCTTGAGCATCAGGATGTGCCTGGCGATGCCGCGCACGATGTTGACCTCTTCGCGCTCGAGCCCCGAGCGCGCGAAGAGCCGGCGCAAGCGCGACATCAGCTTCTTCGGATTGCCGGGGTCCAGAAAATCGAGCGCGATCAGGGCGTTCTCCAGATGGATGTACATGCGCTCGATGTCGTCGCTCGTGGCGAGCGGCGTGCCCGTGGCCGGTGCTCCCGGCACCGCCCCGGCACCGGGCAACGCCGCGCCGGGCCCCAGTTCGCCGAAGCCGAGGTAGGCAAGCCGCAGCTCGTAGGCGAGCACCTGCACCGCCTGCGCGAGATTGAGCGAGCTATAGGCCGGATTCGCCGGGATGTGCGCGAGCGCGCTGCAGCGCTCGACGTCGTCGTTCGACAGCCCCGTGCGCTCGTTACCAAACACCAGCGCGATGTCGCCGTGCCCGACCTGACGGCAAGCGTCCTGCACTGCCTGGCGCGGCGCGCCCGGCGGCGGCCCGTATTCGCGCGTGCGCGCCGTGAGCGCAAGCGACCATTGGGCGCCCGCGAGTGCGTCGGCAAGCGTCGGGACGATGTGGGCGGCGGCGAGCACGTCGTCGGCGCCGCTCGCCATCGCGATGGCCTCCGGGTCGCAATGAACCTGTGGAACGCGCGGCGCGACCAGCACGAGCCGCGAGAAGCCCATGGTCTTCAGCGCGCGCGCCGCGGCGCCGACGTTGCCCGGGTGGCTTGGCTCGACCAGCACGAATCGCGTGGAGGTGAAGCCGCCGCGCAGCGGCTCGTGAGCTTCGCCGCCGGGCGACGCAACTGCCGCTGCGACGGCTGGATGAGTGGATGGAACGTGTGAGTCGGGGTGCACCAAGATCAATCTCTGAGGACAACAAATATAGAAATATCTATGTTATCGCGCCTTGGCCGCCCGGCCTATCCGCTCCGTCGGGACGGCCTCTATTAGGTATGGCTATCGATACAGCGATAGGAATACCTATATTCGGGTAAAATACGGGATTCGCGCGTTTTCGGCCGGTAACGCCGCCGCGCCCCGCTCTTATCCAATTCGTCTCCGTTGGCGGGACAGGACCCGCAAGCCGGCTTCGGCTCGCGCCCTGTCCA
This sequence comes from Paraburkholderia sp., assembly GCA_035277805.1. Lineage (GTDB taxonomy): Bacteria > Pseudomonadota > Gammaproteobacteria > Burkholderiales > Burkholderiaceae > Paraburkholderia. Next base: position 7,403 of record DATEJU010000209.1, on the reverse strand, counting down.
ATCGTTAGACGCTTTTATCTTTTGCACCACCGGCGCGCCGCATGCTCGCGAGCGTCGGACAACAAGGATCCTGGCTCATGCATCCCATGCTCAACATCGCTGTCAAGGCCGCGCGCCGCGCCGGACAGATCATCAACCGTGCGTCGCTCGATCTCGACCTCGTCCAGGTCGCGAAGAAGCAGCATAACGATTTCGTCACGGAGGTCGACAAGGCGGCCGAAGCCGCCATCATCGACACGCTCAAGACCGCCTACCCCGATCACGCGATCCTCGCCGAAGAGTCCGGCCACTCGGAGAACGAATCGGAATACCAGTGGATCATCGATCCGCTCGACGGCACCACCAACTTCATCCACGGTTTCCAGTACTACTGCGTTTCGATCGCGCTCGCACACAAGGGCATCGTCACACAGGCCGTGGTCTACGATCCCACGCGCAACGATCTCTTCACCGCCTCGCGCGGCCGCGGCGCATTCCTGAACGACCGCCGCATCCGCGTGGGCCGCCGCGACCGTCTCGCCGACGGCCTGATCGGCACCGGCTTCCCGTTCCGCGAGAAGGACGGCCTCGAGAGCTACTGCGAGCTCTTCGCCGAGATGACCAACGCCTGCGCCGGCCTGCGCCGCCCAGGCGCCGCGGCGCTCGATCTGGCGAACGTCGCCGCGGGCCGCATGGACGGCTTCTTTGAACAAGGCCTCAATCCGTGGGACGTGGCCGCGGGCGGCCTGCTCGTGACGGAAGCCGGCGGCCTGATCGGCAACTACACGGGCGATTCGGACTTCCTGCACGTGGGCGAAGTCGTCGCGGGCAACCCGAAGATCTATGCGCAGATGGTGCCCATTCTCTCGAAGTACACGCGCGTGAAGAAGGAAGCCTGAAAACAGGGCTGAAAGGCCGCGCCTCGCACGTAATGTAATTGCGCGTAACCACGCGCCAGGCGGGCTCGAGTGCTCCGGCCGCTGCAACACGCGGCCGCACATGTCACAATCGCCGGGAGCGCTGCCAGGTTGATCTCATGGCGTTGCAACGGACCGCAGGCAATGGGGCGTCGCGCCCCGCCTGCCCCGACGAGTCAAGCGGCTTCGGCCGCTTTTTTGTTTCGCGCGCCACGTCGTGGCACGACGCGCCGCGCCAGCCAGGCCGTTGCCCTGACGGCCTGTTCCGGCTCCACAACGGATCCACCCGCGATGAAGAAAGGCTTCTACACGATCATCGCCGCGCAGTTCGTTTCGTCGCTCGCCGACAACGCGCTCCTGATCGCGGCAATCGCGCTGCTCACGGTGATCTCGTCGCCGGCCTGGGTCACGCCGCTCTTGCAGATCTTTTTCACGATCTCCTACGTGCTGCTCGCGCCCTTCGTCGGCGCATTCGCCGATGCGCTGCAAAAGCGCCACGTGATGTTCGTCTCGAACGCGCTCAAGGCGGGCGGCTGCCTGCTAATGATCGCGGGCGTGCACCCGATGATCGCGTACGGCGTAGTCGGCTTCGGCGCCGCGGCCTACTCGCCCGCAAAGTACGGAATCCTCACTGAATTGCTACCCGCCGAAAAGCTCGTCGCGGCGAACGCGTGGCTCGAGTCGGCCACAGTGCTCTCGACGATCGTCGGCACGATGATGGGCGGCGCGCTCGTCTCGACCTACGCGGAGCGGTTTGTCACGCATCATCCGATGCCGCTCATCCACTCGGCCGCCGACCTCGCGATGCTCGCGGTAATGCTCACGTACGCGCTTGCCGCGCTCATCAACTTCGGCATTCCCGATACGGGCGCACGCTACGAGAACCGGCTCAAGGAGCCGCGCCGCCTCGTGGGCGACTTCACTCATTGCTTTAACGTGCTGTGGGCCGACAAGCTCGCGCAGATCGCACTGTGGGTGACGACACTGATGTGGGGCGCCGCCGTCACGCTGCAACTGCTCGTGCTCAAGTGGGCCGACGCGAATCTCGGCCTCTCGCTCTCGAAGGCAGCCGTCATGCAGGGCGTGACAGGCCTCGGCATCGCGCTGGGCGCGGGCGCCGCGGCCGCATGGGTGTCGCTGCGCGCGTCGCTGCGCGTGCTGCCGGTGGGCGTGTTGTGCGGCGTGGTGGCCGTGGCGATGGCGTTCTACAGCAAGGGGCTCTTTCCGGCGGACCAAGGCGTGCGCCTGGGCACCTTTGTCATGCCCTTCTACCTGCTCTTCGCGTATCCGCTGATGATCCTGCTCGGCACGCTCGCGGGCTTTTTCATCGTGCCGATGAACGCCCTGCTCCAGCACCGCGGCGCGACGCTGCTCTCGGCGGGCCACTCGATCGCCGTGCAGAACTTCAACCAGAATCTCGCCGTGCTGCTGATGCTTGGCGCCTACGCGCTGCTGCTCACTGCGAAAGTGCCCGTGCAGTGGATCATCGTCGTGTTCGGCCTGTTCGTCGCTGCGATGATCTGGCTCGCGATGCGACGCAGTGCGGCAAACGCACGCACGGTCGACATGCAGGCGCTCGTCGACGAGTGAACGGCAGCGGTTTCCATGCCGCCGCCGCGAGCGCCTGGCCGTCCGTCCAGGTTCACACGGGCACGACGCGGGTTAAACTCACGCCCTGAACCCTTAGCAAAACACCGAGGATGGCTACACACACCGCCAGCGCCAGCGACATCGCGCAACACACCCCCATGATGCAGCAGTACCTGCGCATCAAGGCCGATCATCCGGGCACGCTCGTGTTCTACCGGATGGGTGACTTCTACGAGCTGTTCTTCGAAGACGCCGAAAAAGCCGCACGCTTGCTCGATCTCACGCTCACACAACGTGGCGCGTCGGCGGGCAATCCGATCAAGATGGCGGGCGTGCCGCATCACGCCGTCGAGCAATATCTCGCCAAGCTCGTGAAGCTCGGCGAGTCGGTGGCGATCTGCGAGCAGATCGGCGACCCGGCCACCTCGAAGGGCCCGGTCGAGCGCAAGGTCGTGCGCGTGGTCACGCCCGGCACGCTCACGGACGCCGCACTCCTCTCGGACAAGAACGACGTCTACCTGATGGCGGTCTGTCCAGGCCACAACCGGCGCGGCGTGACCATCAATGTCGGGCTCGCGTGGCTCAATCTGGCGAGCGGCGCGCTGCGTCTCGCGGAAGTCGCGCCGGAACAGGTCGCGGCGGCATTCGAGCGCATTCGCCCGGCGGAAATCCTCGTGGCGGAAATGCCTGCGGAATCGTCGGGCTGGGCGCCGCCCAAGGGCAGCGGAGCGCTCACACGCGTACCCGCGTGGCACTTCGACGTCGTCTCGGGCAAGCAACGCCTGTGCGACCAGCTCGACGTGGCCAGCCTCGACGGTTTCGGCGCACAGGCGCTGACGAGCGCATGCGGCGCCGCCGGCGCGCTGCTGCTGTACGCCGCGGCCACGCAGGGCCAGCAGTTGCGCCACGTGCGCAGCCTCAAGGTCGAAGCGGAATCCGAATACATCGGCCTCGATCCGGCCACGCGGCGCAATCTCGAACTCACGGAAACGCTGCGTGGCACCGAATCGCCCACGCTGTGCTCGCTGCTCGACACCTGCAGCACCGCCATGGGCAGCCGCCTGCTGCGGCATTGGCTCCATCATCCGCCGCGCGACGCGGGCGTCGCGCAGATGCGCCAGCAGGCGATCGGCGCGCTGCTCGACGCGCCGCCGCCCGCGAGCGTCGAAACGTTACGCGGCGCGCTGCGCCAGATCGCCGACGTCGAGCGCATCACCGGGCGTCTCGCGCTGCTCTCGGCACGCCCGCGCGATCTCTCGAGCCTGCGCGACACCTTCGCCGCCCTGCCCATGCTGCGCGAGCAGGTTGCCGCGGCAGGCGGCGCTTCAGGTTCGCTCGCGCGCATCGTCGAGGCGCTCGAGCCGCCCGCGCAATGCGCCGGCCTGTTACAGCGCGCGGTCGCGCCCGAACCGGCCGCCATGGTGCGTGACGGCGGTGTGATGGCACGCGGCTACGACGCCGAGCTCGACGAGCTGCGCGACCTGTCGGAAAACTGCGGCCAGTTCCTGATCGACCTCGAGGCGCGCGAGCGCACGCGCACCGGCATCGGCAATTTGCGGGTCGAATACAACAAGGTGCACGGCTTCTATATCGAGGTCACGCGCGGCCAGACCGACAAGGTGCCCGACGACTATCGCCGCCGCCAGACGCTCAAGAACGCCGAGCGCTACATCACGCCCGAGTTGAAGGCGTTCGAGGACAAGGCGCTCTCGGCGCAGGAGCGTGCGCTTGCGCGCGAGAAAGCGCTCTACGACGCGCTGCTTCAGTCGCTGCTGCCGTTCATTCCCGATTGCCAGCGCGTCGCAGCGGCGCTCGCCGAGCTCGACCTGATCGCGGCCTTTGCCGAGCGTGCGCGCGCGCTCGACTGGAGTGCGCCGGAATTCTCCGCAACGCCCGGCATCGAAATCGAACAGGGTCGTCACCCGGTCGTCGAGGCGCAGGTCGAGCAGTTCATCGCCAACGACTGCACGCTGACTGCCGAGCGCAAACTGCTGCTCATTACCGGGCCGAACATGGGCGGTAAATCGACCTTCATGCGCCAGACCGCGCTCATCGCGCTGCTCGCCTACGTCGGCAGTTACGTGCCGGCAAAGCGTGCGTGCTTCGGCCCGATCGACCGCATCTTCACGCGCATCGGCGCCGCCGACGACCTCGCCGGTGGGCGCTCGACCTTCATGGTCGAGATGACCGAAGCCGCCGCCATCCTCAACGACGCCACACCGCAAAGTCTCGTGCTGATGGACGAGATCGGCCGCGGCACGTCGACATTCGATGGCCTCGCGCTCGCATGGGCCATTGCGCGGCACCTGCTCACGAACAACGGCTGCCATACGCTGTTCGCGACGCACTACTTCGAGCTCACGCAGTTGCCTGCGGAATTTGCGCAGGCGGCCAACGTGCATCTGTCGGCCGTCGAGCACGGACACGGCATCGTGTTTCTGCACGCCGTGAGCGAGGGCCCGGCAAACCAGAGCTACGGACTGCAGGTCGCGCAGCTTGCGGGCGTACCCAACCCCGTGATCCGCGCGGCGCGCAAGCATCTTGTGTATCTGGAGCAGCTTTCGGCCGGACAACCCACGCCACAACTCGACTTGTTCACCGCGGCCGCGGCTTCCGAAGACGACGATTTCGACGCGCACCCCTGCGTGGAAGACGCACCGGCTGCCGACCTGGGCGCTGCGCTCGTTGCCGAACGCCTGCGCGCGCTCGATCCGAACGAGCTGCGTCCGCGCGACGCGCTCGATCTGCTGTACGAACTGCATGAGCTGGCCACGGCGCCGGACGCCAAACGCTGAGCGTCGGCACGCGACGCCGCCTCGGCCATTTCCGCATGGCCGGGGCGTCTTTGTTTCGCGCTTTCTGAACAAGGTGCGCCGGGCGGCGCGTCGCCCGCAAACGGCACTGCAATCGCTGCTACGAAAGCGCTTGCGCAGTGGGCTGCAAACCACCCTCGTCTGCCAAGCGCTGTTCGCTCTTTCGTTCGGTCTGCCACTCGCCGCGCACGCGCAAGGCCCTTCGTCGCGCTATTCGTTCGCCGTCGTGGCGAACGTCGTCACCGAGCGCGGCGACGAAACCACGCTCCAGCACCTCATCGACGCGATCGGCCTCGATCCGCAAATCTCGTTTGTCGTCTACGACGGCAATCTCAAAGGGTCGCGCGAAACATGCGCGGATCACCTCTACGAACGGCGCCGCGCCTTACTCAATGCGTCGCGCGCGCCGCTCGTCTTCGTGCCGGGGCAGCGCGACTGGGTCACCTGCGGCATCGCGGGCGCGGGCGGCTACGATCCGGTCGAGCGGCTCGATTTCCTGCGCCAGAGCTTCTTCGCCGACGCCAATTCGCTCGGCCAATATCCGCTCACGCTCACACGTGAAAGCGAGGTCTCGCGATTTCGGCCATATCGGGAAAATGCACGCTGGCAGCTCGGCGAAACCGTGTTCATTGCGCTGAACGTGCCTGACGGTAACAATCATTTTCTGAACGCTGGTGGCCGCAACGGCGAATTCGAGGACCGCGTGATCGCCAACGGCTTCTGGCTCGAGCATGCGGCCGAATTCGCGCGCCGCCGCAATGCGCGCGCCATCGTCATCTTCATGCAGGGCAACGCCATGCCCGAGCAATACGAGCGCCCGGACCGCTTCGGATGGCTGCGCTTTCGCCGCACGCCCCGCGACGGTTACGCCGAGCTGCGACGCAGCCTCGTGAAGCTCGCGGAGACCTTCCGGGGCCCGGTCATCCTCGTACAACCCGACAATGCGAAGCTCAAGCGTGGCTTCGCCATCGATCAGCCCTTGCGCAACGACAAGGGAATCAGGATTGCTAACGTTACGCGGATCGAATTCTCGCTGCGCGACCCGCTCACGCAATGGCTTCAGATCGATGCGGACATGACGCGGCGCACGCCGCTGCGCGTGAGCGTGCACGACGTGCCGAGGCACTTGCCGCTTCTGCCGCCACAACTGCCGCCCGTGCTGCCGGGCGGCAGCGGCGAACCGGCGCTGCCGGACATGCCTGAAATATCGTCGATGCCCGACGTGACGGAGATTCCCGGCATGCAGCAGGCGCCCGACGCGAACGGCGCCAGCGCTACAAACCCCGTGGGAGGGATGGCAGCGCCAGGCGGCGCGAGCACGGCAACTGCTCCGACGTGGCCCGCACAAGGCTCGGGGCCATGGCCGGGGTCCGGCGAGCCGCAAACCATCGCGCCACCGGCGCAGCCTCAGATAACGACGCCCTGGATTGAACAGCAGGAACAACCCGCGGCGCCACAAGGCACGCAGACAGCGCCGTCAAACTAGCGGGAGAAGCACAACGAGCGGTAGAGCGTCGCGCCGTGGAGAGAAGAAGCGCACAGCGGAGTGCGAAAGCGCGACGCGGAGCGAGGCGCGCCGGCAGTTGCCGCCGGCGCGTTGCCCGATCAATGCAGGGTGGGTTTGGAAGCGGCTTCGTCGCCGTCTTCGTCATCGTCCTCGTCGACGATTTCGAGGCCATCCGCGCCATGCGCATGTTCGTGCTCGATCTCGTCTTCGGTGGCCTGGCGCACTTCCTTGACGGTCAGCGCGAAACGCAGCGCCATGCCCGCAAGCGGGTGATTGCCGTCGAGCACGACCTTGTCTTCGGCGACGTCGGTGACGGTGTAGATGAGCGTGTCGAGATCCTCGTCGCCTTCCTCCGGCGTGCCCTCGAACTGCATGCCGACCTCGAGCGGCTCCGGAAAACGGCTGCGCGGCTCGATCTTGACGAGTTCGGGATCGTACTCGCCGAATGCATCCTGCGGCTCAAGCTGGATCTGGGTCTCGAAGCCCGGCTCCTTGCCGTCCAGCACTTCCTCGATCTTGGGGAACGTGCCATCATAGCCGCCGTGCAGATAGACCATCGGCTCGTCGCTCTCCTCGATCAGATTGCCCTGCGCATCC
>DATEJU010000208.1:0-8011 GCA_035277805.1 Paraburkholderia sp. | reverse complement strand
GTCCCAGCCCATCGGCATCAACGTGTTGTAGCCGTTCATGCGCAGATAGCGGTACATCACGTCGTTGATCGTGTAGTTCCGCACGTGGCCCATGTGCAGCTTGCCCGACGGATACGGCAGCATCGAGACGCAGTAGAACTTCGGCTTGTCGGCCGTTTCGGCCGTCCGGTAAGCGTCGTTGGCGCGCCATTCGCCTTGCGCGGCGGATTCGACGTCGGAGGGAACGTATTTTTCGAGCATGGTGTGGATGGGAAACGCGGATTCGGGCGGATTCTGCCTGGTTCGATGCCGGATGCACCGGGCCGGTCGTGCGCGGCTCAGGCACAAGCCCGGGCGCGACGCTCGCTGGCTGCGGTAGCTTCAGCAGCCCCGCTTTTTTACAGGGAAACGGTGATTATACCGTTGAGTTGGCCGCGCTTTCCGCTGCCGTTTCGCGTGGCGGGATTTGGCAACTGACAGGAGCGCGCGGCCCGTTCAATGCTGGCCGGGCGGCGGCGGCTCGGTCACGAAGCCGATGCGCGCCAGCCCCGCCTGCTGTGCGGCGCCCATGACCTGGGCGATCACCTCATAGCGCGTCTCGCGCGCGGCGCGCAACTGCAACTCGGGCTGCTGCGCTTCCGGCGCCTTGCCCGCGGCGTTGAAACGCTTGCGCAGCTCGTCGAGCGAGATGGGCTGGGCGTTCCAGTAGAGCTTGCCCGCGGCGTCGATGGAGAGCGTGACGGTCTGTGGCGTCTGCTGTACGGGCTCGGCCGCGACTTGCGGCAGATCGAGCCGGATGGCATGCGTGAAGAGCGGCGCTGTGATGATGAAGATGACGAGCAGCACGAGCATGACGTCGATGAGCGGCGTCATGTTGATATCGGCCATGGGCGCCGAATCGCGTTTCTTCTCGAGTCCGCCGAATGCCATGTGCGTCGTTCCTCGCGAGTTGCCGGTCAGCCGGGTCAGCCGATGCGCGGATCAGCCAGGGTCAAAAGGAACCTGCGTGCGATCCGGCGTGCACGTCTTCGCGCGGCGCGCCCTGCGCACCTTCGCGGCGCGGCGCCGTGCCCTCGGGCGCGCAGGCCCAGGCATGCAGATCGTGCGCGAAGCCGTCGAGGTCGTCACCGATCTGGCGCGCAAGGCGGCCAAGCACGTTGTAGGCGAGCACCGCCGGAATCGCCACCACAAGGCCGAAAGCCGTCATGATGAGCGCCTCGCCCACGGGCCCGGCCACGTTCTCGATCATCGCCTGGCCGCTCGTCGCGATGCTGCCGAGCGCGTGATAAATGCCCCAGACCGTGCCGAGCAGCCCGACGAACGGCGCCGTGCTGCCCACCGAAGCCAGCAGCACCTGCCCGAACTCGAGCCGTCGTTGCGACGCCTGCAGCGCACCGCGCAGCGCCCGCAGCACGCGCTCGCCACGGTCCACGCGCGCGAGCAGCGCGCCTGGCGTGTCGGCCTCGGCGCACGCGAGCGCGGCCTCGGCCAGCGGCAGAAACACGCGCTCGCGGTCGAGCGCACGCATCGCGCTCACGCCGTCGGCAAGCGAATGCGCCTGCCAGAACTGCGCGACCGCCCGGGGCCCCTGGCGCTTCGCGCGCACGAGCATCCAGCTCTTCACCAGCAGAAAACACCAGCTCGCAATCGACATGGCCAGCAGCACCCAGGCCACGGCATGCGTGACGGCGTCGCTCGTCTGCAGATAATGGATGACTCCGGTACTCGCTGCCATTGAACCTCGCCTGCCTTGTATCGTCCGCCCAGGTTCGAGACCTCGTGCCCGCAACGCGCTGCGCGCCCTGGCTCCCGGGCCTCGCACGCACCTGCGGCGCGGGCCCGTCGCGGCGCCCACGCGCCGCCGGACCAGGAAATGACGCTCAGCGCAAGCCGAGCACGTCCTGCATATCGTACAGGCCCGTAGCCTTGTCCTGCAGAAAGCGCGCGGCGCGCACGCTGCCTTGCGCGTAGGACAGGCGGCTCGACGACTTGTGCGTGATCTCGATGCGCTCGCCGATGCCCGCGAACAGCACGGTATGGTCGCCCACGATGTCGCCGCCGCGAATCGCCGAAAAGCCGATCGTCGACGGATCGCGCTCGCCGGTCACGCCATTGCGGCCGTACACCGCGCACTCGTCGAGATCACGCCCCAGCGCGCGCGCCACGGCCTCGCCCATCGCAAGCGCGGTGCCCGAGGGTGCGTCGACTTTATGGCGATGGTGCGCCTCGATGATCTCGATGTCGTAGCCGGTCTCGAAAAAGCGCGCCGCGTATTCGAGCAGCTTGAGCGTGACGTTCACGCCCACACTCATGTTGGCCGCGAAAACGACGCCGACCTTCTGCGCGGCGGCGCCGAGCTGCGCCTTTTGCCGGGCATCAAAGCCCGTGGTGCCGATCACCATCTTCACGCCGTGGCGCTGAGCGGCCTCCAGATGGACGAGCGTGCCCTCGGGGCGCGTGAAATCGATCAGGCAGTCGCTTTGCGCGAAAACCTGCTCGATATCGTCGGTGATGCGCACGCCGGTTTCCTTGCCGAGGAACGCGCCCGCGTCCTGGCCGATGGCGGCCGAGCCCTTGCGCACGAGCGCGCCCGAGAGCGTGACGTCTGGCGAATTCAGGACAGTCTCGATGAGCATGCGGCCCATGCGGCCCGACGCCCCGGCGATTGCGATTTTCATGGCTCTTCCTGCAAACGTGAAACCGGCAGCCCCGCCAGCAAAAACCGATGGATGACCGAACGGCCGCCGAGCGGACGCCAGGGACGCTGCCAAAAAACGCGGCGGCCCGAAGCCGCCGATGAAATGCCTGGCGCGCGGCGCCAGGCCCTGTATGCATTACCCGGGGTGGGCCTACCGGGACTGGCGCGGCCGAGGCTGATCCGCCCGACGCCGTGCAGATTCCTGGATAAATTCGCGAGCCTGCCCTGCGACAGCGAGATCAGCCGCCCGACGCCGCATTCGGGCTCGCCGGCGCCTGAGATGGCGTTTGCGGCGGCGCGGTAAGCGGCGCGTTCTGCGACGGCGGCGGCGGGTTCGATTCGGTGTCGCCGGTGCCCTGCGCGCCCGGGGTCGGACCAACAGGATTCGCCTGCGGCACGCCCTGGATCTGCGGCGCCGGCTGACGGTGCAGCTGGATCTGCGACGGCATCGTGCCCACGCCCGGCGGCAGCGCCGACGAGGTCGGCGTGCCCGCGCGCACCGACGGCGTCAGGCCCGAAGGCGTCTGCACCGCTTCCGTGGCGCGGTTCGCGGCGGCGGCGGCCTGCGCGTTCGCGTCGAGCGGCAACTGCGAAGTGGCCGTGCCGAGCTCCGAGGTCGGCGTGCGTGCCGTGTCGCCGACAGTCGGGCCCGTGGCGCTCGAGGCCGAGGCCTGCGCGGCGGCAGGCGCCGATGCGCCTGAAGCCGGCGCTGCCGCGACGGCCTTCGCCTTCTTGCCCGATTTGTCGCCATCGATTTCGGCGAGCAGTTCGAGATTCGACGGCAGGTCTTCGCCGCCCGACCAGCTCGTCACGCGGTCGCCGTCGAACATCACGACGAAGTCACGCTGCTGGACCACGGCGGTCGAGCCGCGCTTGAAGTAGAAGACATAGTCCCAGCGGTTCGCGTGGAACATGTCGGTGAGCAGCGGCGTGCCGAGCAATTGCTTGACTTCGGCGCGGGACATGCCCACGCGCATCTGCGCCGCGGCTTCCGCCGAGACGAAGTTGCCCTGCACGATGGTGATGCGGTACGGCGTAATGCTTTGAGCAATGCGCTGCGTCAGGCTGTCGTAAGTCCCGCAGCCGGCGAGCGTCGCGAACGCGGCCGCAGCCAGCAGGGTGCACGCTACGCGGCGGCCGCTCAGGCGGCGGCCGATCGTTGTGAATTCTGGAATCATTTCCCTCACCGTGCGGGCTTGTCGCGAAGCCGCGCGTATTCTGTAGACGTTCGTTCGAGTTCCGCCGAAAATGCCCGGAACGGCAAAAACCCATTAACATAAGAACCCAGCATTGTACTCCAGGGACTTATCGTCATGACCAATCCAACCGATCTCAAGAACATCGGCCTCAAGGCGACGCTGCCTCGCCTGAAGATCCTGGAGATTTTTCAGCATAGCCCCGTGCGTCACCTCACCGCCGAAGACGTGTATCGCAACCTGCTGAACGAGGAGCTCGACATCGGCCTCGCCACGGTCTATCGGGTGCTCACGCAGTTCGAGCAGGCGGGCCTGCTCACCCGCAGCAACTTCGAATCGGGCAAGGCCGTCTTCGAGCTCAACGAAGGCAGCCACCACGACCATCTCGTATGTCTCGATTGCGGCCTCGTCGAAGAATTCTTCGACCCCGAAATCGAAAAGCGCCAGCAGTCGATTGCCAACGAACGTGGCTTCAAGCTGCAAGAGCACGCACTCGCGCTGTACGGCGCATGCACGAAGGAAAATTGCCCGCACCGGAAGCACTGAACGAGCCACGCGCGGGCGCGGGGCGGGGAATTCCCGGCAGCCCGCGCAAACGAAAACGCCACGGCAAGCCTGCCGTGGCGTTTTCGTTTGACACACGAGCTTTGAGACGTGTGCGGACTGGCGCTATTCGGTTCGTGCGCCGCCCGGCCTTATCGAGAGATCTGGGCCGGAGCCGGCATGAACCTCAGGCGAGGACGACAGGCTCCTCCGCGTACACGAGCCGCCACGTCCCTTCCAGCGCGATCTCGTCGCAATTTGGCTGCTGGCCGCCCCGGTCGATCACCAGGAAGTCGCTCACGCGATCGAACGCCAGCAGCGGATGGTGCCAGACACCTTTCGCATAATTGACGCCCTGCCCGCCCTCGACCCAGAACGCGCGCAGCTGCGCCGGATCGAGTTCGCCCGCGGGCGCGACGACCACGGCGTAGCGCACGTCGCCGAGCGGCACGAACGCCTGGCTGCCAAGCGGATGCCGCTCCATCATCGCGATCTCGACGGGCCACGCGCGCGGCTGGGCGCGAAATACGCTGACGATAGCCCGGCCACCCGCCTCACTCACATCGATGGATGCCAGATCGTGAAAGCGCTCGGTCGTGCCGCCGTTGATCGGAAAATGGCGCGCGCCGTCGATCTCGATCACGTCGCCGAATGGCGCGAAGGCCTCGCGCGTCAACGGTTCCATCAGCAGGGTTTGCATGCGTGCTCCTCGCTTTAGGCCAGTATCAGGTTCAGAGCGCATGCGCAGGCTTGCCACCGAGCGCCGCGTCGCCGGCGTGCGCATCGGCTTCATCTTCGCCAGCCGGCACGTAGAGGTAGCCTTCTTCGAAATTCAGCACGCGCTTCGCACGCGCCTTGTCGATATCGCGCTCCCACACCGCGACCACCACCGTGGCGACGCAGTTGCCGATCATGTTCGTGAGCGCACGGGCGATGCCGACGAACCAGTCCACCGGCAGGATCAGCACGAGGCCGAGCACGGGGATCGCGGGAATCGCGGAGAGCGTGGCGGCGAGAATCACGATCGCCGAGCCGGGAATACCATGCGCGCCCTTGGACGTGATGAGCGACACGAGCACCACCACGATCAGATCGTGAATCGAAAGCGGCGTGTTGGTGGCCTGCGCGATGAAGATCACGGCGAGCGTGAGATAGATCGAGAAGCCATCGAGGTTGAACGAATAGCCGGTCGGGATCACGAGGCCCACAGTGGAGTCCTTCACGCCCATCCACTCGAGCTTGCGCATGATTTGCGGCAGCACGGCGTCGGACGACGCGGTGCCGAGCACGATCGACAGTTCTTCACGCAGATAGCGGATCAGCTTGAAGATGCTGAAGCCCGCAAGCCGCATGACGACACCGAGCACGACCAGAACAAACACGGCGCAGCTCGCGTAGAACACGACCACGAGGAAGCCCAGTTGCTTGAGCGAGGCCACGCCGTAGGTTCCCGTCGTGAAGGCGATCGCGCCGAGCACGCCGAGCGGCGCGAGCTTGATGATGAAGCCCATCACGCGAAAGAACACCTGCGAGAGCTCGTCGATGATGGTGTGCACGCGCTGCGCCTTCGGCCCGAGCAGCGAGAGCGCGCTGCCGAACAGCACCGAGAACACGAGGATCTGCAGGATGTCGCCCTTCGCGAACGCATCGAACGCCGTATCGGGAATGATCTTCAGCAGGAAGCCGGCGGTGTCCTTCAGGCTCTTGGCATGCTCGGTGTAGGTCGCGAGCGAGGCCGCATCGAGCGAATGCAGGTTCACGTTCATGCCGGCGCCCGGACGCGTGGCATATGCGAGCACGGCGCCGATCACGAGCGCGACGGTCGTCATCGCCTCGAAATAGACCAGCGACTTGAAGCCGACGCGCCCCACCTTCTTCAGGTCGCCCGCATGACCCATGCCGCTCACGACCACGCAGAACACGATAGGCCCGATCACCATCTTGATGAGCTTGAGAAAGCCGTCGCCGAGCGGCCGCAAAGATTGAGCGAAATGGGGAAACACCGCACCGACTACGATGCCCAGTACGAGGGCGATCACTACGCGGCCAAACAGCGAATTGAAGAACTTCCTCACGACTGTCTCCTTTGGGGGGCAAGCAACTGTTCTGACTGGTCTGACCAGCACTGTTATGGCGAATAGTAGAAAGCCGATATAGTGGAGTCAAGGTTGTTGAGCGCGGTGTTTACCCTTGCGCGGTCAGACCAGTTTGCAGGCCTGCGCGACTCATCGCGTGCCGTGCCAGAAGGGCTTTGATGCGACGCACCATGCAGCGGCGCCGCGCAGGGCTACAATACAGGTCAGACCACGTGAGCGCCCTGCGCCATCCGATGAAGAACGTTCCGCATACCGTCACCGACGCCGCCATGGCCACGATCCGTGCGCGGATCGAAGGCGGCCTGTACCCGGTCGGCAGCCTGCTGCCCGCGCAGCGGCAGCTCTCCGAGGAGCTGGCGATCAGCCGCGCGTCGCTGCGCGAGGCGCTCTCGACACTCGAAGCGCTCGGCATGCTGTCGATCCGCGCGGGCAAGGGCGTCTACGTGACGAGTGCGCAGGCTACCAACGCCCATCCGTGGCGCTTTGCGGATCAATCGTCGCTGCCCGACACCTACCAGATGCGCTACGCGCTCGAGGGCTTTGCCGCGCGCATGGCGGCGCTCGCGATCGGCGACGCCGACGTCACCTGGCTCGAGCACAACACCGAGACGCTGCAAGCAGCGCTCGCCTGCGACGAGCTCGACGAGGCCGCGCAACTGGACTTCGAATTCCACATGCGCATCGTAAGTCTCGCGGGCAACGCGGCGATCGAATCGATCCTGCGCAGCAGCGCCGACATCATGAAAGAGAGCCAGCGCATGCCGTTCTACCGGCGCGAGCTCGTGCTCTCCACGCATCGCGAGCACGGCCTGATCGTGGTGGCGCTCAAGGCGCGCGACAGCGGTGCGGCGGGCGCGGCCATCGAGGCGCATATCGCCAGCGCCGCCCAGCGCGCGGGCGTGTACTTCCCGCGGCCGCCCGCAGCCGTGTCGGCATCGGACATTGCTACCGAAAAATAAGGTCGAAAAAAAACCGCCCCACATAACCTCTGGGGCGGTTTCCACATGCAAGCGCCGGACCTCGAAGCCCGGCAAAGGCACAAGCGTGCTTACTTCGCGTTCGCGAAAGCCACCGCCGTGTCCAGCATGCGGTTCGAGAAGCCCCACTCGTTGTCGTACCAGCTCGACACCTTCACGAGACGGCCCGAAACCTTCGTGAGCGTCGCGTCGAACGTCGACGATGCCGGGTTGTGGTTGAAGTCGACCGAAACCAGCGGTGCGTCGTTGTAGCCGAGGATGCCCTTGAGCGTGCCTTGCGAAGCTTCCTTCATGATGGCGTTGACTTCTTCGACCGTCGTGTCGCGCCTGGCGATGAACGACAGGTCGACGATCGACACGTTGATGGTCGGGACGCGGATGGCGTAGCCGTCCAGCTTGCCGTTCAGTTCCGGCAGCACGAGGCCGACGGCCGAAGCCGCGCCCGTCTTCGTCGGGATCTGGCTGTGCGTGGCCGAGCGCGCGCGGCGCAGGTCTTCGTGGTACACGTCGGTCAGGACCTGA
>DATEJU010000207.1:0-10157 GCA_035277805.1 Paraburkholderia sp. | reverse complement strand
CGGCGACGCGCCCGCGATCCTGCAGGTCTACGAAGTGGGCACCGCGACGATGATGCAGGCGAAGAAGGCCATCGTGCCCGTGTACGACGTGATGAAGAACGCGGGCGTGCCCTTCGACGAAAAGGCGTTCGTGCCCACCGTAGCCAGCTATTACAGCGACGCGAAGACGGGCCATCTCGTCTCGATGCCGTTCAACAGCTCCACGCCGCTGCTCTACTACAACCGCGACGCGTTCAAGAAGGCGGGGCTGAACCCCGACGCGCCGCCGAAGACCTGGCCGGAAGTGGCCGCCGACGCGGCCAGGCTCAAGGCCGCTGGCATGAACTGCGGCTTCACCACGGGCTGGCAGGGCTGGATCCAGATCGAGAACTACAGCGCCTGGCATGGCGCGCCCATCGCCACGCGCAACAACGGCTTCGACGGCGCCGATGCCGTGCTCGAAATCAACAAGCCGCTGCAGGTCGCTCACATCGCCTTTCTGCAAAAAATGGCGAAGGACGGCACCTTCACCTACGTGGGCCGCAAGGACGAGGCCACCGCGAAGTTCTATAGCGGCGACTGCGGCATCATGATGGGTTCGTCGGGCGCGCTCGCGAACGTGCAGCAGTATGCGAAGTTCAAGTACGGCACGGGCATGATGCCCTACGACCCGAGCGTGAAGGGCGCGCCGCAGAACGCCATCATCGGCGGGGCGAGCCTGTGGGTGCTGGCGGGCAAGAATCCCGACGTGTACAAGGGTGTCGCGAAGTTCCTCGCGTATCTGAATACGCCCGCAGTGGCGGCGAAGTGGCACGAGGACACGGGCTATCTGCCGGTCACGACGGCGGCCTACGACCTCGCGCGCAAGCAGGGCTTCTACGATTCGCATCCGGGCGCCGATACGGCCACCAAGCAGATGCTCAACAAGCCGCCGCTGCCCTGGACGAAGGGTCTGCGTCTGGGCAACATGCCGCAGATTCGCACGGTGGTGGACGAAGAGCTCGAGCAGGTGTGGACGGGCAGCAAGACGCCGCAACAGGCGCTGGATTCGGCCAACGCGCGCGGCAACGCGCTGTTGAGGCGCTTCGAGAAGCAGGGCGGCTGAAGGCCGCGCCCAGGCAGTGAATGGCACCGCGAGGCATCGGCGAGACTGGGTGCGGAGAAACGGTGAACTTGACCGGAACGGCCTGATCGGTTTGCGCCGATCAGGCCGTTTCTTGTCGTCTTTTCAATGAGCCCGGGCTTCCCTCTGGCCGGAGAACAGCGGTGCCGTGTGCAGGATGCCGCTCGCGGGCCAGCCGCCTCCGGCAGTCTGCGAAAGTGCCTTTAACCAGGGCACGCCGCGCGGTGCGCGTTACTTGACGATTTCGCCGTTGCGCTTGACGCTGATGGCCGTGGCGCCCACGTACGTCGCGAGGATGCTGTCGCCGATCTTGAGCTTGCTCAGATCGACGTCGGGCTGGACCATCATCGAAACCTTGCGATTGGGCCCGGCCAACGTCACTTCACGCGTCTTGCGGTCGAGCTTCTGGATGGTCGCGACAACCTGGACAGTGCGGGTCTTCACCACCAGGCCGTTCGAGGCCGCAGACGTGGACTCCGCGGTTGCGCGAGCACGCATGCCCTTAGGATCCACCGTGTCGACGGACATCAGCACGGCGGCCCGGTAGGCGATGTCCACTTCGTCGCCTACCTTCAGCTTCTTGACGTCAGCCGTGGCGGGATCGACGTCGATGACGACGGTCTTGCCCTTCGGACCTTGCACGGCGACGCTGTTCGAGTCGGGATGGATCTTCACGACCTTCGCCGTCAAGTTCGCGGCGGCCTCGCCGCCGACTGCCTGGGGGGCGCTGGCGGCCGGTTGCGCCTGAGCGTGCGCGAGCGGCATGGCCAGAACGAGTGCGCCGGCCGTGGCGGTTGCCGATAGCAAACGCGTGAAACGGAGGGTGATTTTCTGCATCTTCGATTGCTCCAGAGTGAATGAGCGACAGGGCCCCAGGAAAATCAGCAAGGCGTTGCGCGACCAGCGCGTCGAGCGATGCCTGGGCGCGCGTCAGTTCGCCCGCGAAAGGACGCGGGTAGTTGGTTGGGAAGTCGGAGTTGCGGAGGGGGCGAAGCCGTGCTGACCGTGGCGAACGGGCCTTCGAAACAAGGCGGGAATTCAGATCAACTGCATTTCGCTTGTTGCTGTGAGACCCCTTCGTTGCTGACGGACTGGGCGTAACCCGTTCGACGGCGCGTATTGTGACGTAAAGGACAGAGAGCGTTCTCGAGTTCTTGACGTTTTATTGACCAAGGGTAAATCGTGGTCTCTGCGCCTTGGTTACAGGCACAGGCGTTTGCGGAACGGGTGGTTTCGACCTCAGTGCCGTCGGAATTTTCCCAATTTATGTCCGCGTCGTTTCATGACGATCTTCAGCGGCACAAGATTGCTTGATTTTTGCGGTGAGGGACATTCGGAAGTGACATGCCAATTTGATTCAAAAGCGGGATGCTTCGTCAGTCGCGAATCGCGAGAATGCGCGCGATACCCGGGCCATCTGTAACCAGACCCTAGAACCACCCATCCTGCATGTCGAGCGTCGTGCGATCGAGCGAGGCGAGCAAATCGAACTGCGGGCTGGTCTTCGGCAGTTCCCACGCGAAGAAGTACTCGGCGGCCGCGAGCTTGCCGCGATAGAAGTTGACCTCGTCGCCGCTTGCATGCGCTAGCGCCGCGCGTGCCGCAAGCGCCTGCTCCAGCCAGACCCACGCCACCACGACGTGCCCGAACGCTTCCAGGTACACCGAAGCATTGGCGAGCGTGACGCCGGCGTCGCCCGCCGACCAGAGCGTCTGCGTCACATCGACGAGCCGCCGCAGCGCCGCTTCGAGCGCACGCGCATGCTCGGTGTCCCGCTTCTCGCCACCCGAAAGCGCGCGCTCGAGCGTGGCCTGCACGCGCTGCACGAACAGCTTGAGCGCCGCGCCGTCCTTGATCGTGACCTTGCGGCCCAGCAGGTCGAGGCCCTGGATGCCGTGCGTGCCTTCGTGAATCGGATTGAGACGGTTGTCGCGCCAGAACTGCTCGACGTTGTACTCGCGCGTGTAGCCATAGCCGCCGTGCACCTGGATCGCCAGATCGTTGGCCGCGAGGCACCACTGCGAGGGCCAGCTCTTCGCAATCGGCGTGAGCAGGTCGAGCAGCAGCGTGAGCGGCTCGCGCGCGGCGTCGTCTTCGACGGCGCGCGCTTCGTCCACGAGCTTCGCGCACCAGAGGTTGAGCGCGAGCGCGCCTTCCACGTAGCTCTTTTGCGCGAGCAGCATGCGGCGCACGTCGGCGTGCTCGACCAGCCTGATTTGCGGCGATGCCGGGTCCTTGCCCGCCGCGCCCACGCTGCGTCCCTGCGGGCGATGGCGCGCGTAGTCGAGCGCGTGCAGATAGCCGGTGTAGCCGAGCATGGTCGCCCCGAGCCCCACGCCGATGCGCGCCTCGTTCATCATATGGAACATACAGGCAAGGCCCTTGTGCGGCTCGCCCACGAGATAGCCGATTGCGCCCGCGCGGCCGCCCGGCGCGTATTTCGTCCCTTCGCCGAAGTTGAGCAGGCAGTTGGTGGTGCCGCGATAGCCCATTTTGTGATTGAGGCCCGCGAGCACAACGTCGTTGTGCTCGCCGCGCGAACCGTCGTCGTTCACGAGGTACTTCGGCACGATGAAGAGCGAGATGCCCTTCACGCCGGGGATGAGCTTGCCGTCCGGGCCGGGAATTTTCGCGAGCACGAGGTGGACGATGTTCTCGGAGAGTTCGTGCTCGCCGCCCGAGATCCACATCTTGTTGCCGCGCAGGCGGTATTGCGCGCCGAGCGGCGAGTCGCATTCGAAGTCGGCGCGCGTGGCCACGTCCGAGAGCGACGAGCCCGCCTGCGGTTCGGAGAGACACATCGTGCCGAAGTAGCGGCCTTCGAGCTCCGGCTTCACGAAGGTCTCGATCTGCTTCGCGCTGCCGTGCGCGAGCAGCAGGTTCGCGTTGCCGATGGTGAGGAACGGATAGGCGCTCGTGCCCACGTTCGCGGCCTTGAACCACGCGAAGCCCGCCTTCTCGACGACGAGCGGCAATTGCATGCCGCCATATTCGTAGTCCTGGCCGGCGGCCATCAGGCCCGCCTCGCAGAAGGCTTTCAGCGCGGTCTTCACCTCGGGGATGATGGTGACGGTCTCGCCGTCGAAGTGCGGTTCGTGCTGGTCGTTCTTCTTGTTGTGCGGGGCGAACAGGTCGGTGGCGATCTTCTCGCAGGTGTCGAGCGCCGCGTCGAAGGTCTCGCGCGAATGGTCGGCGTAGCGCGCAATGCGCGTGAGGCGCTCGACGTCGAGCCATTCGTAGAGCAGGAAACCCAGATCGCGGCGGGAGAAGATCAGCGACATGACAGACGGCCTCGCTAATAAGAAAAGTCCTAGCTTATAGGAAATAGAACGATCGTACTATTAATAATTTCTCCTGCCTCGCGGCGGGCCACCAGCAGCCGCTGGCTGATACAAATCAAGTGTCAACACTTATTAACGAATCTTGAAATGGAGACAGGTTTCTGTGGCGATGAATTGGCCTAAGCTCGACGCCGCTCCCTAATAGGGACGCATTCCTAAACACACGCTCTAAAGGAGTTAGGCCATGCAACTGGTTCAACGCGAACAACTGGCGAATCTGCAAGCGCTCTCGGGCGCAGGCTCGAGCAAGTCGTCGCCGTCGTCTTCGGCGTTCAATGTGAACTACAACAAGACGGATAACGGCTTCACCCTGGTGATCACGGGCAACCGCAGCTAAGCCCGCACGCTGTAACCAGAGCCGGCAAACGTTGTTTGCCGGCTTTTTGGTTTACGCGGGGCGCAACCGGCGGCGCACAGGCGTCGCGCGCTTTCACGACTGGAAAGAATCCTGCAAGATTGGCGCGGATCCTCCCGAATAGCGAGAACATCATGGACCGGTTCGACGCGATGTCCGTGCTCGTCGCCGTGGTCGAGGCGGGCAGTCTTTCGGCGGCGGCGCGGCGCCTGAACATGCCGCTCGCCACGGTCAGCCGCAAGGTCAACGAGCTCGAGGCGCATCTCAAGACGCGGCTCCTCAAGCGCACCACGCGCCAGCTCGCGCTGACCGAGGCGGGCGCCTCCTACGTGGTGGCCTGCCGGCGCATCCTCGAGGAAGTGGGCGAGGCCGAGCGCGCGGCAACGGGCGAATACACCACGGCGCGAGGCACGCTGGCGCTCACGGCGCCCGTGGTGTTCGGGCGGTTGCACGTGCTGCCGGTCGTCAATGCTTTCCTCGCGCAGTATCCCGAGATCGATGTGCGCCTCATGCTCGCGGACCGTGTCGTCAATTTGCTGGAAGAGCAGGTGGACGCTGCCGTGCGCATCGGCGCGCTGCCCGATAGCGCGCTCGTGGCGGTGGGCCTCGGCGCCATCCGCCGCGTGGTGTGCGCGAGCCCCGCGTATCTGGCCGCGCATGGCGTGCCGACCGAGCCGGGCGATCTGGCGAGCCATCGTTGCGTGACGTTCGAAGGTGTCGAGGGCCGCGCGTGGACCTTCCGCGCGGCAAAGAGCGATGTGGTGCAGCCGGTGCACTCGCGGCTCGCGGTGAACACCGCCGAGGCCGCGATCGATGCCGCGCTGCAGGGCGTCGGGCTCACGCGCGTGCTGTCGTACCAGATCGCGCAAGCAGTGCGCGAGAAGCGGCTTGCCGTGGTGCTCGACGCGTTCGAGCCGCCGCCATGGCCCGTGAGCCTCGTGCACGGCGGGCAGGCGCCGTTGCCGCTCAAGCTGCGTGCGTTTCTGGATTTCGCGACGCCGTTGCTGCGCGGGCGCGTTGAAGCGGCGCGGATCCTGGGTTCGTGAGGGGAGCGGGATTAGGGTGGGCAGATCGGGCTGGCTGGCGAGCCGCAGGCTCACAGGGACGCGGGCTGACGCGCCAAGCTACGCCGAGCGAGCTGGCGGGCGACGCCTGCGATGTCAATCGAACGCCGTGAAGCGCGGCGCGCATTGCGGCAGCCACGCGCCACGCTGCTGGGCGAACGCACCGCGCGCAACCTCGCGCGTCTTCAACTGGATGCTGATGGGGGTGTAGTAGAGACCGGCGCGTTCTGCGCCGTCGGCGAGCACGGCAAGCGCGGGATGATTCTCGAACAGGAGCACGATGCCGTCGCCGGGTCGCGGGCCAAGACCGATCAGCCAGTGCGCGACCCGGTCAGCGCGTTCGTTCAGTGCTGCGTAAGTGAGGATCTCGTTGGTGCCGGCAAAGCGCAGGGCTCCTTGCGGGGGGCTGCGGCTGCTAGTTCGCGGACACGCTCCACGGTCTCGTCTCCATGTCGTGCGCGGCTCCAGCCACACTGCCGAGCGCTGCCTCCACGCGCCTGACCAGCGACATCAGCCGGGGGGCGATGTCGTCGGTCAACTGGTTGCCGCTGATGTTGAATACCGCAATGGAACAGCTGAAAACCCAGTATTCGTTGTCGATGGGCGAAGCGAGCGGAATCGCCACCGAGTGAATTTCGCGCTGCATGTCGCCATGCGAGACGGTGCAGCCGTATTCGCGCAGCTCCTGCTGCGCCTGCGCGAGACGCTGCGCGAGCAGCTCGCCCTTGGCCGGATCGCGCGTGAGCGTCTCCTGCAGATACTGCTCGCGCGTTTCGGCGGGCACGGTCCATAGATACGCGCGGCCCGACGCCGTGCGCGAGAGCGAGAGCCGCGTGCCGATCTCCGAGCGGTACACGGCGCTGCCCGAGCCCTGGATCACCTCGGTGTAGGCCAGGTTCAGGCGATAGCCCACCGCGAGCGCGACCTGGCCCTGGCAGTGGTCGGCCAGCTCCTGCATCATCGGCCGCGCGAGCTGGCGGATCGTCATGCGGCCGAGCGCGGGCGCGGCGAGGCTCAGCATTTCCGTGCCGAGCACGTACTTCGAAATGCGCTCCGAGTAGCGCAACAAGCCGAACTCGCACAGCGTGTTGATGAGCCGCAGCGCCGTGGGCTTGGGCAGGCCCGTGCGCTCCACCAGTTCGCGCGCGGACAGCTCCGACGCCCCCATCGAAAAGCATTGCAGGATCCGGACGCCGCGCGCGAGCGCGCTCACGAGCGTCGAGTCGGGCTGAGATTCGGCGTCGTCGGTGCGTGGGGTGGCCATGTCGGTCATTTCGGGTTCCTTCTTCGAGGGTGAGGGCGTCGCGGGCCGGGTTGGGGCGAGCGCGGCCCGCCGTGCAGCAAACCCGGCATTCTAGCTTTCACCCGTGGGCTGGAACAATTTTTCAAGACGACTGGCTCATTTTTTTCAACAGGGCGCTTTGTCGCGCCTCTTTGGGCCTCCGGGTGCGCTAGCGCCTCGGAAATTCGAGCTATCAGGTTCAAACCATGGCCTTGGCGTTGCGAATCAGGTCCAATAAATAAATTAAAACGATTCATTGGTATCGAAAAATGTTAGCCACTATTGAAATTTCGAGAATGATGCTCGCCGCGCCGATTCCCGCCACCGAGCGCCTGCTGAAGAAGGCCGGCCTCTCGATCGGCGATATTGCGCATTTCGAAGTCAACGAGGCGTTCGCCTCGGTGCCGCTCGTGCAGCAAAAGGCGCTGGGCGCGGACGCCTCGCGCCTGAACCCCGCGGGCGGCGCGATTGCGCTGGGGCACCCGCTGGGTACGTCGGGCGCCCGCCTCATGACCACGATGCTCAATGCGCTCGAACGCAGCGATGGACGCTACGGTTTGCAGACGATGTGCGAGGCGGGCGGCATGGCCAACGCGGCGCTCATCGAGCGCCTGTAAAGAGACCCTGAGAACGAGACAGAGAGCAACGACATGGAACTGAAGGGAGCGGTAGCGGTGGTGACGGGCGGCGCATCGGGGCTGGGCCTCGCGAGCGCGAAGCAACTGCTGGAGAAGGGCGGGCAGGTCGTGATCGCCGACCTCGCGAGCTCGCGCGGCGCGGCGGTGGCCGATGAACCAGGCCCGGCGGCGAGCTTCGTTCCCGCCGACGTCACGAGCGAAGCGGACATGACGGCCGTGTTCGACGCGGCCACGAAGCGCGGCACGTTGCGCGCGCTCGTGCACTGCGCGGGCCGCGGCGGCGCGGTGCGCCTGATCGAGAATGGCGGGGCGAGTACCGCGATGGCATCCAGATCCCGCCTGGCGCGACCAGGGCAAGCGCGACATAGGCGACCCGCAACGGAAAGCGCGCGGTCAGCGACCGTGCGCCTCCCGAAGGCACGCATCGCCTTTGCGCCTGGCGATCGCGGCGCTCCCGGCGGCATAGTCCTCGGAGAACGCCCGCCGCGCGAAGCAGGGCGCCGATGTCGCGAGCAGCGCATCGACTTGCGCGAACTGTTTATCGAACACCCATGGCCGGCGTGCGAGCGTGCGGTCGTTGAGCCAGTAGGGACTCCAGTCCCGGGTCGTCTCGATGATCTCGCGCGCGAATTCAGGTCCGTACTCGAGCCCGCCCTCAATGACGACATCGATATACGACTCGGCGAGCGGAAACTTCGCGTCCGGCACCGGCAGCCCTTCG
Source organism: Paraburkholderia sp. (assembly GCA_035277805.1). Classification (GTDB taxonomy): domain Bacteria; phylum Pseudomonadota; class Gammaproteobacteria; order Burkholderiales; family Burkholderiaceae; genus Paraburkholderia. Next base: position 1,654 of record DATEJU010000207.1, on the reverse strand, counting down.
CCCGGCGCCTTGCCTTCTGCTTTCGGCACGTAGACCCAGATCGTCCCCTGCGCCGGCAGCGGCTGCCATGACACGGCTTCGATGAGCGCGCGCGGCACCTCGACGCGCACGTATCCCTTCTCGCGCTCGTCGAACGCGGACATGTCGTTGCCGGCAACGGGATAGATCACGCCATTGATCGTCATCGGCGCTTCGCCCTTGAACGGACGCCGCAGCCCGAGCGCCGTGAACCCCGATGGCGCACGTTCGCTCCAGCTGCGCACATAGCCGAACGCCGCCGAGACGCGCACCGGAATCGCCGCAACCGGCTTGCCGGCCGTGGCGTCGCGCGATGGCGTGTTGATGAGCGAGCCGTAGCCGAAAATGAACTGCGTCGGCTGATCGGGAAGACGCGTTCCCCAGAAGTCGGTGGTCTGCGCGTGCGCCGCCGAGCCAACGAGCGCCAGTGCCACAACGAATCCTCGAATTCTTGCCAACGTTGACATCGTCAGATCCCCGGCCAATGCGTTGCCGCAAATGATCGCTTCAGACGGGCTGCCTGGCAACTGCGCACACCTCGATGGCTACGCCCGTGTGGAGCGTAGCCGGAGACTAGTGCGGCAAGGTCGGCGGGAGCGTGCGCGAGAACGCCGAAGGCATTGCCGCTTCGTCGAGCGCGTCGAAAATGCCGACCACGCCTTCGGCTACGCCATTCCAGTGATCGAGCGCGTGCGTGCCCACGATCTCATCCCAGAAGGATTCCGAACCATATTGCAGACGCTGCGCATGGAGCCGCCGCGTATAGAGCTGCAGATCGAACTCCGCCGTGATGCCCATGGCGCCCACGAGACCATGCGCACCGTTCGCGACGAGCGGCGCCGCGCGGCTCGCGCGCGCCTTGGCAATCGCGCTCGCAAGGCGCTGCTGGCCGCTGCGATGCGCGGCGCAGCCACGCTGCGCGGCCATGCGCGTGGCCGCGACCTGCTCGGCCATCGCGCTCAGTTGCTGCTGCACGGCCTGGAACTTGCCGGGCGAGCGGCCGAACTGCTCGCGTCCGTTCACGTAGGCAATGGTGATGTCGAGCACGCGTTGCATCGCGCCCGCCATCGTGGCCGCCGTCACGAGCGCGCCGAGTTCCGCGATGCCGCGCGCGGGCAGTGCGTGCGCCGTGCGCGTGTCGAAGCTCACGGTGGCGTCCAGCGCTTCGCCATGCTTTTTCACGCAGGCCGTGTCGAGCGAGACGAGAAACGTCCCCGCCGATGTTTCGACCACGACCGCATCGGCCACCTGCCCGTAAGGCACGAACGCCAGGCTTTGCGTGGAGTCCGCAATCGCCAGTGCGATGGGCCCGCGCGGCGCATCCACCTGCGCCGAGGCGAGCAGATGACGCGCGATCATCGTGTGTGCGGCGGGCAGCGGCAACGCGTGCTGGCCGAATGCGAACAGCACGCCCGCCGCCTCAGCGAGCGGCAAGTCCGCGCCGCCCTGTGCCTCGGGCACGAGCGCGTCCAGAAATCCCCGTGCTTCGAGTTGCCGCCAAAGCTCGCGGCCCGCGCGACGGTTGTGCGCCGCTTCCACGCCGCGCACGAATTGCGGTGTGCAGAGGTCGGCGAGCACGGTTTGCGCCGAAGCGGTCAACATGTCGTCCATGTAGTTCTCCCCCTTAACGTAATCC
>DATEJU010000206.1:0-4739 GCA_035277805.1 Paraburkholderia sp. | reverse complement strand
TTGCCGTCGATCACGTCGCCGTCGTCGAGCGCGAAATAGAAGGTGTGATTCGGTTCGTCGGGATTATGCGGATGACGCCGCAATGCTTCCTTCCACGAGATGCGTTCGCCCTTGTATTCGATCAGACGTTCGCCGGCCTCGATCGCTCCGGCCGCAAATACGCCCTTGCCGTGTACGCCCGACTGGCGCACGACGATCCTGCGTACACTCATTGAATGAATCCTTGTGAAGTCAGCTTTCGACGCAAACGCGGCGCCTTGTCGGCGCCGCGCTCTTGAGCACGCATTCAGTCAAAGGCGCGCCGCAACCGGCATCGTACACGTTCGCCCCTCTTCCGTTCAACTCGCGCGGCGCGCTCGACGCTTTGCGCTACGTTCAGCGTTGCCCGAGCGTCGTCGCGCCGAAGAGCGCCTTATGCTCGCGAGGTTGCGAGCGCCAGTATTGCGGCGGCGCGCTCACGTTCGCGCCGAGCTGCGCGGCGGCGTGCCATGGCCAGCGTGGGTCGTAGAGCATCGCGCGCGCCATCGCGATCATATCGGCTTCACCGTCTTCGAGAATTTGATTGGCCTGCAGCGCGTCGGTAATGAGCCCCACCGCAATCGTATTCACGCCGGTTTCCTGCTTCACCTTGCGCGCGAACGGCACCTGATAGCCGGGCTCGAGTGGAATCTTCTGCAACGGCGAGACACCACCGGACGATACGTCGACCCAATCGACTCGGCGCGCCTTGAGCGCCTGCGCGAACACGACCGTGTCCTCGGGTGTCCAGCCGCCCTCGACCCAATCGCTAGCCGACACCCGCACGCCAACCGGGCGATCGTGCGGAAATTCCGCGCGCACCGCGTCGAACACTTCGAGCGGGAAACGCATGCGGTTCTCGAGCGATCCGCCATATTCGTCGGTGCGCTGATTGGCGATCGGCGAGAGAAATTGATGCAGCAGATAGCCGTGCGCCGCGTGAACTTCGAGGGCGTCGATGCCAAGCCGCGCCGCACGCCGCGCCGTCGCTGCAAACGCATTGCGCACGCGGTTCAGGCCGGCCGTATCGAGCGCGAGCGGCGGCGTTTCATCGGCCTTGTGCGGCAGCGCGGAGGGCGCATGCGGCAACCAACCGCCATCGGCCACGGAAATCAGCTGGCCGCCCTCCCAAGGCACGCGGCTCGACGCCTTGCGTCCCGCATGCGAGATCTGCATGGCGATGCGAATCGGCGCGTAGCGGCGAATGGCGGCGATCACCGGCTCGAGCGCGGCTTCGGTCACGTCGTCCCAGAGGCCTAAATCGGCCGGCGTGATGCGGCCGTCCGGCTCGACGGCCGTCGCCTCGATACACAGCATCGCCGCCCCCGAAAGCGCGAGATGGCCAAGGTGGATCATGTGCCAGTCGGTGGCCTCGCCTCGTACGGCCGAGTATTGACACATTGGCGACACGACAATGCGATTGGCGAGCGTCACGCCACGCAGCTCGAGCGGAGTGAAGAGCTTGCTCATGGGAGGTGTGCGAACGGTGGTGGAAGCATTCGAGAATAGCACGCGCCTTTGACAGGCGCAGGCAGCGCTCGCAGACGCAAGGCAGCTGAAAAACGGGCGCGAAGCCGATGCCAAAGCAGGCCGCAACAGCGTGTAATGCAGACGCGCAGCAGCCAGCGTGCGCGCCTGGGAACAGCGGGAAACGAGGCCGAAGCCTCAGGGCGACTTCGCGGGTGCGTTGATATTCGCGTTGTCGATGGCGTCGAGCCATTCGCCGAGCATGCGGCTTGCCTGTGTTTCGAGACGCGGACCGTGCTGCGCAGTCTGCGCACGCAGCGTGTTGATGTCGATACCCGCCGCCGCGATCTCGGCGGCATGGCCGATCAGCCAGGGCTCGAAGCGGTCGGCGCGCACTTCGGGATGACATTGCAGCCCGAGCACATGCGAGCCCCACGAGAACGCCTGATTTTCGCACAGCGGCGTGGACGCGAGACGCGTCGCGCCTTGCGGCAGATCGAACGTGTCGCCATGCCAGTGCAGCATCGAGGTCGATGCGCCATCAACGTGCCGCAGCGGCGAGGCGCGGCCCGCATCGGTGAGCGTGAGCGGCGTCCAGCCGATCTCCTGATGCCCGGCGGCATAGACGCGTGCGCCAAGCACCCGCGCGATGAGCTGAGCTCCAAGGCAAATGCCGAGCGTGGGCAGGCCGGCGGCGATACGCTTTTCGATCAGCGCGGCAATGGGAGCAAGGGTAGGATAGCGTGCGTCGTCGCAGGCATTGATGGGGCCGCCAAGGATCACCATCAGCGAGGCCGAAACGGGATTGAGCGCGCCGACGCGCGCAAAGCCGACATCGACATAGCGTACTGGACGCCCGCGCTCGCCGAGCACCCGCTCGAAGCTGCCGAGATCCTCGAAATATACGTGGCGAATGGCCAATACTTCGCGATTCATCGCCAAATCCCTGGGTCAGCTACACAATGCAACGCGTCGCGCGGGCAGCATGCGAAGGCATGCCGAGGTCACGCGTTTCAATACACGCTGATTTCAACACACGCTGGAGCACGCACGCGCGTGCAGCGATAGACGCAGCGGCGCAAACGCGCCGCGCGCACGATCGAACCGGACGCCAGCCGGATACTTCAGGCGAGCAGGCCACGCGGCCGCGGACAGCCGCGGGACTGCGTGACGCTACATGACGCCGCGCGGCAATCAGGCCGCGAAGATCTTCCAGTTCTTCTTCTGCGTCGTTGCGTCGGCCTGTTCGTACACCGAGCAATCGAGACGCAGATCGGTGTCGGACATGTCGATCTTGAGCAGCCCGCAGTGATGCGGCGTCTTCTTCGGGTTCTTGCTGGGCTCGAAGTGCGAGCAGGTGAGGCACATGCGGTGCTGCGGCATGGCTTCCTGCGACTCCAGCACGTAGACCGTCTTGAGCAGCGTGCGGTAGACCGCCGACTGCTCGTCGGCGCGCAACGTGCCGACGGCCTTCGAGAGGAAGTCAGGCCATTGTGCGGCCTTCTTCGCGGCCGTACGGCCACGCGCGGTGAGACGCACCGCGAGCGCGCGGCCGTCGTCGAGCGCACGGCGCTTTTCGACGAGACCCTTGGTTTCCAGCGTGCTCACCGCATCGCTGGTCGTTGCGGCAGTCAGTGCCGTCTCGCGGGCAATCTCGCCGAGGCGCATCGGCCCCTTGCGCTGCATCAGCAGCACGAGAATTTCGCCCTGGGTCGGCGTGAGTCCTGCCCCTTCGGCCCAGTCCCACGCCTGGCTCCGCATTGCCGTGCTCAGTCGCAGCAGGCTATGGGTCACCCGCCCGGCTGCCTGCTCTCCGTATACGCCTTCGCTCATAGTCTTTCGCTGGTTATTTGGCAGCTTGCGCTGCATCGTCAGCCGCCGCACATGCCGACGGCCTTGTGGGAAAGTTTGCGCCCGATTCCAGGAAATCGGCCGCACCATCTCAAAAAAGTCCTGCTTCGCCGGCGCAAGAAACGCCCGCTGCGCACAGTCATTCTTCTCGCCTTGCAGGCCCAAAGCGTCCTTCCCGACCTCGTGCCTGCGCAGCAAACCGACATTCTATGCGAGAGTGGCAAATCGCACAGCTAACTTATCCAACGCGATTTGTGGATAACCAGTTGGTAAGTACACCATTGGGATGTGGGCAAATTCTTGATGCCACGCAATCCCAAGCCCAATCGATACCTGGTTATCCCTGATTTTTTCCGCTCGCGCAACTGAAGTCTACCCGTGCGCCGCGTGCGCAGGCCATTGAGTTTTCAGGCATTTCAAAGGTTACCCACAGGAAGTCGCCCGCTTCGTCAGCAACTATTGACTCTCTTTGGGCAAACATCAAAAAAATAAGAACCCCCTGGTATCTTGCCTGGGACAAAAAAATCTTTTTTTTCCCCTCGCAAGCCTGTGCGGACGGCCCCAAAAACGCAAGGGCAGCCCGCAGACTGCCCTCTTTCCGTGTGTTTTTTAGCGCTATGGCATTGCCCCGACGTTGCCAGAAAGGCACACGCGGCCCGCGCATCGCGCAGCCGGAGCCTCGCCGGCCCGGCCGGTTGGCGCAGCCCGGGCGCTCAAGCGCGCCAGCGCAGACATTGCTGCCGCACCGCCTCGTGCAGCGATTTTTCCTCGGCGACCACGCCGCGCAGCCAGGTCGCATCGTTGGTCTGGGCGCGCGCGATCGTGCCGATTTCGGCCAGCGCGCGCGTCGAGCCGAGCGCCTCGCCATGCGGCGCGATCTTGTCGAGCGTGGCCAGAATGTCTTCGGAGATGGTGCGGCGCTCGCCCGTCTGCGGATCGACGCAGGTGCCGGCGAGGCCGAAACGGCACGCCTGGAAGCGGTTGAACGTGTAGACGAGGTAGTCGTCCTCGCGCGGGTAGATCGGCCGATCGGTCAGCAGATGGCGCGCGAGCGTCTGGATGTAGCAGGCGATCGCCGCCGCGCGCTCGACCGAAAGCGGCGTGTCCATGACGCGCACCTCGATCGTGCCGAAGCCGGGTTTCGGACGGATATCCCAGTAGAAGTCTTTCATGCTGTTGACAACGCCCGTGTGCACCATCTTCGAGAAGTACTCCTTGAACTCCTCCCAACTGAGCACGAACGGGGCGCGGCCCGAGAGCGGGAACGCGAACACGGAATTCAGCCGTGCCGAATGAAATCCGGTGTCGACGCCCTGCACGTACGGCGACGATGCCGACAGCGCAATGAAATGCGGAATGAAGCGCGAGAGCGAATGCAGCAGGAACAGCGCGCTGTCGGCGTC
>DATEJU010000205.1:0-9347 GCA_035277805.1 Paraburkholderia sp. | reverse complement strand
CTTGGTGAACGCCGCGAAGAGCGTCAGCAGCAAAATGGCCGGGAAAAGCGGGTCGTGCTGGATCTTGCCCGTTTGCGCGAGCACGTCGTTCAACTCGAAGCTGCCGCACACGTGGCCGAGCAGCAGCACCGCCGCGAGCAGCGCGAGCCCGCCCGCGCCCGTGATGGTGAGCGCCATGCGCGCGCCGCGCCGCGCGTCGGGCCGCGAAGGCCAGAAGCCGATCAAGAGGAACGAGACGAGGCTCGTGAGCTCCCAGAAGATCACGAGCAGCAGCAGATTGTTCGAGAGCACGACGCCGAGCATTGCGCCCATGAAGAGCAGGAGCAGCAGATAGAGGCGCGGGAGCGTGTCGCTGCCGGCCAGGTAATAGCGTGCGTAGATGAAGACGAGCAGGCCGATCGCGAGCACGAGCAGCGCGAACATGAACGAGAGGCCGTCGAGGCGCAGCGAGAGCGCGAGGCCGATCTCGGGCACCCACTCGTGGCGCCACTGCACGACGCCATACGTGGCCATGCCCACGCGTTCGCTCAGGACGAGACCGAGACCGAGGAGCGCCGCGGCGAACGCGATCCAGGTGGAGAGCGCGCGGGCGTGCCGGGCCGTGAGCGCAACGAGCGCCGCCCCCAGGAACGGAAGTATGACGAGCCACCCCAAAGCCATCCGGCTTCCTCCGGGAAATCCGCTCTCGTGCGGGTTGAAGACGTGGGCCGCGCGCAGCGCGCGGGTGGGGCAGGGCAGGCGTGCCCCAGGCGCGCCTGCGGGGCGCAGACCACGATCATAGCCGCAAACGGGGCCGGAGTTGATGTAGGTGTCGTGAATGCGCGCGGCGCATGACATGACGCCGGCGGCGCCTGGCCTGGGGCGCGTAAGCGGGGACGCCCGGTCAGGGACGCCCGGTCGGGCCCCCGGCGAGGGACGCCCGGCGAGGGGCGCGTAGCGAGCGGCGCCCGGACAGGCGCGCACGCATGGCTGCCGCAGCGGTGGAGTGTGGTGCCGGATGCGCTGCCGGACTACGCGCGATTACGCCGGGTTACATCGGCCAGACGAAGGCTTCGTGCGCGTGCGAGGTCTTGCCGATATCCACGGGACGGTTGACCGTCTTGCCGTTGTGGCGTGCGGTCACGACATAGTGGCCGTTGGGCAGCGAAACGAGCATGAACGGTCCGTTGGTGCGCGTGGAGAGGAGTTGCTGGCCGTGCGCGTTGGAAATCTTGACGGGCACGTTGGCGAGGTACTCGTTGCCGCCCGCCGACTTGCGTGCGAATTCGAGCGAGAGTGGATAGCGCGTCATCACGGCCTTGAACGCCGCCGACTGGTCGCTGCCGACGCCGCCGGACAGATACGAAATGCTGCCCGCGTGCTGCGTCGGCGGCAGGGCGCCAGCGGCGGCCGGTGTTGCGGCGAAAGCGACTGGTGCACCGAGTGCAAGCGCGAGTGCGGCAGTCAGCGAGATGGCCGTGCCCATCCACGGAGTTGAGCGTACTTTCATTGTTTACCTCCAATGAGTCAGATACTCCGGCGTGTGTGGGCCGGACGAATCCAGCGTAGGCAGCGCGGCTTAAAAGTCCCTTAAAACGCGGGGCGAACGGTTTTTTCGCAAGCCGTGTACAACGGCAAAAAAATAAGGCTGTCACCCGCATGCGCGGGCAACAGCCTTTCAGGTTGCCTGACGGGATCGATGCCAGCTTATTGCGGGATCATGCCGGTGAGCACATAGGCCTGAATCAGCGTCATGATGCCGACGATGGCCGCGAAAAAGAGGCTATGGCGCACCGTGAAGCGGAACAGCGCGGCTTCTTTGCCGACGAGGCCCGTTGCCGCGCAGGCCACGGCGATCGATTGCGGCGAGATCATCTTGCCGCTCACGCCGCCCGAGGTGTTGGCCGCGACGAGCAGCGTGTTCGAAACGCCGATCTGGTGCGCGGTGGTGTGCTGCAGCGAGCAGAAGAGGGCGTTCGACGAGGTGTCCGAGCCGGTCAGGAACACGCCGAGCCAGCCGAGGAACGGCGAGAAGAACGGGAACGCGGCGCCCGTGCCGGCGAGCGCGAGCGCCAGCGTCGAGGACATGCCCGAGTAGTTCGCGACGAACGCGAACGCGAGCACGAGGCCGATCGAGAGCACCGGCCGGCGCAGTTCGCCGAGCGTCTCGAAGAACGCCGCAACGGCGGCACGCGGCTTCATCTTCAGCACGATCGTGGAGACGATGGCGGTGAGCATGATCGCGGTGCCCACGGCGGAGAGCCAGTCGATTTTCAGCACTGCTTCATAAGGCTTGGCCGAGGCGACGATGGGCGCGGTGCGCATCACGAGTTGATCGAGGTACGGCACGTGCAGGCTCAGCACGGTGCCGGCGAGCGGCCCCTTCGCGGCGAAGAGCGCTTTGAACGGCTTGACGCTCCACACCGTGACGATGGCGGTCAGCAGGATGAACGGCGACCAGGCGCGCACGGTCTGGCCGATGCTGTACGGCGAAGCTTGACGGCTCTGCGATGCGCCTTGCGCACCGGCGCCTGCGAAATTCCCGCCGAAGCCGCCCAGCGTCGCCGCGCCGCCGCTTACGCGCACATTCGCGCCCGCGGCTTGCGCGGCCCGGCGCGGCTGCCACACTTTCAGGAACGCGGCGAGCGAGACGAGGCTCACGAGGGCCGAAGTGATGTCCGGCAGCTCGGGCCCGATGTGATTCGATGTGAAGTACTGCGTAATGGCAAAGCTGCCGCCGGCCACGAGCGCCGCGGGCCAGGTCTCCTTGAGGCCGCGCTTGCCGTCCATGATGAAGACGAGCCAGAACGGCACGAACAGCGAGAGCAGCGGCAACTGGCGGCCCGCCATCGCGCCGATCAGGAACGGGTCGATGCCCGTCACCTGGCCCGCGACGATGATGGGGATGCCCATCGCGCCGAACGCCACCGGCGCGGTGTTGGCGATGAGGCACAGGCCCGCCGCGTAGAGCGGTTCGAAGCCGAGGCCGACCAGCAGCGCCGAGGTGATCGCAACAGGCGCGCCGAAGCCCGCTGCGCCTTCGAGGAACGCGCCGAACGAGAAGCCGATCAGGAGCAGTTGCAGACGCTGGTCGTCGGTGATCGAGAGCACGGAGGCCCGGATGACCTCGAACTGCCCGGTCTTCACGACGATCTTGTAGAGAAACACCGCGGTCACGATGATCCACGCGATCGGCCACAGGCCATAGGCGAAGCCGAAGCCCGCCGAGACGAGCGCCTGGCGCACCGGCATGCCGTATTCGAAGACGGCCACGCCCAGGGCGAGCACGAGCGTGATCGCCGCGGCGACGTGGCCTTTGAGGCGCAGGCCGGCGAGCGCGACGAAGAAGAACAGGATGGGCACGGCGGCCACGAGCGCGGACAGCCACAAGCTGCCGAGCGGGGTATAGATCTGATGCCAGGGTTGCACTACGGTCTCCTCCGTGGATGCGGGTCGAAAAGGTCACGCGCATTCATCGGGCATGCTCGGATGGCCTGCACGCGCGAATTTCGCTTCGCGATTTAATTTCGCATGCCTGATGAAATGTCGTCTATTGCGGCTGATCGCGCTCGCGCAGCAGGTCGTGCAGGCTGCGCGGCGCGGGCTTGAGCGGCGTGCGGTGCTGCGTCCAGCCCATCTGCTGCGAAGGCGCGAGCGCGCGCAGGCGCGTCGCGGCCCAGCGCAGCGCGCGATACGCGCGCGGATGCGCGAACGCGCCGCTCCAGAAGCGCCAGACGAACTGCTCGCTCCTGCTGTGATTCGCGCCCTGGCCGCGCAGCGGATGCGCGACGGCTTCGTCGGGCGAGCGGTTCGCTTCGGTGCGCAGGCGCACCAGCAGTTGCGTAATCGGAATGCGCACGGGGCAGACTTCGCCGCACGCGCCGCACAGGCTCGATGCAGTGGGCAGGTCGGCGGTTGCGTCGAGGCCCAGCAGATGCGGCGAGATGATCTTGCCGATCGGGCCGGGGTAGGTGGTGCCGTAGGCGTGCCCGCCGATGCGCGTGTACACCGGGCAATGATTCATGCACGCGCCGCAGCGGATGCATTGCAGCGTGGCGCGCAGTTGCGCGTCGGCGTAGGCCTGGCTGCGGCCGTTGTCGAGCAGCACGAGATGCACTTCGCGCGGACCGTCTTTTTCGCCTTCGCGGCGCGGGCTGCTGATGAGGTTGAAATACGTGGTGATCGGCTGGCCCGTGGCCGAGCGCGTGAGCAGGCTCGAAAGCGGCACGATGTGCTCGAGCTTCGCCACCACTTTTTCCATGCCCATGATCGCGATATGCACGTCGGGCACGGTGGTCGAAAGGCGGCCGTTGCCCTCGTTCTCGACGAGCCATAGCGTGCCCGTATCGGCGGCGGCGAAGTTCACACCCGAAAGACCGATCTGCGCATCCACGAAGGCGTGGCGCAGCGCGCGGCGGCCCGTCTGGATCAGTGCGTCCACGTCTTCCGTATAGGGCGTATCGGGAATGTGCTCTTCGAACAGATGCGCGATATCGCCCCGGGTCTTGTGGATCGCCGGCATGACGATATGCGAAGGCTTTTCGCCCGCGAGCTGCACGATGTACTCGCCCATGTCCGACTCGATGCAGCTGATGCCGCGCTCGGCGAGGTAATGGTTCAGCTCGATCTCCTCGCTCGCCATCGACTTGCCCTTGATGACGCGCGTGGCCGCGTGCCGTTGCGCAATGGCGTGGACGATGCGATTGGCGTCGTCGGCGGTTTCGGCCCAGTGCACGCGGATGCCGTTTTCTCGCAGCTTCGTTTCGAGCTGCTCCAGCAATTCGGGCAAGCGCGCGAGCGCGTGTTGACGCACCGCCTCGCCGAGGTCGCGCAGTTGCTCGAGCTCGTCGGCTTCCGGGAATTGGGCGGCGCGCTTGCCTTGCAGGAAATCCATCGCGCCGCGAAAGCTCTTGCGCAACTGCGGATCGTCGAGTACAGCGCGGGCGCGCTGGCGGAACTCGGCCGTGGGGACGAAATGCAGCGTGCTTGCGTGGCTCGCGGCGCGCGTGGTTTTGGCGGTCGTGCTCATTGCGCGGCTCCGTGCTGTGGCAAACGTGTGGGCAAATGCGCGGTCGTTCCGGTTTCGTCGGCTGCGTCGTCGGTCACGACGATCACCCACAATGCACGCGGTCCGTGTGCGCCATAAGCCGTCGTCTGCTGGATGTCCGAAGTCTTCGAGGGGCCCGAGATCATCACGAGATTGGTGGGCATGCCGTCGCGCCAGCGCTCGGCGGCGACGGCCGCATGCAGGTCCGCATGCAGCGTGCGCGCGTGGATCAGCGCAACGTGCAGCGGCGGCACGAGCGAGACGGTGCGCGGCGCGTTCGCATCGGGTACGACCACGAGCGTGCCGGTGGCGGCGAGGCCCGAACGCGCGACCGTGAAGCCGGCGTCGATGCTGTCGAACAGTTCGGACTTCCAGGCTTCGACAGGCTCCGTGTAGCCGCGTGCTTCGATGCCCGGTGCGGCGGACCGCAGCGCGTCGGCCAGCGCCGCGCCTTCCGCGCTCGACGTGTCGAGCAACAGCCGCTTCACGCCTGCGACCGCGAGGCGCTGCGCGAGTTCGGCGGGCCAGGCCTCTACGCTCGCGCAGACAACCTGAGCGTGCGCGGCCTCCAGCATGCGCTGGAATTGCGCGACGCGGGCTGGCTGGGTGGCGAGCGTGTCGGCGGCCTGCGCGCGGTGCTGTGCGTAGTGCGCATCGATGCGCGCATCGAGCATGTCCACCGGCATGGGCGCCGTGGCCTCATTCGCGTTCGCGCTGGCGCGCAGCCGGCCGAGCATGCGCGCGCGGGCGCCGAGGGTGTCGATCGTAGCGGTGCTCACGCCGCCTCCCCGCCGGTGCGGCGCCACAGGAACGACGCGAGGTGCTCGACGGCGAGCGGCGCGCCCTTGTGCTCGGCGGCATGGCCGATATTGAGGAGGCACCCGCAATCGGCGGAAACGAGCCGGTTGCAGCCGGTTGCGCATGCCGAGGCGATCTTGTCGGCGACCATCGCGCCCGAAATGTCGGGGTGCTTCAGCGAGAACGTGCCGCCGAAGCCGCAGCATTCGGATTCGCGCTCGTGGTCGATGCGCGCGACGCCGGGCAGCGCGTCGACGGCCGCAACGCCGTGCACGCGCGTGCCCATCTCGCGGCGCGCGCCGCACGACGTATGGAGCACCACGCGTTCTTCGGGCTGCTTGAGCGCGGCATCGCCATAGGCGCCAAGGTCCACCTTCAGCACGCGCACGAGGAATTCGGTGAGTTCGTAAATGCGCGCCGAGAGCGCCTGTGCGCGCGCCGCGTCGCCGGCGTTGGCCGGATCGCCTGCGTCGCTTTCGAACAGGGCGGGCCAGTGGTGCCGCATCATGCCCGCGCACGAGCCGGACGGCACGATCACAGGCCAGGGCTCGTCGAACAGGCCAAGCTGCGCGCGGGCGACCTCGCGCGCTTCGCGCGGGTTGCCGCTGCTATAGGCGGGCTGTCCGCAGCAGCTTTGGGCGCGCGGGAAGTGGACCTTGAGGCCTTCGCGCTCGAGCAGCTTCACTGCGTCCAGCCCGGCCTGCGGCACGAACAGGTCGACGAGGCAGGTCGCGAACAGGTAGACGTCGGTGGGGCGCGCTCCGGTGGGGTATTGCCGTGGCTTCATGTCTCGCTCAGTGTCGAATGGCGCGTCGCTCTGGCACTGCATACAGGCGCCGATGGGGCGACTGCTCGGCTGGCCGTGATGGCGACGGCAGGTTTGTGGCGCATAATTCCCGCTTCGGGCGGCGGATTCAAACTGGTTGGACCAGCGGGCTACCAGGGACTCGACCTGCCGCCGCCGAAGGACACGACGTTCGGGGACGATCAATGAGGGACAGGGCCGGCGCACGCGGACGCGTCGAAACGGTGATGCGGCAGATGGAGACGTCGCTGCTCGACGGCACGTGGCGCGCGGGAGCGAAGCTGCCGTCCGAGCGCGTGCTCGCGCAGGAATACGGTGTCGCGCGCAACACCGTGCGCGAGGCGATCCAGCGGCTCGCCGCGCGCGGGCTGGTTGCGAGCCGCGCGGGCGCGGGCGTGTTCGTGACCGATCAGTTGCGCACCGGCTTCGCCTCGCCGTGGGGGCAACTGGTGGCCGACCATCCGGCATTGCGCGACGACATCCTCGAATTTCGCCGCGTGCTGGAAGGCGCGACGGCATATTTCGCGGCGCTGCGCGCGAGCGACGACGACCTCGCACGTATCCGCGCGCTGATGCAGGAGCTCGAGCGCACGCGCGCTGTCGACGACAAGGCCACCGAGGCCGACACCGACGCGAAGCTGCACGAAGTGATCGCGCAGGCTTCGCACAACGCGATGTTTCTGCACCTGCACACGAGCGTGCTGGGCGTGCTGCGCGAGCACATCACGATCAACGGCACGGGCCTGCGCGAGCAGAATGCGGATGCGTCGGATCATCTGCTGCTGCAGCACCGCACGCTATGCGACGCGATACTCTCGCGGCGTCCCGAAGAGGCGCGCACGGCGATGCAAACCCATATCGACTTCGTGCGCGCGCGAGTGAACGAGGAGCGTGGTGCGCCCGAAACTGGTCCTACCAGTGCGAAGAAGACCCGTGCGCGCAAGCGGCCCGTCGCGGCCAAAGGCTGCTAAAGTCGGCAAGAGAGGACGGGCGTTGCCGGCCGGGAAGGACTGCGCAGCTCGGCGCAGATCCGCGCATCAGGCGGCGCCCGCAAGAACAGATTAGAAGGAGGCCCGGCCATGAACCCGCCCGTCGCACGTATCGAATCCCTGAGCGCCATCACGCTCACCGTGAGCGACATCGCGCGTTCGGTGCGCTTCTACGAGACGCTCGGCTTCGCGCACAAATCCGCCTGCGCGATTGCCGGGTTCGCGTCGTTCGTGCTGGGCGATGGGTCCGGGGCCGCCGCATGCTATCTGAATTTGCTCGAAGGGCCGCACGGCAAGGTCGACGGATGGGGGCGCGCGATCTTCTACGTCTCGGACGTGGACGCCTTTTACGCGCAGGCGCTGGCCGCGGGCCTCACGCCCGCATTCGCGCCGCAGGATGCGCCGTGGGGCGAGCGCTATTTTCATCTGATCGATCCGGACGGCCACGAGCTGAGCTTCGCGAAGCCGCTGGCCTGAGCCGGGGCGGAACAACCCAATTTGGCGCGCGCGCCGCCGGACAGGCCCACTGCCGCGGCGCGCGTCGATGCATCTGAAATACGAATGACACCCGCAGCGCCGATAGTGGCGCGTGGCCGTGACCGTCCGCGCTCGATGCTCCCGAAGCGCGCCCGGCGCGGGTTGCCATTCATCGCAAGAGGAGAAGTCGCCATGAACGAACTGGAGCGCGCCGAGCGAGTCGCGCGCGAATTGGGCAGTGAAGCGGGCAGTGAAGCGGGCAATGAAGCGGACAGTGAAGCGAGCAGTGAAGCTGGCGAGGACGCCGAGCGGGATCGCCGCCGCCGTCTCGGCGCGGAGCTGGTCGACGCCTACGACGAAGAGCTCGAAATGGAGGTCGACGATCTCCTCCACGAAAGCGGCTTCGAGATCAGCGACGACGCACGTGCGCTGCGCCGCGTCTATTTCCGCGAGCTGATCCGGCTGCAGGGCGAACTCGTCAAGATGCAGGACTGGATCGTGAGCACGGGCCACCGGCTCGTCGTGATCTTCGAAGGCCGCGATGCGGCGGGCAAGGGCGGCGTCATCAAGCGCATCACGCAGCGCCTGAATCCGCGCATGTGCCGCGTGGCGGCGCTGCCCGCGCCGAACAACCGCGAGCGCACGCAGTGGTATTTCCAGCGCTATGTGCAGCATCTGCCTGCGGGCGGCGAAATGGTGCTGTTCGACCGCAGCTGGTACAACCGCGCGGGCGTCGAGCGCGTGATGAACTTCTGCACCGACGAGGAGTACGAGGAGTTCTTCCGCTCGGTGCCGGAGTTCGAAAAGATGCTCGTGCGCAGCGGGATCCAGATCGTCAAGTACTGGTTCTCGATCACCGACGACGAGCAGGAAGTGCGCTTCCAGAGCCGTATCGAGGATCCGCTCAAGCAGTGGAAGCTCTCGCCGATGGACCTCGAAAGCCGCCGCCGCTGGGAAGCGTACACGCACGTGAAGGAAGTGATGCTGCAACGCTCGCACATTCACGAAGCGCCATGGTGGGTCGTGCAGGGCGTCGACAAGAAGCGCGCGCGCCTGAATTGCATCCACCATCTGCTGAGCCAGGTGCCCTATCACGAGGTCGAGCATGCGAGCGTGACACTGCCCGCGCGCGTGCATCATCCCGATTACATTCGCCAGCCGGTGCCCGAGAACATGATCGTGCCGGACATCTATTGACGCTCGCCGCGCGGCATCGCGCCAGCGCACAAGCAAAAGCCGCGCCCCTTGACCA
>DATEJU010000204.1:0-19788 GCA_035277805.1 Paraburkholderia sp. | reverse complement strand
AAAACACGCTCGCCACGGCCTGCATGCGCGTGGAGCCGCGCGGCGTGACGCTCGACGTCTGGCAGGACGGCGTGCGCACGCTCGGCCTGCAGGTCGAGCGCAAGGTCTGAAAAGGCGGCGGCTCGCGAGACGCATCAAAAGATTCAACGGATCAACCCGAATCAACCCGATTTCATCGATTTCAGAGAGAAAGCCCATGTCCACGAAAGTCTTCCATCGGATGCCGAAGCAAACCTTGCCCGTCGCGGTGGCGGGCGAGGGGATCGAGATCATCGATTCCACCGGCAAGCGCTATATCGACGCGAGCGGCGGTGCCGCCGTCTCGTGCCTCGGCCACAGCAACCAGCGCGTGATCGATGCGATCAAGCACCAGGCGCAGCAACTCCCGTACGCGCATACCTCGTTCTTCACGACCGAGGCTTCGGAGCAGCTCGCCGACCACCTGATCGCCGCCGCGCCCGCAGGGCTCGACCACGTCTATTTCGTCTCGGGCGGGTCGGAGGCGATCGAGGCCGCGCTCAAGCTCGCGCGCCAGTATTTCGTGGAGAAGGGCGAGCTCACGCGCCGCCACTTCATCGCGCGCCGCCAGAGCTATCACGGCAACACGCTCGGCGCGCTGGCGATCGGCGGCAACGCATGGCGCCGCGAGCCGTTCTTGCCGATCCTGATCGAATCGCATCACGTGAGCCCGTGCTACGCGTACCGCGAGCGTCATGAGGGCGAGACCGACGAGGCCTACGCGCAGCGCCTCGCCGACGAGCTCGAGCAGAAGATCCTCGAACTCGGCGCGGAGAACGTCGCCGCCTTCGTCGCGGAGACGGTGGTGGGCGCAACGGCCGGCGCGGTGCCGCCGGTGCGCGAGTACTTTCGCAAGATTCGCGCGGTGTGCGACCGCTACGGCGTGCTGCTGCTCCTCGACGAAATCATGTCGGGCATGGGCCGCACGGGCTATCTGTTCGCGTGCGAGGAAGACGGCGTGGCGCCCGATCTGCTGACGATCGCGAAGGGCCTCGGCGCGGGCTATCAGCCGATAGGCGCGACGCTCGTGAGCCAGCGCATCTACGAGACCATCGTGGGCGGCAGCGGCTACTTCCAGCACGGCCACACCTATATCGGTCACGCCACGGCGTGCGCGGCGGCGCTGGAGGTGCAGCGCGTGATCGCCGAAGAAAAGCTGCTCGAGAACGTGCTTGCGCGCGGCGAGCAACTGCGTGCGCGTCTGCGCGAGCGCTATGCCGGGCACCCGTATGTGGGCGACGTGCGCGGGCGCGGCCTGTTCGTGGGCGTGGAGCTCGTGAAGGACCGCGCGACCAAGGCCACTTTCGATCCGGCGCTCAAGCTGCATGCGGCCATCAAGCGCGAGGCATTCGCGCGCGGGCTGATGGTCTACCCGATGGGCGGCACCGTCGACGGCAAGAACGGCGATCATGTGCTGCTCGCGCCGCCGTTCATCTGCACGGCCCAGAATATCGATACGATCGAGGAGCGCCTTGCCGCCGCGATCGGCGCAGCACTGAGCGCGGCGGGCGTGGCCAACGCCGCCTGATCTTTCCGGAGCTATCGATGACGCAATCCCAGAACCCGCGCCTGCCCGCATTCGACGCCGCCAGCGCGACGTCCGGGCAGAAAGCGGTGCTCGCCGAAATCCTGTCCGGCCCGCGCGGCAACCTGAATGGACCGTTCCTCGGCTGGATCCATAGCCCGGAGCTGGCGCAGCACGCGCAGCGCCTGGGCGCGTTCTGCCGCTACAACACGGGGCTCTCGCTGCGCCTTTCGGAGCTGGCGATCCTCGTGACGGCGGTGCGCTGGCAGGCGCAGGCGGAGTGGTTTATCCACTATCCGATCGCGCTGAAGGCGGGCGTGCCCGAGGCGCTGGCCGAGCAGATCCGCACCGGCGCCGAGCCGGTCTTCGACGAACCCGACGACGCGCTCATCTACGCATTCGCCACCGAGCTCTACGACACGAAGCGCGTTTCCGACGCAACGTACACACGCGCGGTGGAGCGTTTCGGGCATGAGACCACGATCAATCTCGTTGGCCTGCTCGGCTACTACGCGCTCGTGGCGATGACGCTCAATGTGTTCGGCATGCGCGCCGAAGGCCAGACTTCGCTGCCGTTTCCCGAGTTTTTTCGGTAGTGTGATTAATGGTGGGGCACGGAAGCGCATAAATATATCTGATCGATCCAGGGGCGGAAAATAAAACGGACGAGCGATTTTCGCCGGGAAACGTTTTCAGGCAGCTCTGCGGTGTTGTTCCGGATCTGAACTATCCATTTAATGCTGGACAGGGCAGTGCTTAAGAGTCCCGCTTAAGGTCTGATTACGCAATGCTCAATTAGCCTTGCATGCGTGAAATAATATGACTGTTTGCGCGCCGCACACTCGCGGCAAGCCCGGCAGGCGCGCCGGGCGGCGCCGTCGGGAGCGGCGCGATTATGCGAATCGATCCCTCATGGATTAATTACGGTTTTCCCGTATTCGCGTCAAAATCGCTTGCACGCTTTAATTCGCGTTGTTAGTCTTGCGAGACTTATTAACGGTCGCCCGAATAGCATTATCGACAAAAGGTGCCTGCATGCGGGAGGGGAACCCGCATCGGGAATTATTCGATGAGCGACCTATCTTGCGAGGCAGCGCCATGCTGGACACGCCCATTGAGCTTGCAGAAAACGAACGCGCCGCCACGGCTGGCGTTGGCGATGTCGTCACCCTCAAATCGGGTGGACCGCGCATGACCGTCATGTACGCAGGGCCTGTGGGCTTCGCGAGCGGCCATTGGCTGATCTGCCAGTGGTTCGACGACCAGGGCGAACTGCGTCAGGACATGTTCGCGCAAGACATGGTGCAAAACGAGCCGCGCCTGATTTCGGCGGCTTCAGTCAAGCTGCGCATGCCGGCAGCCCGCGTCAACGGGCGCGCTTGAATCGGCTCGAATCTGTTTGAACCTGTATTCGGCGCGTCGAAGCGCCGGGCAGCGGGGCGCACCGGGGCGGCGCATGCGCCGCCCGCCGTCTGCCTGGCGCCCCCGCTCCGCTCATGCAGGCACGTTTAGCGCTGTCCTTCCGCAGCGATCCGCACAGCCAGGCCGGCCAATACCGTTCCCATCAGATACCGCTGAATCGCCAGCCACTTCGGTCGGCCGCAGAGGAACGACGCAATCGTGCCCGCCGTGATGGCCGCGGTGGCGTTCACACTGACCGAGAGCGCGATCTGCACTGCGCCGAGCTCGATCGATTGCGCGAGCACGCTGCCTTTGGCCGGGTCGATGAACTGCGGCAACAGCGAGAGATAGAGGATCGCCACCTTCGGGTTCAGCAGATTCGTGACGAAACCCATGAGGAAGAGCTTGCGCGGCGGGTCGGGCGTGAGCTCGCGCACCTGGAACGGCGAGCGGCCGCCCGGCTTGAGCGTCTGCCAGGCGAGCCAGGCCAGATAGAGCGCGCCGCCGAGGCGCAGCGCGTCGTACGCGAAGGGCACGGCCAACAGCAGCGCGGTGATGCCGAACGCGGCGCACAGCATGTAGAAAATGAACCCGAGCGCGACCCCGCCGAGCGAGATGAGGCCCGCCTTGCGGCCCTGGCAGATCGAGCGCGAGATCAGATAGATCATGTTGGGTCCGGGCGTGAGCGCCATGCCGAGGGCGACGGCGGCAAAGGCAAGCAGCGGGGCGACATGGGGCATGGCGGGCTCCGTGGGTCCTGCGGATAAAGCGGCGGGAAAAAGTCAGCGCACGCGTGGTGATGGACCTGCGTGCGCGACGAGTATGGGCGTGATTATTTCATGCAAACGGGGCGCGTGCGCGGCCCGTCGGGCGGTTTAGCCGTTCGGCCAGGATCCGGGCATCTCGCGAAGATCTCGGGCGGTAGCGGCCCGATGGCTGCGTTGTCGTCGCCTGGTAGTGGCCTGATTATCGCGTGTTGCCCGTCTGTATCGCGGTGCGGTTGTCAATGCGAGGAACGTCTGCGCTCGGCCTCGCGGGCCTCGCGGGCGTGCGCGCGGTCGTCGAGCTGGCGGGAGAACAGCAGCATGCCCAGACGCCGCCGCCGTTCCTTCACGCTGCCGCCGATGTCCTTCGGCGGATTCGGTTGCAGCGCCCAGTAGAGCGCAAGCAGCCAGCCGAACACCGTCCAGCCGATCACCGCATTGAAGAGCGCGATCGTCAGCAGATCGTGGCGTACGCGGCGCTCCGCGATCAGCGCAGGCAGGAAATAGAGCGCGACCGCCGCCAGCAGAACGATGATCTCGAAGACGGAATGGCTAACCATGGCCGGTCCTCCCCAACAGGGCTTTATGCACCCAATTGTTCATTGTCGCGCGGATCGGCCTCGCGCGCATGATGCTCCTGGCCGGAAGGCCAACGCGTGGCGAGTTTGTGTCGAAGGCCTGTCGGCAAAGCGGTGTTCGGGTCTATGATTTGAGTTTTTCTTGCACGGTACTCGCACCATGAGCTCAGACACGACAGAGGGCATCCGGCAACTGGATCACGACGAATTGCGCGCGTTCGTGGAGCGCAAGTGGAGCGACGAGATCGTCCCCGCGCTCACCGACTACATCGCGGTGCCGGCAAAGAGCCCGGCGTTCGACGCCGACTGGGCGAAGCACGGCTATCTCGAGCGCGTCGTGCAGGATGCCGCGAAGTGGGCCGAAACGCAGCCCGTGCGCGGCCTGAAACTCGAAATCGTGCGGCTGCCGGGCCGCACGCCGGTGATTTTCTTCGAAGTGCCGGCCACCCGCTCGGGCAGCAGCGAGACCGTCGTGCTCTATGGGCACCTCGACAAGCAGCCCGAATTCGCCGGCTGGCGCAACGACCTCGGGCCCTGGACGCCCAAGCTCGAAGACGGCCGCCTCTATGGGCGAGGCGGCGCGGACGACGGCTACGCGATCTACGCGAGCGTCACGGCGCTGGCCGCGCTCGACGCCCAGGGCATCGAGCGTCCGCGCTGCGTGGGCCTCATCGAGACTTGCGAAGAGTCGGGCAGCTACGACCTGCTGCCCTACGTCGACGCGTTGCGCGAGCGCCTCGGCACTGTGGGGCTCGTCGTTTGTCTCGACTCGGGCGCGGGCAATTACGATCAGCTCTGGCTCACCACCTCGTTGCGCGGGCTCGTAGCGGGCGATCTGGAAGTCGAGGTGCTCGAAGAGGGCATTCACTCCGGCTCCTACGGCGGCATTGCGCCGTCCAGCTTCCGCGTGATGCGCCAGCTGTTCGAGCGGCTCGAAGACGCCGCGAGCGGCACGCTCCTGCCCAAGGGCTTTCATTGCGCGATTCCGTCCACGCGTCTTTCCGAGGCCGAGGCCACGGCAAAGATTCTCGGCGACAGCGTCTGGAAGGGCCTGCCCTGGGCATGCGGCCAGGACGGGCGTCCCGTGCTGCCCAAGACAACCGACCCGCAGCAGGCGCTGCTCGATTCGACGTGGCGCCCGTCGCTCTCCGTGACCGGCGCGGCAGGCCTGCCCGCGCTCGCCGACGCCGGCAACGTGCTGCGTCCGCGCACGGCGTTCAAGCTCTCGCTGCGGCTGCCGCCGCTGGTGGAGGCGTCGAAGGCCGTCGCGGAGCTGAAGGCGCTGCTCGAACTCGACCCGCCCTATAACGCGAAAGTCACCTTCAAGCCGGATACCGGCGCGGCCAACGGCTGGAGTGCGCCGGAACTCGCGCCGTGGCTCTCGCAGGCGCTCGATGCGGCGTCGCGTACGCATTTCGGCGCGGACTGCGCGTATCTCGGCCAGGGCGGCACGATTCCGCTGATGAACGTCCTGCAGGCAGGCTTCCCGAAATCGCAGTTCATGGTGTGCGGCGTGCTCGGCCCGAAGTCGAATGCGCATGGGCCGAATGAGTTCCTGCATGTGCCGTACGCGAAGAAGCTCACCGCTGCGGTGGCCGAGGTGATTGCTTCGGCGCCTTGAGGGTTTGTCGGGAGACTCCGGGTCCGGCGAGATGCCGACGCCACGCCGCTATGACACTCGGATTTCCAGCATGTCCGGCGTGATCGCCACCGTGTTGCCGCACTGCAAGGAGCGCGCCGCCGCTTCGGCGCAGGCGAGGGCGGTCACGCCATCGGCGATAGTGACGGGCAGGGGCGTTTTCGCCCCGATGGCCTCGACGAATGCCGACCACTCCGCCGCATAGGCCCGCATGTAGCGCTCGAGAAAGAAATAGACGGGTTTGGCCGAGCGTGTCCCTTCGGCCGTGACGCTTTCGAGCGTGGTTTCAAGCACGTTGTTCGCGCGGAGCAAGCCGCCCGAGCCAAGGAGTTCGACGCGCTGGTCATAGCCGTAGCCGGCGCGGCGCGAGTTCTTGATGACGGCGAGCCGGCCATCGGCCCAGGCGAGTGTCACGACGGCCGTGTCGACATCGCCCGCTTTGCCGATTGCGGAGTCGACGATCGAGGAGCCGGTGGCCGTGACGCTGGCCGGCGCGCCGCCCATGATCCAGCAGGCGATGTCGAAGTCATGGATCGTCATGTCGCGAAACAGCCCGCCCGATGTCTCGATATAGGAGACGGGGGGCGGTGCCGGGTCGAAGGACGTGATGGCCAGCAACTCGGCGCGGCCGATCTCGCCCATGTCGAAGGCGCTCTTTAACGCCGCGAAATTTGGGTCGAAACGGCGATTGAAGCCGATCATGACCGGCCGGCCCGTTCGGACGACATGGGCCTGGCATTCCAGCGCGCGGGCGAGCGTCAGGTCCACGGGCTTTTCGCACAGGACCGCTTTGCCCGCCGCCGTGGCCCGCTCGATCAGATCGGCGTGTGTGTGGGTCGAGGTGGCGATCAGGATCGCGTCGATGGCAGCGTCGTCGAGAATCTCGTCGGCCGTGCGCGCGACGGCGCCGTATTGGCCGGCAAGTTTGCTTGCGGCTTCGGTGACCACGTCGGCGACGGCCACGAGCCGGCAGTCCGGGCGTGAGACGATCGATCGGGCGTGAACCTGGCCGATCCGGCCTGCGCCTAATAGAGCGATATTCAGCATTTGCATGCCTCTTCTTGTGAGCAATGATTTGGACTGCGATGCATCTGTCTGGAAAGCGTGACCCTGCGGCTCACGCCCGTCGTGTCGTTGGCCGCGGATCAGGTGGGAAACGCGTCGCGGAACTGCCGCAAGGCTTGTTCGTCGTCGCCGCTCGCCCAGGCTTCCAGGCCGACGGTGCCGCGATAGCCGGCCTTCTTCAGTGCCTGCGCAATGGCCGGGTAATGAATTTCGCCGGTGCCGGGCTGGCAGCGTCCCGGCACGTCGGCCACCTGGATTTCGCCGATGTAGGGCAGGGCCTGATGGAGCAGCTCGATCAGATTGCCTTCGCCGATCTGCGCGTGATACAGGTCGAGATTGAGGCGCAGGTACGGGCTGTTCACGGCGGCCACCAGTGCAAGCGTGTCGGCGGCTTTGGCAAAGGGCACGCCAGGATGATCCACTGCCGTGTTGAGGTTTTCGAGGCAGAAGACCACGTTCGAACGCCGCCCCAGCTCCGCTATCCTGGCCAGTGTCGCTTGCGCCGCGAGCCACATCTCGCCGGTCACGACAGGCGTGGGATGGACGGGCAGGCCATCGCCGTCGAGGCCCGTGCCGTGCAGATTCAGGCGCGGGCAGCGCAAACGCTTTGCCGCCTCGATGGATTGCCTGGCCGTGCGAAGCAGCGCCGCCGCGCCGCTTTCGGTGATCAAGTCGCCTTCGATATAGCCCGTCATCGAGGAAAACGAAGCGCCGGTGGCGGCGAGCGCATCGATGTCGTGCTTCGTCCAGTCCCAGATTTCCACATGAAATCCCAGGGCGGCGATTCGTTCGACGCGTTCGACAGGTGGAACCTGGCGGAAGACCATTTCCGCGCATACAGCAAGTTGAAACATGGTGGGTTTCCCATGAGCGGCGAAGGGGTATCGCCCGCGTGTTTGCTGCGGGCGCCTGGCTGGCGCGGGCCGGGATCAGCGATATTGGCCCGCGTATTTTTCGACGAGCGCGACGTTCTGGCGCGTCACGAAGTTGGGACCGGTGTCCACGCCGCCGGCCGAGAAGCGCGGCGTGAGGCCGTAGGTCCGGATGCGTTGCTGAAACCGCGGATCGGCCTGCAGTTCGGCCACGGCCTTGCGGACATCGCGCGTGTTGTCGCGCTTCATGATCGCGAGCAGCGCGACCGGGATATAGCCTTGCAGCCAGGGCTGCTGATCGATGGCGAACCGCACGGTGCCGGCTTCGATGCTCCTGGCGACTTCCGGCGTGAGGTCGAAGGTCGCGAAGTAGAGTTTCGAGGTGAGTCCGAGCTTGGCGATGGCCCGCATGGACGGTACCGCGGAGGTGGGGCCGAGCGCGAGGACGGCCTGGGTGCCCGGGCGCTTGCGCAGCGCCGCGAAGACCTTGTTCTCCACTTCGTTGGGATCGTTGCCGCTGTCGAGCGTGGAGGTCTTGAAGTCGACGCCGATGGCGTCGGCGAAGCCGCGGCAACGCTCGAAGGAGTCGGGATTGGTCGCGTTGTTGTTCACGCAAAGGAAATTTTTGATGCCGGCGGCTCTGGCTCGCTCGCCCGCTTCGCGGCCCGCCTGATACTCGGGCTGGCCGACATGCAGCAGCGCGCCGAGCGCCGCGCTTTGCTTCCCGGTGCCCGAGTTGAACGTGATGACGGGAATGCCTTTGGCCACCATGGTCTTGACGGGGCCGCCCACCACGTCGAAGTCGGCGATCGTAGTTGCCACGCCATCGTAATTGCGGGCGGACGCCTGTCCGAGCAGGTGGACCATGTCGGCAAGATCGCCATTGGTCGGATTGCGATAGTCGACGGTGACGCCGAAATCCTTTTGCGCGTCGGCGATGCCGTTCTTGACGACGTTCCAGAACGGATCGGCGTCGGGGGCATGCGATATCACCGCGAACCGGGCGCCCGCAGCGGCGACGCTTACGCTGAATACAGCCATCGCCAGCGCGACGATGAGGCGGGCGGTTCGTTCCATGGATGTCTCCTGATTGACCCACCGGTTTCAAACGGCGGTTATGAGCCAGCTATTCGGCGGTACGCGACTGCATCCTATGCCGCCGCCGTTGGGGGGCTTGTCAGGGAAAATGTCCATTCTGGTTATTTGCTGTCTTATCATGGGCTTATGGTGACCTGGAGAGATGCTCATGCATGCACGCGACCGGCTCGCGGCGATCGCTTTCATCGATGAACTGGCGCGCGTGCTGCGCAGCGAACTCGGCGACGATGCGCCGGCCATCTGGCCGGTGCTCGGCGCGCTGCTGCAACAGCATTTGAGCGGGCGCACCATGACGATCACGGCGCTAGCCGATCAGTCAGGGCTGCCGCGCACGAGCGCCCGGCGCACGGTGTTCACGCTGAAAGCGGCGGGGCTGCTGGAGTTCCGCCCGTTAGCCGGCTCGGGCAGCCGGGCCATGGTGGCGCCGTCGGCAGCGCTGCTCGCGCGCATGGACAGCATTACGGAGCAGACCGTGCGCTTGATCGTGGGGGCGAACGACCAGGATGGCGTCGACAGCTTTCATGCGGGCGGTGCGGCAGCGACGCCGGACATCGCCTGGCCGCGGCCGGCGCCCGATGGATTCAACGGCGAGATCGAGCTGGCGCTGGTTGCCTACGAGGACCCGGTGTTCGACATCCTCAAGCGCAACCGCGCGGACATCGAGCGCTTCGTCGGTCATCGCATGCGCATCCTGACTTACCCTCAGGACGCCTATTGGAAGGCGCTCGACCAGACGCTGAAGAACCCGGCGGTCGCGGCGGCGACGACGCCGGTGCTGGTCGCGATTCCGTTTCCATGGCTGGCGCAGCTATGCGCGGGCGGAGGTTTGCTGGAACTCCAGGCGTTGCAGGCCGCGAGCAGTTTTTCGGGCGCGGACTTCTACGACGCGGCATGGCAGGCCGGCTGGGTCGATCAGCGGCTTTATGCGATTCCCTTGCAGCCAACGGTCGAATTTCTGTGGTACCGGCAGGATCTGTTCGAAGCCGAGGGGCTGGAGCCGCCGCGCAGCTTCGACGACGTGATCCGTTGCGCGTCCCGTTTGCAGCGCCCACGTCTCGATCGCGCGGGCATTAGCTGGAACGCGGCGCCGGGTTTGCCGCTGGCCGAATCGTTCCTGCAGGTGCTGGGTGCGCAGGGCGGCGTGAATTTCGACGAGGGTGTCTTGCAGGTCGATACCGAATCGGGGCGGCGGGTGGTCGAATATCTGCGCGAACTGGTGCCGTGGTCGTCCGATTCGCTGCGCAGCGCGGACTGGGTGCGCAACGCCCGCAACTTCGGCTCCGGAAAGGCGGCGATGTGCTATCACTGGTCGAATCGCTACGGCATGCTCGACAGTCATGCGCTGTTGCAGAAGGGCGGGCGGATCGGCCTGCAACTGCATCCTGTCTGCGAGCGGGGCGTGACGCCGATCTCGCCGCTCGGCGGCGCGTTACTGGCGATTCCGTCGAATCATGGCGGCGAGGCCGCGCAGCGCGCATGGTGCGCCATCGAGACCTTGACCTCGCCGGAGTTGATGAAATATTTCGTGCTGCATGGAGCGGCGGGCAGCACCCGCCATTCCGTCGCGGAAGACCGTTACGTGTTGCAGCGCAATCGTGTCATCGCCGAGATCGACCGGCTCGCGAAGCATCGCCAGATCCGTGCGTTTCCGTCTCCGGCCGTGGCGGACTACCACGGCCTTACGCAAACCCTCAGCGATCATCTCGAGCCCTTGCTGTTCGACGGCGGCGCGGCACCGGACGTGCGAGGCCGGCTCGGCAAGCTTCAGCGCGCGCTGGCGCTGCGCGGACGTCGCCGCATACGGCGACCGCCCGGTTCGGGAAAATAGGCTCTTAGCCCTTTGACGTCGGCTCTCCGTGCATGGCGTTCGCGTGGCACGAGCAGTTTTCCTCGTCGATCGGCTGTTCGAGGTTCTTCATGATGCCGCACTCGGCGCTGCTGCTGGGGTGGGCATGGCAGCTCTCGCGCAGCGTCCGCAATTGCTGTTCGAGCACATGCATCGACTCGACCTGCTCGTGAATGCGCGCGATCTGGCAATCGATCAGCTGATTCACTTCGTCGCAGGGCTGGCTCGGGTCGGCCTGGTAGCGCCGCAGCATGCGGATATCGGCCAGACCGATGCCGAGCGAGCGGCAATGGCGGATGAAGTTCAGCTGAGCAGCGTGCGCGCCCGTGTAGCTGCGGTATCCGTTGGTTTCGCGCTCCGGTTCGTCCAGCAGACCTTCGCGTTCGTAAAAGCGCACCGTTTCGACGTCGCAATGCGCCTGGCGCGCCAGTTCGCCGATTCTCATGGTCGCAGTTCTCCAAAAATGGCTTGACCCTGTAGCGGCTACAGGCTGTTTAATGATTCTGTCACTTTTGGGAGAAATCGGCCATGGTCCAGGCTTTCTGGTCGCGGTTTGTGCTCGCGCAACGCCTTCGGGCGCGCAACGACGAGCGGGACGCAGCGGCGTCGGGTTCGATGCAATCGGCAGTCTCGCTCGATGAAACGGGGGAGGGTCCCGCGTGCGGTTGCGCTCACGCGCACGCCGGCGAGGATCGCGGGCACGGCCATGCGGGTGCCGTTGCCGGCGATCATCGGCACGACCATGAGCACGCTGGTGGCGACGATCACGATCACGCCACCGGCCACGATCATTCACACGACCATGCCCATGCCCATGCGCACGCCGGCGACGAAGCCGCATCCTGCTGCCAGGGCGCTGCCGCGCTGCAACCCTCACCCCGCAGCGTGCCCGCGAGCACGCCGGAAGGGGCGCAGCGCGCGCGCTACCGCATCGACAATATGGACTGTCCGACCGAGGAGCGGCTCATCCGCAAACGGCTCGAGCCGATGCCGGGCGTTGTGCGCCTCGACTTCGATCTGCTTGCGCGCGAGCTGACGGTCTACCATCGGTTGCCCGACGCGCAGCCGCTCGAAGCCGCGCTGCGCGCGCTCGACATGGCCCCGCGCCCGCTCGACGACGGCGCGCAAGCCAACGCCCGCAAGGACGCCCCGGCGCGTGGCCCCGGCCTCGCGATGCGCGAGAAGCTGCTGCTCGCCGCGAGTGGTATCGCAGCGGCGGCGGCCGAAGTGCTGGCATGGAGCACGGGTCACGAGACGGGCTTGCCGGTGCTGGTCTGCACGGTGGTCTCGCTGCTGTGCGCCGGCTTGCCGACGCTGCGCAAAGGCTGGATCGCGCTCAAGAATTTCACGATCAACATTTATTTCCTGATGTCGCTTGCGGTCGCAGGCGCTGTCATCATCGGCAAGTGGCCCGAGGCGGCGATGGTCGTGTTCCTGTTCGCGCTCGCCGAGGAAATCGAGGCGCTTTCGCTCGAACGCGCACGTCACGCGATTCGCTCGCTGACCGCGCTCGCGCCCGAAACCGCCGAGGTTTGGATGGTGGGCGAATGGCGCACCCGCGCCGTGGCCGAAGTCGCGGTGGGCGAGCGCATCCGCGTGCGCACGGGCGAGCGCGTGCCGGTCGATGCGCGCGTGGCCGCGGGCCGCGCGGCGCTCGATCAGGCGCCCATCACCGGCGAGAGCCTGCCCGTCGACAAGGTCGACGGCGACGCTCTGTACGCGGGCAGCATCGTCGTCGACGGTGTCGTGGAGGCGACCGTCACCGCGGCCGCGCGCGACAGCACGCTGGCGCGCATTGCCGCGGCGGTCCAGGAAGCTCAGGCACAGCGCGCGCCGACACAGCGCTTCGTCGACCAGTTCGCGCGCTACTACACGCCAGCCGTTGTCGCACTCGCGGTGCTGATCGCGATTGCGGGTCCGCTCGCGTTCGGCGGCACGTGGAGCGCGTGGCTCTACAAGTCGCTCGTGCTGCTGGTGATCGCCTGCCCGTGCGCGCTCGTCGTGGCGACGCCGGTGACGGTCGTGAGCGGCCTCGCGGCGGCCGCGCGCCACGGCATGCTCGTGAAGGGCGGCGTGTGGCTCGAACGCGGGCGCCTGCTCAAGGCCGTCGCGCTCGACAAGACCGGCACGCTCACGCGCGGCGCACCGGTGCTCACCGACACGCTCGCGCTGGCGGCGCTGCCCGAGGGCGAGGCCCTGCGCCTTGCCGCGAGCCTCGACGACGCGAGCACGCATCCGGTCGCGCGCGCGCTCGTTGCGGGGTGGCGCGAGCGCGGCACGCAGGCGCCGCTCGAGCCCATCGACAATTTCGCGGTGCTCAACGGCCTCGGCGTGACGGGGCGCATTGGCGGCGAGGCCTGGCATCTGGGCAATCACCGGCTCGTCGAGTCGCTCGGTCTTTGCTCGCCGGATCTCGAAGCCCGGCTTTCGCAGCTCGAAGCGGCGGGCAAGACCGTCATCGTGCTGTGCTCGCCGCGCGAGCCGGTGGCGCTGTTCGCGGTTGCCGATGCAGTGCGGCCCGAGAGCATGCGCGCCGTACGCGAGCTCAGGCAGCTAGGCGTGACGCCGGTGATGCTGACCGGCGACAACCCGGCGACGGCGCGGGCAATTGCGGCGCAACTCGGCATCGACGACGCGCGCGGCAATCTGCTGCCGCAGGACAAGCAGGATGCGGTGGCGGCACTCTCGGCGCAGCACGGCATGACGGCGATGGTTGGCGACGGCGTGAACGACGCGCCCGCGCTCGCGCGCGCCGACATCGGCTTCGCGATGGGGGCGGCCGGCACGGCGACGGCGCTCGAAACCGCCGACGTCGCGATCATGGACGACGACCCGCGCAAGATTGCGGCGTTCATCGGATTGAGCCGCAAGGTGTCGGCGGTGCTCGTGCAGAACATCGCGCTCGCGTTGGGGATCAAGGTGGTGTTCCTCGTGCTTGCGCTGGCGGGCGAGGCGACCCTCTGGATGGCCGTGTTCGCGGACGTGGGCGCGAGCCTGCTGGTCGTCGCCAACGGGTTGCGGGTGCGGCGGCATTTTGCCGGGCGGGGTTAGTGGCGCACGGCCAGTGGCGCACGGTCAGTGGCGCGCGGCAGTGGGATGCACTGGATCTGGCTCGCGCGCTTGGTGAGGCACGGCCGGGGCAAAACATGCCTTAGCCGTGCTGGCCGGGGCTACGCGCAACTAACGGCCACCAATCGGCGCCGTCTCCGCATATGCAACTAACAGCCCATCCTGCCCGCGACCACCAACACACTTCACCGTGGCACCGAAAACAGATCGCGCGTAAACACCCGTCAAGCGCTCGACGCAACGCCGCCCAGGCAACCAAGGGCCGCGCGCAGGACGACGTGCGTGGCCGCATCGAAATCGCCGAGAAACTCGCAACGCCCCGCGATCAACGTGGCGACGGGCACGCCATCGCGAAACACGATGCGGTTGCCCGCGACCGCGGGCACTTTCTCTCCGGGCAGCACGGAGCCGACGAGATTGAGCGGATCCGAGGCGGCGATGCAAACCAGCGCGCCTGCTGCACTCGGGGTCCCGTTTCCCCTGCTGTCTGCACTGCCGCGCCGCCGGACGTCGCGCAATAGCGCGACGGCTTCCGGCAGCGCGAACTGCTCGCCCGAGAGGCCCGTGACGAAGCGTCCGCCGCGCACGTCGCCGCGCGCCTCCATGCGGCGCAGCAC
The DNA here is from genome assembly GCA_035277805.1 of Paraburkholderia sp. Taxonomy (GTDB): domain Bacteria; phylum Pseudomonadota; class Gammaproteobacteria; order Burkholderiales; family Burkholderiaceae; genus Paraburkholderia. The sequence continues at coordinate 5,296 of DATEJU010000204.1, read as the reverse complement.
GCGCAACAGATCGCGCCACGGCGGCAGCCAGGGCGCCTCGCGCGCCAGCAACTGCCAGCACACGACGCCGTAGCGGCGCAGCAGCACGTTCGCGACGAGCTCCAGCAGACCGGGGTCGGCTGGCGGGCGGCGCGATGACGTCTGATTCATCGTGCGCATCGCCCGCATGTCGCTCGAAGCGATCGCCGCCAAGGCCTCTTCCGATACCGATGTAGATGCCTCCGAGGCGACGTCCCCGTCCGCGCGATCCTCCGCTTGCGTCGCCCGTACTTCGGGCAACGTGTGGCGCCGCAGTACCGCCCAGCGCCCGGCATCGGCCATGCCGCCAACGAGCGGCCCGAAACCGCGCGGACGCCGTCGTCCGTAATGGCCGTGCTGCGCCTGGCGCTTCGCCGCCGGGCGCACGAGCGCACGCAGCCCCGCGAAGCTGTCGGCGTTCACGAGCCCGGCGGCCACCAGTTCGCCCAGGGCGCTCTCCAGCTCCACGCCGAGCAGATGCGCGTCGGCGGCCAGCTCGTCGAAGAACATCGCGCCGTGGCGCAACAGCGCCTCATGGACGCGCCGTGCGCGCGCCGAAAGCTCCGCCGCTTCGGGAAGGTCGACGAGCGCCGTCCAGCGCGCCAGCTCTCGGCGCGGCAACAGCGCGACGGGCGTGCTGCGCACCGTCGACGCCGCTGCCCGCGCCGGCAGCCGTGCCCACGCGATCTGCCCCGAGCGGCACAGCTCGTCGAGCAGCATGGGCGTGTAATCGTCGATGCGCGCCGGCAAGATCTCGTCTTCCCATGCGAGCGCCGAAGCCTCCCAGCCTTCGAGCTGATCGAGCATGGCCGCAAGCGCGTCGCGGCCCGAGCCGCGCGCGCCTGCCGCCACGTGCTGCCACTCGAACAGGAAGCGCATGAAATCCTGCCGCTCGACCGGCTCGATTTCGCGGCGCAGCTTGCGCACCGTGTAGCGGTGAATGCGCGCAAGCAGATGGCGCTCACACCATTCCTCCTCGCGTGCACCCGGCGTGAAGCGGCCACGCATGACGGTGCCTTCGGCTTCGAGCCGCGTGAGCGCGAGCGCCGCCACGCTCGCCTCCAGTGCCAGCGGCCGTGCGACTTGCGCAACCGTTAGCGGTCCGAATCCAGACAGCCGCGCGCGCACGATCTCGACCAGCGCCGTGTCCTCGTTCCACGGTTCGTCGCGGGGCTCCTCGACGTTGGCGAGCGCAGCCAATGGCGGCTCGCATTGCGCGTGTGGATAGATCGCGCGCACGCAGGCGAGGCGTTCGATGCTCACCCACAGCACGTCGTGATCGCCGACCGGCATGCGCGTCGCGCGCCCGGCAGCGGCCAGCCCGGCAAGCCACGCAGTCCAGCCGTGCGAGTGCGCCTCGCTTTGCGCCAGCGCGCCGAGTGTGTTGAGCGCGTCGTGCAGTTCGTCGACATCGCGCACCAGCGGCCAGGCCTCGGCGCGCACGCTCACGATGGCTTCGGGATCGAGCGCGCCCAGGTCGTCCGTGGATTCGGGGTCGCTCCAGCGCCGTGACAGCACCGCCTGGGTGCGCCGCTCTTCGAGGGGCGCATCGTCGAGGAACGCGTAGGGGCGCGCGCTCAGAATCTCCGCCGCGAGCGGCGAGGGCGCAGGCAGCTCGCGCGTCACGAGCCGCACCTCGCGCGACTCGATGCGGCGCAGCAGGGCGAGCCACGCTTCGGTGTCCATCGCGTCGTGAAGGCAGTCGTCGAGGGTTTGATCGACGAGCGGATGGCGCGGAATCTCGCGCTCGCCCGCGAGGTTTTCGACGCATGCCACCTGGTCGGGGAACACCGCCGCGAGCAGGTCCTCGCTGCGCATGCGCTGGATCTGCGGCGGCGTCTTGCGCCCGCCGGTCTGGCGCGGCAGCGCGAGCGCGGTGGTGGCGTTCCAGCGCCAGCGCACGCCGAACAGCGGCGCGTCGAGCAGCGCCTGCACGAGCAGGTGCTCGGCGCTGTTCGAGTGCAGATAGCGCCACACTTCGTCGAGCGCGAAGCTGTGCGCGTGCGTGAGCGAGAGGATGATGGCGTCCTCGGTGGCAGCGGCCTGCAGCTCGAAGTTGAACTGGCGGCAAAAACGCTTGCGCAGCGTGAGGCCCCACGCGCGATTCACGCGGCTGCCGAACGGCGCGTGGATCACGAGCTGCGTGCCGCCCGCTTCGTCGAAGAAACGCTCCATCACGAGCGTGTCCTGGGTCGGCAGGATCGTGAGCGCGGCGCGGGCGCGCGCGAGGTATTCGACGATCTGGCGCGCGGGGGCGTCGTCCAGACCGAGCGTGCCGCCGAGCCATGCCGTGGCGCGCTCGATGGCGGCGGCGTTTGCCGCAACGCTCGCGGGCGGTGCGTTATCTGCGCCGTCGCTCGCGTCGGGAGCGATGCCCGAACGGGCGCTGTCGGGGAGGCTGTTCGATGCGCCCTCAACGGCACCCGCACCGAGCGCCACGTCGATCTGCGCGCGCAAACGCGAGATCGCGAACGAAAGCTCGTCGCTGCGGCCCGGCGCCTCGCCTAGCCAGAAGGGGATGTTCGGCGGCTGGCCCTGCGCGTCCTCCACGCGCACGCGTCCCGCCTCGATGCGCAGGATGCGGTACGAGGCGTTGCCGAGCTGGAACACGTCGCCCGCGAGGCTTTCCACGGCGAAGTCCTCGTTCACGGTGCCGATCTGCACGCCCTGCGGCTCGAGCAGCACGGCGTAGTCGGCGTTGTCGGGGATCGTGCCGCCCGAGGTCAGCGCGACGAGGCGCGCGCCGCGCCGTGCGCGCAGCGTCTGGCTCACCACGTCGCGATGCAGATACGCGGCGCGCGGTCCGTGGCGGCTCGTGTAGCCCTCGGCAAGCATGCGCAGCACGGCGTCGAAGCGCGTGCGCTCGAGCTGCGCGAACGGCGCGCTGCGGCGCACGAGCGCAAACAGCGCGTCTTCTTGCCATTGCTCGCACGCCACCTCGGCGACGATCTGCTGCGCGAGCACGTCGAGCGGCGCATGCGGCAGCGCGAGGCGGTCGAGCTCGCCGCGCCGCACGCAATCGAGCAGCGCCGCGCATTCGATGAGGTCGTCGCGCGAGGTCGGAAAAAGCCGCCCCTTCGGCATGCCGCCGACCTGGTGGCCTGAGCGCCCGACACGCTGCAAAAAACCGGCGATCGAGCGTGGCGAACCGATCTGGCAGACGAGATCGACGTCGCCGATATCGATGCCCAGTTCGAGCGAAGCCGTGGCCACCAGCACGCGCAGTTCGCCGCGCTTCAGGCGCTGCTCGGCCTCGAAGCGATGCTCGCGCGCGAGGCTGCCGTGATGCGCGGCGACAACCTCGGCGCTGAGGCGCTCGCTCAGATGGCGCGCGATGCGCTCGGCCAGCCGGCGCGTGTTCACGAACACGAGCGTCGTGCGGTGCTGCGTGACGAGTTCGGCCATGCGGTCGTACACGCGCTCCCACACGTCGTTGGCCATGACCGCCTCGAGCGGCACGGGCGGCACTTCGAGCGCGAGGTCGCGCGCCCGCACGTGGCCCGCATCGACGATCGCACACGCCGGTGGCGCCGCGGCGTTTTCGCCCACGCCGACCAGAAAATGCGCGACCGTTTCGATGGGCTTTTGCGTCGCCGAAAGCCCGATGCGCAGGAGGCGCTGGTCGCATAGCGCGTCGAGGCGCTCGAGGCTGAGCGCGAGATGGACGCCGCGCTTGTTGCCCGCGAGCGCATGAATTTCGTCGACGATCACGCTGCGCGCGCCGGCGAGCATGCGGCGGCCCGACTCCGAGCCGAGCAGCACGTAGAGCGACTCGGGCGTGGTCACGAGAATATGCGGCGCGCGTTTGCGCAGCGCGGCGCGCTCGGGCTGCGGCGTGTCGCCGGTGCGCACGGCGGTGCGGATCTCGACCGGCGGCAGGTCCCGGCGCGCAAGTTCCGCGCGGATGCCTTCGAGCGGGCGCTCCAGGTTCAGGTGGATGTCGTTGGAGAGCGCCTTGAGCGGCGAGACGTAGACCACGAGCGTGGCCTCGGGCAACGCGCCGCCGTTCGCGAGGCCTTCGCGCACGAGCGCATCGAGTGCGGCGAGAAAGCCCGTGAGCGTCTTGCCTGAGCCGGTGGGCGCGGCCACCAGCGTGGCGCGGCCGCTCGCGATGAGCGGCCACGCGGCGCGCTGCGCCGGGGTGGGGGACGCGAAGCTGCTCCGGAACCACGCGGCCACGGCCGGATGGAAGAGAGCGAGCGGATCGTCCGGGTCGGCGGCGTCAGGCGCGGACGCGGGCGAATCGGGCTGAACAGAGGCGGGCGAAAGCAGGCTCATGCGCAAAGGGTTGGAAGGCGCGCCGCGCGGGCCTCAAGTGCCGGGATGTGAAACGGGTGATGCGTGGGCACATGCGGCTCGTTGGGCGCGCGGTTCATCGGCTTGCGGTTGCGCGAAAAGCGGCGCAAAAAACAGCACAAAAAAGCAGTCTGGCAGGTTTCGCGCGCGGCTGCCAGGCGATGCTTCGGGAGCGCGGTCGCGCGCAGAAGGCGCGGCGCTCGCACTTACATCGCGCTTACGCTCAGACCCGCGCGGGGCGCACCCCAGGCACGTCTCGAGCGATCGCAGTATCCTCTGGCCCGTTGGATGTTCCCTCGGTCCATGTCGGAGTTTTCCCATGCGAATGCATCCTCTTGGCCGTACCGGCCTCTTTGTTTCCGAACTTTGCCTCGGCACCATGACCTTCGGCGGCGGCGCCGGGATCTGGAACCAGATCGGCGACCTGCAGCAGTCCGAAGCCGAACGCCTCATCGGCCGCGCGCTCGATGCGGGCATCAACTTCATCGATACCGCCGATATCTACTCGCAAGGCGTTTCCGAGCTGCTTACCGGCCAGGCGCTGAAAAACCTCAAGGTGGTGCGCGACCAGGTCGTGGTGGCGACCAAGGTGCTCGGCGAGATGGGGCCGTCGCCGAACCAGCGCGGCGCGACGCGCTATCACATCATGGAGGGCGTGAAGGCGAGCCTGCGCCGCCTGCAGCTCGACCACATCGACCTGTACCAGATCCACGGCTTCGATCCGGTCACGCCCATCGAAGAGACCGTGCGCGCGTTCGACACGCTCGTGCAACAGGGCTACGTGCGCTATGTGGGCGTCTCGAACTGGGCCGCGTGGCAGATCGTGAAGGCGCTGGGCATTGCGCATCATCACGGGCTCGCGCGCTTCGAGTCGCTGCAGGCGTATTACACGATCGCGGGCCGCGACCTCGAGCGCGAGATCGTGCCGATGCTCGCGAGCGAAGGGCTCGGCCTGATGGTGTGGAGCCCGCTCGCGGGCGGC
>DATEJU010000203.1:0-27073 GCA_035277805.1 Paraburkholderia sp. | reverse complement strand
GCAATACCTACTTTTTGACCAACCGGAACACTTTCAAGAATCGTACTCATCGACAAAACCCGTTGAATGGAGGACATAGACCAGGCGCATAGTTTACCCGATGCGCAGGGGCTGGCCCCCTGGGTCCGACAGAAATCGTGTCGGGAAACGGCTTTGGGATCGCGTTTTGAGCCGATTTGGCCCCCCAAAAGAGCGCTCCGGCCGGTCCCGGAGCGCCCAATCAAAGCGGCAGTGCACCGCTCAATTCCCCGCCCGCACCTCCACGGTCTGCACGGCAGGCTGCGCCACGGCGGCCTCCTGCGGCAGCGCCCATTCGAGCCAGCGCACACGATGCGCCACCACCAGCACGAACGCCAGCGCCGCGAGTGCGCCGAAGGTCGCAAAGCCCATCTGATAGCTGCCCGTGCTTTCCTTGGCGATGCCCATGATCACCGGCAGATAGAACCCGCCGATGCCGCCCGCCGCGCCCACGATGCCCGACATCAGGCCCGTGCGGCCGTGCCAGCGGCGCGGCACGAGCTGGAACGTTGCGCCATTGCCGAGACCGAAGCACACATAGGTGAGCGCGAGCAGCGCGATACCGGCGCCGAGCGGCGGCATCCATGCGGCGAACGCGAAATCGCACAGCGAGATGGCCGCGAGCAGCAGCACGAGCGCGCGCACGCCGGAGATGCGGTCGGCGATCAGCCCGCCGACCGGACGCACCATCGCCCCGGTGAGCGCAAGCAGCGACATGATCACGCCGGCTTCGAGCTTGGGCACCTGATAGAGCGAGACGAGTAGCGTCGTTACATATGAGGACATGCCCACGAAGCCGCCGAACGTGATGCTGTAGACGAGCATGACGACCCACGTGTCGCCTTCGGCGAGCACGCCGCGATAGTGGCGCGGCAGCACGGCAATCGCGAGCAGCGCGCCCATCACGGGCAGCAGCAGCACGCCGGTCCTGCCGGCGCCGAATACCCCCGCATGCACGGCGAGCACGAGCGCAATCAGCCCCGCCAGCGTGATGCAGAACGCGCGCAGCGCCTGCGGCGCGCTGCCCGACTTCTGGCCGAGGTCGCGGGCCCAGAAGCACACGGCCGTCGCGGCGAGGCCGAGCAGCGGCAGTGCCGCTCCCGTCGCATGCATCCAGCCGTGGCTGTTGGCGAGCCCCGGGAACAGGAAGCCGTCGAGCACGGCGCCAACATTGCCGGCGGCGGCGAGCCCGAGCACGAGGCCCTGCACCTTCGGCGGATAGTTGCTGCCCGCCATCGGCAGCGCCACCGCGAAGCTCGCGCCGCCCACACCCAGCAGCACGCCGAGCACGAGCAGCAGCGTATAGGACGGCGCACCCGGCATCAGCAGCAGCACGAACGCGGGAATCGCCGAAAGCGCAATGCCCATCAGCGCAACCTTGCGGCCGTCGCAGGCCTGGTACAGGTTGCCGAGCGTGACGCGCAGAATGGCCGCGCCCAGTACCGGCACCGCGACGAGCAGACCGAGTTCGGCCGGCGTCATCTTGATGTCCTTCTGGATGAACGGCGCCAGCGGGCCGAACATCACCCACACCGTGAATCCGGTGTCGAAATACAGGAAGCACGCGACCAGCGCGCGCCAGTTGCCGCTCTTCAGCGAACTCAAAAGTTCTTTCACGAGGCTCTCTCCAGGTAATGAGTCTCGGCGCACCAGCGGCGCCCGGTTCCAGTTATTTCGCATTCCGATGTTTCAATCGAAATCGTCTCGCAGCCGCCAATGCGGCTTACATGTAAACGCGCAAACGAAAAGGCGTCCCGAAGCGCATCCACATGAAAGCCGTTGCGCTTCATGGAATACCGCCTCGGGACGCCGTTGCCCCACCTTGTTTGCTGCAATCGTCCCGCGCCTGCGGGACGAGCTGAAATCGCCGGGGCCGTCATTGGCCCCGCAGGCTATTCAGCAATACGTATGCCAGGGATAGCGAGAACGATGACACGATGAGCGCAAAGGCTTGCGATACGGGCCGCCAGCGCGGCGTCCCTGGTTTCGTGGCAGGACGCGCGGCGTGTAAATGGCGCGCGATCCACCATTCGTGTGCGGCCGATGAAAATTGTTGGTGCACTGCAGCGAAACCACGCACCAAAGACGGGCGTGGCTGCCTCCGCGCTCGGCGAGCGTCGCAAGGCGGCCTATTATTGGAAGGTGCGAAGTGTTTTGCAGGGGAACATCATGAGACCCACCGGATGGATTTTGCTGGGCACGCTGACCTTCGTCGCTTTCGCGGTGTGGTCGGAAAGCGTTGCGGCAAACGAAATGAAACCCGCTACAGCCCGGTCATCGCAAAGCGCGGTAACCACGCGAGCCGCCCCATCGCAGCAGACTGCGACACCAGGCATCGCCATCGTTTCCGGCACATGGGGCGCCAATTGCGGCGCACGGCGCGGCAACGCCACGCGCAATCTCGCCCGGCACTGCAACGGCTTGCTGACCTGCGGGTATGTGCTCGATGCGCGCGCAACCGGTTCGGTGCCGTCCCCCGCTCGCGGCGCGCTGCCTTCGGGGCGCAACACAACATCCTTGCGGGCCTGTCGCGCTGACTATCGCGCGCAATGGCGATGCGGCAGCCATGAGTTTCACGACGCGGCACTCAGTGCGGGCGCGTCTCCCGGCGACACGCTCATCCTGAGCTGCGTGCACGAAAGCGGGCCGGGGCACTGAAGCTCCTCACTTCGCAATCGCTTCTGCCTTCAAGAGCAACGCTCGTCGAGCGCCATCGCACGACGCGTAGCGAACGGCGTTTGCCCGCTGATACGTGAAATACGGCGCGCCTCCAGGATGCGCGATACAGTCGCACCTGCGCGTGCAGTGCATCGCTATATCACCTTTTCACTCCCAAGCAATGCTCCAATGGGTTGTCGACCTGTTCTCCCGGAGACCAATCGACACACCATTAGTTATACAAATCATTTGTGGAGCTAAATATGGGCGTTTCAGAAACCGGTGCAGCCTCCTCGAACAATACGTACGACCAGTACGCACCGACAAACCAACCGAACCCGCAAGATTCCGGCACGACCAACAATGACTCCGGCGGTTCAACTGGCCCTTCGACGTTTGACACCAACACAGGCAACAACCAGTCCGGCGGCAACAACACCACGCCACCGTCGGCGCCACAGCCTTCGGGCACCCAGGACGGCAACAACACCACGCCGCCGCCGGCAGCGCAGCCTTCGGGCACCCAGGACGGCAACAGCACCACACCACCGCCGGCAGCGCAGCCTCTCCCGTCCGTGAATCCGGTACCTCAGCAGGGCGTCGACAAGACATCGCAGTCCCAACCAACTGGCCCCGTACTTAACGGCGCTACGCGAGACGAACTCAAGGGCCTGCTCAACAAATACGACACCACAAGTTCCGGACAGACCCACGACTCGCGCAACCGCGCGAACGACGCCGCCACAAGCAACACGATCCAGAAGGCAACCGATCTCGACTACACCGGCTATCCGCCACAGGTCAGGGCCTTCGAGAACCGGATGGCCGAGAGCAATGCCCAGTTGGCGGCGCTGCCGCGGGAAATGCGCGATTACTACGCCGGGCAGCTAGCTGCAATCGACAGCGTCTATCGCGACACGCCTGACGCCAACGCGCGTGGTGAGCTGGATAAAAAGACCGGGGATCTGCAATCCGAAATCCTCGCGGAGTACAACCACTCGATCAATGATCCGCTGGATGAAACCATGGCGGTCTTCAATCACCCGGTCGGCGCGGGGTATCTGGAGAAAACCTCCCAGCTCCAGTTGAAACAGCTCGACACGTTCCGCGCAGACTTCCTGAACGCAGGAGACGCCGCCGCCCGCGAAACGGTTTTCAAACAGGCTACGGAACTGAAGACCAATCTGCAGCAGGCGGCGTCAAATGGCGCGAGCAAATCCCTGAACGATGACAAGGCAGCGTGGAACGACGCTTTCAAGTACGTCGACAAACTCGCTGCCGATGCGCAGGCCATGCAGGACCCCTCCAGGAGCTTCAAGTCGATTGGCGATGGCCTGTTCTCGTTCAATACCGGTATGGGCGAAGACAAAGTCGCCGATCGGCGCGTGCTCGCGTTCACACAGCGCATGATGGACGACCCCAGCCTGCGCGACAGGCTGGACAGTTACCAGGTCAACGCCGCCAAGTCGCTCAACGAACAGGGCTTAGGCGGCGCAATACCCTATTCGGAGATCATCAAAAACCTGCCCGCCCCCGGTCCGGATTATGTGCGTGACCTGGGAGACATGTACACAGGCGCCATCAAAGGCCAAACCGAAGGCGAGCGACAAGCCTCCTTTAACCGCATCAAACCCTATTTGCAGGCGGCCGAAGGGACAGCCCGATTCCTGCTGGGTCTCACGCCGTTCGCCCCGCTATCCACCGTGCTCGACGGCGCCTCGACGCTGTCACCCTCCCAACGGCTGGGCATTGACATTGGCAGCGGGATCGCAGGCGCCATAGTCAACCCCTTAGCCGGCGGCATAACGGCTGGAGGCAAGACCTTCACGAGTTTTTTGCGGGATTTCCGCGCGGAAGCTGCAACTGCAGAGGATTCGGCGCAGGATCTGAAGCTGGGTCTGAACAACGGCCAACTCGCTTTGACCCCGGAGGAAAAGGACGCGCAAGCGGCAGCAGCGGTCGGCGAGCCTCGCTTGTCGTCGTCGGCGCACCTGCTCACGCCCGAGCTGCAGGCTCCGGCAGAAGGCGGCGAGCCAGCCCAACTCGCCTACAAACCCGCCGACATAGGGCCATCGCTCGACCCGCGCATGCTGGAGGCCCGCGCCCGCATCGAAGGAAACCCGATGGCCATCCCGTCGCGCTACGCGACCGAGCTCGATCCGCAACGACAACCCCTCTCGCCCGACCAGAACGCGCAGGGTGTGCTCAACGACGCTAATAATAATCACTATATCCGGAATGGCGATCAATATTTCAAGGTCAAATACGATTCGGATAACGAAACGTGGCGGGCCGTGAATCCGGAGCGATCAAGCGCCTTTAGCTATCCGGTGCGCTACGATCCGCAGAGCGGCGCCTGGACGGTCCATGGCGACGTCGGCGGACCGGGCGGTGGGCCGCTGTCGCGACTCGTTTCGCTCGGCAAGTACGCGAAGAACGACCCGCGTATCGCCAGGCTGATCGAGTCGAAAGTTCTGAAACCGCAAGATCCACAAACCTGCTTCCTCGATCACGGCAGAGTCGCGCAACACGCAGCCGGTGTGCCCGACGGCAGGCTCAAGCCCGTGTCCACCGGACCGCTGAACGCGGATCAATTGCGCAAGGAACTCGATAAAGGCCCGCTCGTGCTGAGCGCCCGCAACATTGCACGCCCCGATTCCAACTACACGGGCATGCACACCGTCGTGCTGCTCAAGACCGTCAAGGATAATGGGCGTGATTACGTACTCGGCATCGACCTCGACGATACAATCGGGCGCAACGGTCAGGCGCAGAGTCTCGCAAATGGCGACTTCGGCGGCGTCGAATACGATCTTGACCAGTTGTCCAAACAAGCGGCGCCCTACGTAGACGAGGACACCGGCGCGCAACTGGAGATGTACCACCGCCCGCAGGAAAATAAGGGCATCTGGGGCTGGTTCAGCTAGACAAGCGCAAACTGCCTCGCGTGCGGCTCCGTGATGTCCGGAGCCGCACGCCATCCACTAGTTGCGGGCGATGTGCGCCGCAAAACCGGCGCTCCCGGGCGCGATCCCGTCGCGCAACGTGAGCGCCGGAATCTCATACGCCCCCGCATTCTGCGGACGAAACGCTATCGGCGCGGCGCTCCCGAGCGTATCGAGCCGTTCGCCCAATGCCGCGCGCGTGGCCGCAAAGCGCGCTTCGTCCATGCGCCCCGTGCGATACACGAGGAACGGCGGCAGAACGTCGAAGCCCGGGTAATAGAGCACGCCGTGATGAATCGGAAAGAGGATGTCGTCGATCGGTCCGTTGACGCCGCGCGCGCTGTAATGCGATTCCCAGCCGCCCGCCGTCACGACCAGCATCGCGCGCTTGCCCGCGAGCGTGCCTTCGCCATAGCGGTTGCCCCAGCGCCGCTCCGAGTGCTCTCCCACGCCATACGCGAAGCCATATGCGTAGACGCGTTCGATCCAGCCCTTGAGGATCGCGGGCATCGAAAACCACCAGAGCGGAAACTGCAGAATGACGGCGTCGGCCCAAAGCAGCTTGTCCTGCTCGCGCGCGATGTCCGCGCTTTGCGTGCCGTTCTCGAACGCGTGCTTCGAATCGAGTGACGGATTGAACGGCGCGGCGGCATCGCGCGCGGGCGCGTCCTGCGCGTCGAGTACGGCTTTCCAGTTCATTGCGTACAGGTCCGAGACCTGCACCGCGTGGCCGGCCTGCGTGAGACGGTCGACCGCGAAATCCTTGAGCGTCCCGTTGAGCGAGCGCGGCTCGGGGTGGGCGTAGACGACAAGTACGTTCATGCTGAAGCTCCGCTGGTTGCATCGATCAAGTGAATGGCTCTCAGCATAGGGAACCGTCTGCTATATTTGAAATGAATATCGGCAATGGCAGGTATTACCGTGCATAATTTGCGCCGCCTCGATCTCAATCTGCTGGTCACGCTCGACGTCCTGCTCGCCGAGCTCAACGTCACGCGCGCCGCCGAGCGCCTGAACTTCTCGCAGCCGGCGGTGAGCGTCCATCTGGCGAAGCTGCGCGAGCTGCTTGGCGACCCGCTCCTGCTGCCGGGGCCGCGCGGCATGCGGCCCACGACGCGCGCACAGGCGCTGCGCGAGCCCTTGCGCGAAGCGCTCGAAGCACTGGAGCGCGCGGTGGCCCCCGCAAGCCCATTCGATCCGTCCGCCGCGCAGCACACCTGGCGCGTGGCCGCCACCGACTACGGCGAGTCGACCATCGCGCTGCCTGCGCTGCGTGCCATGCGCGAGGCAGCGCCGCATACGCGTCTTGCGATCGTCGAGCTCGTGCCGCCGCGCATCGCCAAAGCGACGGAACAGGGCGAGATCGACCTCGCATTCCATATCACCAGCGATGCGCCCGAAGGCCTGCGCCAGCGCGTGCTATTCAAGGAGCGGTACGTGCTCGCGGGGCGCGTGGGGCATCCGCGGCTCAAGCGCCGCCCCGGCGTGAAGCAGTTCTGCGAACTGGAGCACGTGATCGTTTCGCCGGACGGCGGCGGCTTTCGCGGCGTGACGGACGAAGCGCTGGCCGAGGCGGGGCTGGTACGCCGCGTCGTCCTCTCCGTGCCGCATTTTCTTTTCGTGATGTCGGCACTCGTGCAGACCGATCTCGTGGCGATGCTGCCGTGGCGGCTCGTGCGCGACAACGCCGCGCTCAAGGTGGTCGAAGCGCCGGTCGAGGTACCTGGCTATGAAATGTGCATGCTGTGGCATGAGCGCGTGCATCGCGACCCGGCTCACCAGTGGCTGCGCGAGCAGATTGCTTCGGTAGTCTGATCGGGCGGGCGCGCTTTCGCGCGGATGAAAGAGTTCGCAAGAGGATCAAGCGCATAGCCGCATGCGCCACCTGAGCGCACGCAAAGCGCCCGAATATGCGGGCTCAGAACTTGATCGATCTCAACTCGGCGCACGAAACGTCCTTTTGCGCGCGGTGATATCGAGTTGCTTTCGTGCCGATTTCCACCGGCGAAGCGTCCGCGAATAAAGATTTCAATATCAACGATTTACGTCGACACAACCCAATCGCTCGCTCAACCATGGCGGGTGACCATCAGATGAGTCCGATTTTTTCGGCCGATCTGCCCTGATTGACAAGCGCACGAGCCGATTCCAATAATCGCCCCCGTTCGCCAGATCGAGCTACTCTTCATCCGCCTGATAACCGGCTTTCGAAAAAATATTTAATCAGGATACCAAATGACACGCAATTTTATTGTCGCCGCCATGCTGGCCGCGTGCTCCCTCGCGCATATCGAGCCGTCGCGCGCGGTCACCATTCCGGCGGGCACCGCGCTCGCCGCCAAACAGGAAATCACGCGGCAGATTCTCGCCGAAGTGGAATCGCTCGACCCCGCGTATATCGAGTCGGTCTCGGCTCAGTTAGTCGGCATCGATCTGTTCGAAGGTCTCACGCGCATCGACGCGGCAGGCAATGTCGTACCGGGTGTGGCTCAATCATGGTCGCGACCCTCGCCCGACGTGTGGGTCTTCAAGCTGCGCCACGACGCGAGGTGGAGCGATGGCCGCCCCGTCACCGCGGCTGATTTCGTCTATGCGTGGCAGCGCGTTGCCGACCCGAAGACGGCTTCCCCCTATACCATTGCCGTCGAATTCGTGAAGAACGCCAAGGCGGTGATCGCCGGCAAGCAGCCGACCTCCAGTCTCGGCGTGCGCGCGATCGATCCGTACACGCTCGAAGTCACGACCGAGACGCCAACGCCGTTCTTCCCCGAGCTCGCCGAAGGCTCCACGCTCGCCCCTGTCGACCGCGCGACAGTCGCGAAGTTCGGCAGAACCTGGACGCGGCCCGGCAATCTCACGGGCAATGGCCCCTACGTGCTGGCCGACTGGCAGCCGAACAATCGCATCGTCCTCACCAAGAATCCGTACTACTGGAACGCCGCGAACGTCGCCATCGCCAAGGCGACCTGGCTGCCCATCGAAAGCGATGAAACCGCCCTGCGCATGTATCAGGCCGGGCAGATCGACATGACGTTCCAGCTTCCATCGGGTCAATACGCCCAGCTCATGAAGCAGTTCGGACACGATCTCAAGGCCACCACGCAGATCGGTACGTACTACTACTCGCTGAACAACAACGACACTGCCCTGCGGGATGCCCGCGTACGCCAGGCGCTTTCCATGGTGCTCGACCGCGACCTGCTGACTGCAAAAATCACACAGAATGGCGAGCGGCCCGCCTACGGCCTCGTCGTCAATGGCACAAAAGGCGCGCAGCCATTCACACCGGAGTGGGCCGCGTGGCCAATGGCCAAACGCGTGGACGCTGGGCGCGCGCTGCTCAGGGCCGCCGGCTATTCGGATGCCAAACCGCTCGCGTTCAAGCTCACCTACAACACGAACGAATTGCACAAGAAAGTCGCGCTGTTCGCATCGAGCGAGTGGCGTTCCAAGCTCGGCGTCAACGTAACGATCGAGAACCTCGAGTTCAAGGTGCTGCTCAAGCAGCGGCATGACGGCGCCTACCAGATCGCGCGCAACGGCTGGTACGCCGACTACAACGATGCCATGACGTTCTATGCGCTCGTGCAATGCGCAAGCCCGCAAAACGATCAACGCAGTTGCAACGCGAAGGCCGATGCCCAGGCCGACGAAGCCAACCGCCAGCTCGACGATGCGAAGCGCAGCGCAATGCTCACGCAGGCGTTCTCGCTGGCAATGAACGACTATCCGATGGTGCCGCTCTTCCAGTATGCCAACGCGCGCCTCGTGAAGCCGTGGGTCGGTGGCTATGCGCTCAGCAATTACATCGACCAGCGCGCAACGCAAGACATGTACATCCTCAAACACTGATCGGCGCCCCGCCATGCTCGCCTACACCTTGCGCCGCGTGCTCTGGTCGGTGCCCACTGTGCTCGCCGTCGTGACGGCCTGCTTCCTGTTGCTGCATCTCACGCCGGGCGGCCCGTTCGATACCGACCGCGCCCTCTCCGCCGCGGCGCTGGCGAATCTGAACGCTCGCTACCACCTCGACGAGCCACTATGGCAGCAGTATCTGCGCTACCTCGGCGCGCTCGTGCACGGCGATCTCGGCGGCTCGTTCCGTTACGCCGACTGGACGGTCAACGAACTGGTGAGGAAGGCGCTGCCGGTGAGCCTCGGCATCGGCGGCATCTCGATTCCACTCGCCGTGCTGCTGGGCGTTGCGCTCGGCACGGTTGCTGCCGTGCGCCGCAACAGCTCCATCGATCACGCGGTCATGTTGCTCGGCAACCTCGGCAATGTGGTGCCGCCGTTCGTGCTCGGCCCCGTGCTCGTGCTGCTGTTTGCCGTGCTGCTCAAGACCCAGGACGGCAACGGCTGGTTGCCGGCGGGCGGTTGGGGCGAAGGCGACTGGCGTCATCGCGTGCTGCCTGTCGCGCTGCTCGTCATCATCAACATGGCCGCCATCGCGCACGTGATGCGCGGCAGCCTCATCGAAGTGCTCGCGGGCAATTTCATCCGCACCGCGCACGCCAAAGGCCTGCCAGGGCGCACCGTCGTACTGCGCCACGCATTGCGGCCCGCGCTCATGCCGGTCGTCTCGCTGCTCGGTCCGGTATGCATTTCGTCAATCACCGCCGCCGTGGTGACCGAATCGGTGTTCGCGCTGCCGGGCCTCGGGCAGCTCGTCGTGAATGGCGCGGTCAACCGCGACTACACCCTCGTGCTCGGCCTCGTGGTGCTCACCACGATCGCCGCCGTGCTGTTCAACCTGCTCGTCGATCTCGCCTATGCGTGGCTCGATCCGCGCATCCGCTACTGAACCGGGTTCACTCCTCACGCCATGAATGTCCTGTCTTCCCTGCCGGCGCCGGCTGCCGCCGCAAAGCGCAGCACCTCGCCCGCGCTCGCGCGCTTCATGCGTCATCGCGCAGCGCTCGTGAGCCTTGCGCTGCTCGTGCTGATCGCCCTCGCCTGCTTCATCGGCCCGCTCGTGCTGCCCAATTCCCCCATCGACAACGACTGGAGCGCAATCAGCCTCGCGCCCACGCTGCAAGGAGCCCACTGGTTCGGCACCGACGAACTGGGCCGCGACCTGCTCGCGCGCACACTCGTGGGCGGGCGCGTCTCGCTCGAAGTGGGACTGCTCGGCACGCTCATTTCCACTTGCGCAGGCGTGGCATACGGCGCGAGCGCTGGCTACCTGGGCGGCCGCACGGATGCCATCCTCATGCGCTTCGTCGACATGATGTATGCGATCCCGTACATGTTGATTGCGATTCTGATGGTGACGTTGTTCGGCCGCGATTTTTCGCTCGTTATCCTGACTATTAGTGCGTTCTCGTGGCTCGACATGGCGCGTGTCGTGCGCGGTCAGACGCTCTCGCTGCGCACGCGCGAGTTCGTCGACGCCGCGCGCGCCATCGGCGTGCGACCCGCGACCATCGTCGCGCGCCACATCGTGCCCAATCTGGTCGGCATCGTGGCCGTGTACGCGACCGTCACGGTGCCTGGCATCGTCCTCACCGAATCGGTGCTGTCGTTTCTCGGCCTGGGCGTGCAGGAACCCATGACGAGCTGGGGCGTGCTGATTCAGGACGGTGCGCAGAAGCTCGACACCATGCCGTGGCTGCTGCTGTGCCCTGCCACCTTGCTGTGCACGACGCTCTATTGCGTGAACTTCGTCGGCGACGGCCTGCGCGACGCGTTCGATCCGCGGGAGCATTGACATGGCGCTGCTCGAAGTCGAAAACCTCGGCGTGCGCTACGTGCGCTACGTGCGCCACTTGCGCCACGAAGCGCCGCCCGTCACCGTGGTGCACGACGTCTCGTTCGCGCTGGAAGCGGGCGGCACGCTCGGGATCGTCGGGGAATCCGGATCAGGCAAGAGCCAGACGGTGATGGCGCTGCTCGGCCTGCTCGCCGCGAACGGGCGCGCACATGGCCGCGCACGCCTGCGCGGCGAGGACCTGCTCGCGATGAGCCCGGCCGCGTTGAACCGCATTCGCGGCGACCGCATCGCCATGATCTTCCAGGATCCGATGACCTCGCTGAATCCGTTCCTGACGATCGAGCGGCAGATGACCGAGGGCCTTCAGCTGCATCGCCGCGTGACGCGCCGCGAAGCGCGCCGGCGCGCGATCGAGGCGCTGGAGCGCGTGCGCATTCCCGACGCCGCACGCCGCATTGGCATGTATCCGCATGAGTTCTCGGGCGGCATGCGCCAGCGCGTGTTGATTGCGGCGGCGCTGATGATGGAACCCGACGTGCTGATCGCCGACGAGCCCACCACCGCGCTCGACGTCACGGTCCAGGCGCAGATCATGGCGCTCCTGCGCGAGATGAACCGCGAGCGCGGCACGGCCATTCTGCTCATCACGCACGACATGGGTGTAGTGGCCGAACTCTGCGAGGATGTCATGGTGATGTACGCAGGACGTGCCGTCGAAAAAGCGCCGGCCTGCGCATTGTTCGCGCAACCGCGGCATCCGTACACCGCCGGGCTGCTCGGCGCATTGCCGCGCCTCGACGCACCACGCGGTGCACCGTTGCGCACGATCCCCGGCAATCCGCCGCTTCCCGGTGACGAGGTCGCCGGCTGCGCGTTCGCACCACGCTGCGCATTCGCCTCCGAGCACTGCCAGACGCACACGCCCGCGCTCCACTCCGACGGCACGCGTTCGCGCGCGTGCCATCTGACGACGCTGCCCGATCAGTCCCATCAGCACACTCGGCCCATTGAGCGAGGCGAGGCCGCGATAGCGCTGGCCGCGCCGGGAGTGCGCGCATGAGCGCCAACCCGACACCGGCCGGCACCGTGGCGGCAAGCGAGCCGTCAACCGAAGTACTCCTTGGTGTTCGCGATCTCACCGTCAATTTCCGCGTCGCGCGCGGCACCTGGCCCTGGCAGAAGGCCACGCTGCATGCCGTCAACGGCATCTCGTTCGACGTGCGGCGCGGCGAGACGCTCGGACTCGTAGGCGAGTCCGGCTGCGGCAAGTCCACGCTCGCACGCGCCGTGATCGGCCTCGCGCCGATCGCCGCGGGCAGCGTGAAATGGCGGGGCGAGGAAACCGTGCTCGGCACGCGCCGCACGCTCGACACACTGCGCCGCGATGTGCAAATGATCTTCCAGGACCCGCTCGCCTCGCTCGATCCGCGCATGTCGATAGGCGAAATCGTGGCCGAGCCGCTCAGGACGCACGCGCCGCAGATGGGCCGCCAGGAAATCGAGCGCCGCGTGCTGATCATGCTCGAACGTGTCGGCCTGAACGTCCATCACGCGGCGCGGCGCGCGCACGAATTCTCTGGCGGTCAGTGCCAGCGCGTGGGCATCGCGCGCGCATTGATCGGCGGGCCGGAACTCGTGATCTGCGACGAGCCGGTTTCGGCGCTCGATGTTTCCATCCAGGCGCAGATCGTCAACCTGCTACGCGACTTGCAGCGCGAACTCGCGCTCTCGCTGCTGTTCGTGGCACACGACCTCGCAGTAGTGAAAACCATCAGCCATCGCGTGATGGTGATGTATCTGGGCCGCGTGATGGAGTTAGGCACCTGCGAGGCCGTCTATGACGGTGCGCTGCACCCTTACACACAGGCGCTGCTCGACGCCGTACCGGTCCCCGATCCGGCG
Organism: Paraburkholderia sp.; assembly: GCA_035277805.1. Lineage (GTDB taxonomy): Bacteria > Pseudomonadota > Gammaproteobacteria > Burkholderiales > Burkholderiaceae > Paraburkholderia. The sequence continues at coordinate 13,837 of DATEJU010000203.1, read as the reverse complement.
CTCGGCCGCGCGCGCCGCGTGCCGCCGCTCACCAGCGAAATTCCCTCGCCGCTGAACCCGCCTTCGGGCTGCGCCTTCCGCACGCGCTGTCCGGCGGCCTCGCAGATGTGCGTGGGCGCGACCCCAGCTTTCCGTACCGACGCCACCGGGCAGTCGATAGCCGCCTGCTGGCACCCGCGCGAAGCCGGCGGCTCACGTCCTGCCTGAACCATCCACCTCATCTATGCAACAGGTTGGCACAACAGATTGGCAATCCTTATCGATTGCCATATTTCAACGACAACACAATCAGGGATAGACGATGCAACGAGACCTCAAGATCGGGAGAAACGCAGCGACACTAACGGCGCTCGCACTGGCCGCGTCCTTGGGTGCAGCGGCGACACACGCCGCGGACACGGCACAGCTTGCGCCCGTGTCCACCACGAACGCAGTGGCGAATGCACCCGCGAATTCGGCATCGAAGCCCGCTACCCGGCAGACGCGCAAGTACAAGCGCCAGGCCGCGCGCACGCGATCCCGGCAAGCCACGCAACAATCCGCGCAGCAGAGCGCCACGCCAGCCGCACGCAGTCATCAGGCGCAGAACGTCGACCCGCTGGTCGCGCCCAACGCACCCGAAACGCTCGCCGCAGCGTCGCCCGAGCAAAGCGCGAACGAGACCGTGCGCGCCGATAATCCGCCAGGCGCGCAATCGGGCCAGGCCGCGAGCAAAGGCTTCATCGGCGACAGTCACCTGACGCTCAATCTGCGCAACTACGCCGACGTGCAAGACGTCGACGGCGGACCGCACCGCCATGCCTGGGTTGAGGGCGCGATGCTCGACTACACCTCCGGCTTCACGCAAGGCCCGATCGGCTTTGGCGTGGACGCCTCGCTTTACGGCGCATTCAAGCTCGACGGCGGCCAGGGCGCCGGCAACATGGTGCACGTCGCCAAGGGCGGCGGCGGCTCGAACCAGCTAGCGTGGGCGTATCCAGGCATCTACGACGTGAAGGCGCGCGTCTCCGATACGGTGGTCAAGTACGGCCTGCAGATGACCGAGAACAACCCCTTCTTCGAGCCGCACGACAACCGCGCCCTGCCGCCCACGTTCCTCGGCGTGTCGCTCGTGAGCAAGGACCTGCCGAATGCCGTGCTGCAAGGCGGCAGCTTCACCAAAGTGGACGCGCGCGGCCACACGAACCTCACCGACCTCACGACCGCATATGGCGGCGTGTCGTTCAAGCGCTTCAGCTACGCGGGCGGCAGCTGGGACTACAGCCCGAACGGCAGCCTCTCGCTCTTCGCCAACCAGGCCGACGACGTATGGCGCCAGTATTACGGCTCACTGCAGCACAGCATCGGCAACCCATCGACGCTCAGGTGGACCGGCTTCGCCAACATCTATTCCACCCATAGCGTGGGCGGCGGCAAGGAAGGCCATATCAACAACAACGCTTATAGCCTCTCGCTGTCCGCGCAGCACGGCGCGCATTCGCTGCTATTCGGCTTCCAGCAAATTCTCGGCGACCAGTTCTTCGACTATGTGAACGAGACCAACGGCATCTATCTCGTGAACTCGATGGACGTGGACTACAACGCGCCGCACGAGAAGTCGTTCCAGGTGCGCTATGGCTTCGACGGCAAATACGCCGGCCTGCCTGGCGCGAAGGCGATGCTGTGGTACGCGCTGGGCTGGGGCGCCGACGCCTCGGCGGGCGCGGCGGCAAACGCTTCGCCCGATAGCGCGCTGTACAGCCTCTACTGGAAAAACGGCCAGCCCGTGCACGGCACCCATCACGAATTCGGCTTCATTCCCTCGTACACCGTGCAGAGCGGCCGTTTCAAAGACACGAAGATCTCGTTGATTGCCATGTGGCACCACGGCTCGAAGTACTACTCGGACCCAAGCAACATGGAGTACCGGCTCGTCGTGGGAATGCCGTTGGCGCTGTTTTGAGCAACTCGACCGGCGCGGGTGCAGCGGCATGCGCCGCCCGCATCCGGCCATTACCGGGGGCCTCGTACAAACCGACCGGCGGCTCAACGGAGACTTGGCTCGCCGCCGGCTTGAGCGTCTGCGCTGCTTGCGCCGCTGGCAGCGCAAGCGAAATCGTGGGGCGTTTCGGTGTCGGGATACAACTACAACGCGTTTCCCGGTAATCCTCGACGAACCCGAAATAAGCCCCGCAAGTACGGCGAGCAAGCGGCATGATTCAACGGCCCGCCAGATAGATGCCGCTCAAGCCGCACTCGCCGCTTCTTCAGGCACCGACGCCGCCGCCGGCACGCCTTCCCCACCACCCGCACGCCGCGCCGCAAACACCTCGCGCGCCGAAAACAATCCGTTCAACGCGGCAGGAAAACCCGCATAAACGGCCATCTGCATGATGGTCTCGACGATCTCCTCCTCGCTCAAGCCCACGTTCAGCCCGGCGGCGACGTGCACCTTGAGTTGCGGCTGCGCATGGCCGAGCGCGGTGAGCGCCGCGATGGTCGCGATCTCGCGTGAGCGCAGGTCGAGGCCCGGTCGCGCGTAGATATCGCCGAACGGAAATTCCAGCAGATAGCGCGCGAAATCGGGCGCGATATCCGCGAGCGAGGCAACGACGTGCTCGCCCGCGCTGCCGTCAATCGCCGCGAGCATGCGCTGGCCGCGCGCGAGCCGGCTTTCCTGCGCCGCGTCGTGTGCGAGCGCTTCGCTCTGCTGGTTGACCTGATTCTGTCGATTCGTGGAGTTCTGCATGTGCCTTGTCTCGCGAAGATGATTGGGCGGTCGAATAGCCTTCGATCTTGGCGTCGAGAGCGAGAAGACACGATTGAAGCTCGGCAACATGCGCGCGCACGGCGTCGCGGTGCGCCATCAGCAACTCGCAGCGTTCGCTTTCCGTGGCGGTGCCCTGCGCGCGCAGCTCTGCGTAGCGCAGCATGCCCTGGATCGGCATGCCGGTCTTCTTCAGGCGGCCCAGAAACGCCAGCCATTCGAGAATCGACCGGTCGTAGGCCCGCTGCCCCGACGCGTCGCGCAGCGCGAACGGAATCAATCCGATGCGCTCGTAGTAACGGATCGTGTGGACGGAAAGGCCCGTCATGCTTGCCAGATCGCCGATCTTCATGTGTTTTCCCTCAACGACATGCTTGATGGTGAGACTTCGAGTGCACTCCAGGTCAAGCGCTTTTTTAGCGGTTCCTCAGGCGCAGGAAATTATCGCCTATTTGCCCCCTTTTTCTGTCACGGCCATCGCGCAGACGAACCGCTTCGCGCGGCTAGCGACTTATGGCACGCGCGCGTGAAACCCGGCAATTGCACTCCACATGAGCACCGGGTTCGAATACATCGGGAAATGGCCACAATCGGGAATCTCGGCCAGCTCGACGCCTTGCTCGTGAATGGCTTTCAAATAGGATAACGACACATTTTGTTCTCCGTACCTGAACATGCGTGGAAATGGCAAACCGAGGAACTTGCTCATCAGGTCGCCGTTATCCGAGCGTTCGACCATCGAGCGGAAGATGGCACCCACGGCCCCCGGGCGCACCTTGTGGCGCAAGCTTGCGGCGTACAACGCGCTCGCCCACGCCGGCGCCTGGCGGGTTCGCTCGATGAAGTCATCGAAGAACCGTTCGGCGTTCTCGTGCGGGTAGTCGACGATCTGCCGGCTGAGAAAGCAGTCCTCGGGCGCAATATTGCCTTCGATGTCGACAAAGCTGATCACGCGCTCCGGGCAACGGTGCGCGAGCATCAATGCGGTGAGTCCACCCATCGAATGCCCGACCCGGCAAACGCGTCATGGCGCACGATATCGGCGTAGTCTTCCTTGGTCGATCCGAATCCGTGCAGGAACACGATCGGCGCCTTCGCCTCCTCGCCGGCGCGATGAATGGCTGAAACATCCAGCACCGTGCCGTCGATGGCGAACGAGAATCGCGATTGAATGAATTCCTGTTGCATCGTCTTCATTCTCCGAAGCAGGGCCTCAAAACGCCGTCAGTCCTCCAGCGCTCGGCAAAAACCCTGAATGGCACTGCACGCGCGCGCCAGCAACTCGTCGTCCAGTGCATACGCAATGCGGATGTAAGGCCCGAGACCAGACACGCTGCCGTGCACGGCCGCCACGCCGGCCTCGTCGCGCAACGCGTTGACCACGGCCTCGTTCGCAATGCAGCCCCGCAGCCCGGTGGAGCCGCTCCACGACGAGATCGCGCTGGCGCTGGAACGCCATGCGCGAGTGCCCGATGAAATCCTGCGGCCCCGTCAACGCGGCGAGCGCCGCGTGCTGCGAGATGGTACAGGCACCGGACGTCTGCTGCCCCTGCAACTTCTCCATGGCGTCGATAAGCCAGCGAAGTCCGGTGCCGAATCCAATGCGCCAGGCCGTCAAAGAGCGCGACCAGTTGCTGGTCTTCGCCGCTGGCCTTTTTTGCATTCTCCATGTACAGAACTCCTGATCAAATTATCCAGTCAACTGGTGCGAATGGCGTCGAATTCCTTGTCGTGCATAACCTCGGCGACCGAGCGCCCGGCACGCACGGCGGCCACCATGCCGTCCTGGCGGCGCGCGATGCGCTCGCCCAGGTCGAGCACCTCTTCGATACGGCCTGCGCAAACGAAGACCGTTCCGCAGCGATCGGCGATCACGTAGTCGCCCTCGTGCACGCTCACGCCCGCCATCTGCACGGGATTGCCCGCATCGATCTGAATCACGCGGTTGCGCGCGCTGATTACGGCAGCTATGGATGTTCCTTGCGGTCGCCGAAGAGCAGCATTTTGGACGCGCGGCCGAGCGGCTGAACATGTCCCAGCCCCCGCTCACCGTGCAGATCAAGGTACTCGAGCAATCGCTCAAGATGCAGCTTTTTTGTCGCTCTCGCCAGGGGACGCAACTGAGCCCGGCCGGCGCGGCGATCCTGCCAGCCGTCCAGCAGTTCGCGCGCCAGGCTGAACGGCTGGAGCGCGTCGTGCGCGAAGTGGCCGCCGGCCAGTCCGGCGTGTTGCATGTGAGCGCGGTCACGTCCGCGATGCTGGAAACGGTGCCGCCGATACTCGACGCGCTCAAGCGCGCGCATCCGCATCTGACCGTGTTCGTGCGCGAAATCGACAGCGTCGAAGTCACCCCCGCGCTGGAGGCGGGAGAGCTCGATCTCGCGTTCGCGCGCGTGGACGGCGAAGTGGGCAGCGGCGTCGCCACCCTGCCGCTCGCCGAAGGCCGCCTGGCCGTGGCGCTTCCCAAGGATCACGCACTCGCCGCCTTGCCAAGGGTGCGACTGCAATCGCTAGCGGACGAGCAGCTCGTGATGTCGTCCCGTCAGGTCAGCCCCGTCTACTTCGACATGCTGGCTTCGGTTTGCCGCTCGCACGGCTTGACGCCGCGCGTCACGCACGAGGTGCGCTCGGTCACGTCGCAGATTGCGTACGTCGGCTGCGGACAGGGCGTGGCGCTGGTGCCGTCGTCGATGCGCAAGCTGGCGCCGGAGAACGTCGTCGTTCGGCCGCTAAAGGAGAAGATCGCCGTGGTTACGGCGGCCCTCGTGTGGAATACCCGGCGCCATCATCCGATGGTCGACGAGGTGGTGTCGTGGCTCGAGAAGGGGAATATACGGCGCGTACCGCGTTGATATTATTTCGGATGCCTTTTTAAACTTGAAAATGCATACCTTCGTGACCGAGACTCCGAATTAGCCAACAGGAACACCAGCGACCTGCGCAGCCGCGCTGAAGCGATGTGTGGCAACGCAGGCGCAAACGCGCCGGTCTGCGTGCGCCCGGACCCGAGTCAGCCCGATACCGGGCATTGGAAAACGCTCCTCACGATCGGCGTCGATACCGAAGGCTGCGTGCTGGAATATGCCGCGGGCAATCCACAAGTTCTTCACGGCGCCGCAGCAGAGGGTCAGAAGCGTTCGTCAACCCACTCCTCGCTCCGCGCCCAAAGCGCCCTGGCGCGCTCCGGATCCACGGCATACGGTCTGACGCCTGCATTCACCGTGTTGGCGCCCTCGCTTGCGACCTGCGCCACCTCGCAATCCTGGCAGTAGCGGCCCCCAACAGCTTCGGCGGGAGCAACGAAGGCGGCCCAGACCGAAGTCGCCGCGCCTTGCGGCACCGTCTTGTATTGCATCGGCGGCTTGCCCTCGGCGGCCAACTGGGCGTTGATCCGCTCCATGGTCGCTTCGAGCTCGCCAGGCAGCATGTGGCGGATGAGCTCGGTCCTGATCACGCCTGGGTGAAGCGCTGCCGCCCGCACCCCGCGCGCCCGATGCCGACGATCGAACTCCACCGCGAACAGGATGTTGGCGGTCTTGGAGCGGCCATACCCAATCATCGGGTCGTAAGATGTACGCACGAAGTTGGGATCCTCGAGGTCGACATCCGCATAGCGATGCCCGGAGGACGAAACCATGACCACGCGCCCGCCTGGCGCGATCAGCGGCGCAATCCGGTTCAAAAGCACGAAGTGTCCGAGATGATTGGTTCCGAACTGCGTTTCGAAGCCATCCGCGGTGTGGCCGAAGGGCGTGCGCATCACGCCGGCGTTGGCGATCACCGCATCGAAGTGCTGCCCCTTCTCGATCAGCGCATCGGCGCAGGCGCGCACGCTCGCGAGCGAGGCAAGGTCCAGTTGCACCAGCGAAAACGCGCCGCCGCTCGAAGCCTGCGCGTGGATGCCGGCGGTCGCCCGCTCCGCCTTGGCAAGATCGCGCGCGGCACCCACCACCCGGGCTCCATGAGCCACAAGGGTGCGGGCCGTCTCCACGCCAAGGCCAGCCGATACGCCGGTCACGAGCACACGCTTTCCGCTTAGATCCATGCCCGATAGCACGTCATCTGTTGTGGATGTCGATCCAAATGGTTTTGCCATAGCAATCTCCCGCATGAGTGAAAACGCTCCGCCGGCCGTGTATTCAGGTGAACAAATTATCGACGCGATCCGTACTGGAACATGACCTCCGCCAATCCGCTCCGGAACAAGACACGACAGGCTGACCAGGTGCCAGCATAGCGAGGCTCAACCGGGCTTTGAATGCCTGAGACTCTTGATTACGTGCTCAATCGTCCTGGTCGCGCCTCGCGAGCACCTCTTCCCCCTCATTCCCGCCCGCGAAACGCGCTCAGCCGCGCGAGCAGCCAGCGCAGCAGCTCCTGCGCCGCCGCGGAGAGCGGACGGCCCGCGCGCACCAGCATGCGCGCCTTCGCCGACTGAAACAGTGGATGCATCACCGGCAGCGCCATCAGTTCGCCCGCCGCGATCTCGTGCATGGCCGCGAACTGGCCAATCAGCGTGATGCCCTCGCCCTTCTTCGCAAAGTGCTTGAGCACGGTGAGCGAATTGGTCGTGAGCGTTGCATTGAGTTGCACGTTGTCCGAATACGCGAGCATCTGCACGATCTGGCCAAGGCCGAACGCAGGTGGCATTACGGCGAGCGGATAGTGCAGCAGGTCGTCCACGCGCACGGGCGCGCCGCGCGTGGCAAGCGCATGCGCGGGATGCACGAGCACCACCACGGGCGCCGGCGCGCTCGCGCAATACTCGATATGCGGATGCGCGGGCGGATTGTAGGCAAGGCCGATATGCGCGCGCCCTTCCACCACGCCGCTCACCACGTCGTTCACGGGCAGCACGTCCACACCCACGTCGAGGCGCGGGTAGCGCTCGCAGAACTCGGTGAGCACCTCGTCCATCAGGCCGTCCACGTAGCCTTCACTCGTCGCGACGCGCACCTGACCCTGCTGCAGGCCCTGCAACGCCTGCAGCCGATGCTCGAACTGTTCCTGCTGCGCCTGGCAGCCGCGCCAGTACTCCACCAGATGCTGCGCGGCCTCGGTAGGCGCGACGCCGCGCGCGCGGCGCTCGAACAGCGTCGCGCCAATCTCCTCCTCGAGCAGGCGGATCTGCCGCGTGATGACCGAAGCGGCCGTGTTCAGGCTGTCCGCCGCGCCGCGAATCGAGCCCTGCGTGAGCACCTCATGGAAATACCGCAGCCGCCGCTGGTTGATGTCCCGCATCGCGTCTCCTCGATTCTTGTGTTGCCCAACAGGCAACGCTACACGACTTCGGTTGCTGTTGCTCGCATTTTATTGTCTGACGACGATCCTCGAAACAAGACCCAGACCGCCAGCAGCCCAACCCACAGGACAACCCACAGGAGCCTGCCCGTGAGCACTGCCCCCACGATCTCGTCCGACGCGCGCCAAGCAGCCCTTTATCGGCGCCTGAACTGGCGCATCCTGCCGTTTCTCCTGATCTGCTACCTGTTCGCCTGCCTCGACCGGCTCAACATCGGCTTCGCCAAGCTGCAGATGCAAAGCGACCTCTCGCTCTCAGACGCCGTCTACGGCCTCGGCGCAGGCATCTTCTTCCTCGGCTACGTACTCTTCGAAGTGCCAAGCAATCTGCTCCTGCCGAAAATCGGTGCGCGCCGCACGATCGCGCGCATCCTGGTGCTGTGGGGCATCACGTCGGCGGCGATGATGTTCGTGCGCGACGTGCGCACGTTCTACGGCCTGCGCTTTCTGCTGGGCGTATTCGAGGCGGGTTTCGCGCCGGGCATGATCTTCTATCTGACCTACTGGTACGGCGAGGCGCGCATGGCGCGCGCCATCGCCATCGTGATGACGGCCGGGCCGCTCTCCGGTGTGATCGGCGGGCCGCTCTCGGCGTGGGCGATGACGGCCTTCGACGGCGCATTCGGGCTCGCGGGCTGGCAATGGATGTTCCTGATCGAAGGACTGCCCTGCGTCGTGCTGGGCGTGATCGCATGGTTCGTGCTGGCCGACCGCCCCGACGACGCGCGCTGGCTCTCCGACGACGAACGCACAACGTTGCGCTCGCAACTACACGCCCCGGCGGCCAGGCACGCATCGTTTCTCAGCGTGGCCGCCGACCCGCGCATCTACTTGATGGCAGCCGCCTACTTCTGCGTGATCTGCGGCATCTATGCGGTCAACTTCTGGCTGCCGAGCATCCTCAAGGCGGACGGCGTGACCGACACCATGCGCATCGGCCTGTATTCGACGATCCCGTATCTCGCCGCCGTGGTGGGCATGGTGATCGTGGGCCGCAGCTCGGACCGCCGCGGCGAGCGCCGCTGGCACAGTGCGCTGCCTTCGCTGGCAGGCGGACTGTGCCTCGCCATCGCGACCATGGCGGGCGGCCACCTCGGCATGTCGCTGCTCTTCATGACGCTCGCCACGCTGATGATGTGGGCCGCCTACACGGTGTTCTGGGCGATCCCGTCCGAGTACCTCAAGGGCGACACGGCGGCGGGCGGCATTGCGCTCATCAATACCATCGGCCTGCTCGGCGGCTTCCTGAGCCCCACCATCATCGGCTTCGCGCACGCGCTGACCGGCTCGCTGCAAGCCGGGCTCTACGCGATGGTGGCGCTGCTCGTGATCGGCGCGGTGCTGCTGGCCGCCATTCGCGTGCCGAGGCACGCGCGCGATGCCGACACGGCCACCGAGACCTTCGCCACCACGGCGGATCGCCTGTGAGCGAGCGCGGCGCGCGGAAGAGCCACGCCCGTGCCGAACACACGCATCATCAGCAAGCACCACCCGGAGACACCGTTTTGACCAAAACCATCCTGATCGCAGGCTTCCAGCACGAGACCAACACGTTTGCGCCGTCGAAGGCCGCCTATGAGAACTTCGAGCGGGGCGAGGGCCACCCGGCGATGCCGCGCGGCGAAGCCATGCTCGCACTACGCGCGGTCAATCTGCCCGCGGGCGGATTCATGCGCGCCGCCCAGCAGGCGGGCTGGCGTCTCGTGCCGGTCGTGTGGGCGGGTGCGAGCCCGTCCGCGCACGTCACCGCCGACGCCTACGAGCGCATCGCGGGCGAGATCGTCGCGGCGGCGCAGCGCGGCGGCTTCGATGCCGTCTACCTCGACCTGCACGGCGCGATGGTGAGCGAAGCCTGTGACGACGGCGAGGGCGAACTGCTCGCGCGCATGCGTCGCGCGGTGGGCCCCGCAGTCCCTATCGTCGCGTCGCTCGACCTGCATGCGAACGTGACCGAGCAAATGCTCGCGAACGCCGATGCGCTCGTCGCCTATCGCACCTATCCGCACGTGGACATGGCCGAGACCGGCGCACGCGCGGCGGCGCTGCTGCAGACGCTGTTCACGCGCGGCGCGCCGCTTGCGCGCGCGGTGCGGCGCCTGCCCTTCCTCATTCCGATCAACGGCATGTGCACGCTGCTGGAGCCATCGCGCTCGATGTACGCGCGCCTTGGCGCCAGCGAAGGCGGCGCGGTGCGCTCGCTGTCGTTCGCACCGGGCTTTCCGGCCGCGGACTTCGCCGAATGCGGCCCCGTGATCTGGGGCTATGGCGACGATGCATCGGCCGTCGAGGCCGCCGTCGAGGCGCTTTACGAACGCATGATCCGCGACGAAGCGCAATGGCAAGTGCCCTTTCTCGCGCCGCGCGAGGCCGTGGCCGAAGCGCTGCGGCTCGCCGAAGCGAACCCCGCGGGCACCGATGCGCGCGAAGGCCCGGTCGTGATCGCCGACACTCAGGACAACCCCGGCGCCGGCGCCGACTCCAACACCGCAGGCATGCTGCGCGCGCTCGTCGAGGCCCACGCCCAGGACGCCGCCGTGGGCCTCTTCTTCGACCCCGCGGCGGCAGCGCGCGCGCACGCGGCGGGCGTGGGCACGATGCTCGATCTCACGCTGGGCGGCCAAAGCGGCGCGCGCGGCGACGAGCCCTTCACGGGGCGCTTCGAAGTGGTGTCGCTATCGGATGGCCGCTGCCGCTACGACGGCCCGATGATGCACGGCATGGAAGTGGAGCTCGGCCCGGTGGCCTGCTTGCGCATCGGCGGCGTGCACGTGGCGGTGAGCTCGACAAAGGCGCAGATGCTCGACCGCAATCTCTATCGCGTGGCCAGCATCGAGCCCGAGCGCATGAAGATCCTCGTGAACAAGAGCTCGGTGCATTTTCGCGCGGACTTCGAGCCGATCGCGCGCGCGGTGCTGGTGGCGAAGGCACCCGGCCCGATGAGCGCCGATCCCGCCGATCTGCCCTGGAAACGGCTCAAGCCCGGCATGCGGCTGAAGCCGAATGGGCCTGCGTTCGTGGGTTAGGACCAAAGGACCGTGCCATCAGCGCACCGGGCGGCGCCTGGCGCGGTCGACAGCGTTAGTTGTCGGCGAGCTTCTGCGAGACAACGTAGACATCCACGCTGCCCATGGAGCATTCTGACGACGATGCTTCGCTCGACATAATGACTTCGATTGCACGGCCCGACTTCTCGTAGAACGTAATGTCGTACACGTCGCGATACAGGTCCTTGCCGACCTTCTGGGATGCGATCCGCACCGCGCGCGTCTTCGATTCGTCGAGCTTCGTGGGGTCGGTGATGCCCGCGTTCTTGAGCTTCACCTCCGCCATGTTCGTGGGCCAGCTAACGCACTGCGCAGGTGATGCCGCGAGGGCCAAGGCGGGGAGGGCCAGCAACACCGAAACGGGGATTATGAGCGCCTTCATTGCGTTATCCAGAGCATTTCTCCATTCCCAGCCCTACTCGCACCCCTCAGGCCGCGCGTTCCACCGCCGGAGCGCGCGGCTCTCGCGATCGAAGCCGAGAATGCTGATCGTCGCCGTGTCCAGATAGAGATGCGCGCCAAGCGCCGCCGAATCGCCCATCCAGCAGCCCGCAAGCACCCGCAGAAAATGCGCGTGCGAGAACACGGCAATGCGCCGGCCCTTGCCACTCTGTCCACCGTGCTCGCCAGATCCCCCGCTCCCGCCCTGCGCGAGCATCGTCAGCAGACTCTCGACCACGCCGCGAGCACGCGCCTCGATCTGCGTGACACTCTCGCCATGCGGGATCAGCGATCGCCAGACGCTCCAGTCGGGCTCGGTCTTGCGGATGTCGGCGGTCGTGCGGCCTTCGTAGATGCCGTAATCCCATTCGTGCAGATCGGCCGAGACCATCATCCGTTCACCCAGCCCCGCCAGCCGGCACGTTTCGATGGCGCGCGACATCGGGCTCGAGAGCACCGCGTCGAAGCGCTGCGCGGCGAGCGGCTTCGCGAGCGCGAGCGCCTGATCGCGGCCATGATCGGTGAGCGCGATATCCGTGCGCCCCGTGTGCTGGCCGCTAAGGCTCCACTCGGTTTCGCCGTGGCGAATCAACCAGACTTCGCCGGACGCGGCGCTTGCTTTCATATCGACGGACATCGGGTCACTCCGGTAACGGGCTGCCGCCTTGCGCATACAGCGCAAGGCGCAAAAACGAGTTCGCGGAGGTCATTCTAAGGCAGCGGCACGCACCGCATGGCGTGCGCCGCCCCGATCATCCGATATCCGATGAAGACAAGCGCATCGGGCCGCCGATGTTCACTTGCCGTTCTGCGGCGCCTGGATCATCTTCCAGCCGTTGCCGGCCGGGTCGCGGAAGCCCGCATCGATGCTGCCGTAGCGGTCCACCGGCTCCTGGGTGAATTCCACGCCCTTCGCCTTGAGCGCGGCATAGCTCGCGCGGCAGTCGGCCACGGAGAGCACGAGGGGCGGCATGGCCCCCTTGGCGACCATGGCGCGCAGGGTTTGCGCGGTCGCTTCGTCGTGAATGGGCGGCCCCGGCGCGAAGAGGCCCAATTGGAACGAGGGCTGGTCCGGATGCTGGACCGTAAGCCAGCGGTAAGCGCCATTGCGCACGTCCGTGTGGACGCGAAAGCCGAGTTTGTCGACATAAAACGCGAGCGCGGCGTCCTGGTCGTCGACGTACAAGCCCACTACATTGATACCCTGGTTCATTTGACCTCCTTGGTTGATGGCCGCACTGTATCTTGGCCCACCCGGCGGCGCTTCTCCAAAACTGCCATCGTGAGATCGGGGCGCTGCGCGGCCTTCAGGACGCAAGCGGGCACGCGATCGAGCTCGGACATGCCGGCGCGCGTCTCCCGGCGCATGGCGCTCGGGCTCATGCCGGTGATGTCGCGAAAGATGCGCCCGAACGTGCCCAGGCTCTCCCAGCCGGTGGCGAACGCGATATCCGTGATGCCGAGCTCGGTGTCGCGCAGCAGCGTGGTCGCCTGCTCGATGCGTCGCGTCAGCAGATAGCGGTGCGGCGGCACGCCGAAGGCCCGCTTGAAGGAGCGCGCGAAATGCGCCTCGGAGACGCCGCTGACTTCGGCGAGCCGCTTGACGGGCCAGGCCTCGTGCGAAGCGGCGTCCATGCGGTCCTTGGCGCGCAACAGGCGGCGCAGCAAGGCGGCGTCTTCCAGTGCGTCGGCGCCTTGCGCCACAGGGGGCGAGGCAGGCGGCTGCGGGCGGTGATCTTTGCGTGAGGGCATGAGTTCCGAAGGCTTGCGACATACGGGTAGTTCAGGCTCCGCAAGCATACCGATATCGCGACGCGCGGGCTCGCTCAGGCGATCGAGTCTAGAATGGCGGCGTCGCAAACGCACTTCAAATGCGCGCCCGGCAAGTGTTGCACTCCGAACCAAAAATCATGCACTCGACGGGGCATCACTCAATACGGAGACGACGATGACAGCAATCCATGCTTCACAGGCACTCTCCCCCTCGGACTATATCGCGCAGCATTTGCAGCAGTTCTCCACGTCCCGCGAGAGCGCGTCCGCTACTGGCACGCATGCGGGATTCTTTCTGTGGAATGTCGAGGTCCTCGTTCTCGCGGCGGTGCTCTTTGCCGTGCTCGTGTGCTGTGCCGCGCTCACCGAGCGCCGGGCGCTCTTCAGGCTCGACCGGGGCATGAACTTCGGCCGGCGCCTGTACGTCTGGTGGTCCTGCAGTTGGCGCCAGTGGCTCGCGAGCACGCTGCTCTTCATCGTCGGCGTGATCGCCTTTCATTTTCTGGTCGCGAAGAGCGCCCTGCCGCTCGCG
>DATEJU010000202.1:0-2493 GCA_035277805.1 Paraburkholderia sp. | reverse complement strand
GAAGACGAGATCGCCGACGATCTGGTTGCGGTAGAAGGGCAGCGCGGCGACGTAGCAGTCGGCAAGCCCCGAGGCGGAGTGGGGATACAGGGTGCCGAGCCAGACGCCGAAGTTCGACACGACGAAGAACACCAGGCCGCTGGCGAGCGCGGCCGCGATCGTGGCTCTGACCGTGCGGCGCGCGACCAGCGTACGCCCGAGCAGCGCGATGGCGAGCATCGGCGCGTAGACCCACGCCATGCCGTCGTACGGGAACACGCCGACCGCGAGATCGCCGAGCGCGAGGCATGCCGCCACGGCGGGCATGGCGGCGCGCCTGAGCGCGGCGGCGGCCGCTGCGAGCCGGCCGGGCTGGCGCTCGGTCGTGCGGACTGCACGGATGATAGCGGGCATGGTTCTATCCTTGAACGACGCTTGAGAGCGGGGTTTGAATGGCATTCGGTTACGGCGCAGCGCCACCCGGAAGCGGCGAAGCGGCATGAAGACGCGATGATATAACGTATCACATTGCTTGGCGAGCCAGTCGTCCATCCAAACCGCTTTGCCGGCAAGCCATGCGCAGCGCGGGCCGGATGGCCCGGCCGCGCCATGGCGCGCTCCAGGCCGAGAGCGGGCGCGCCAAATGCTGCTCGCGCCGTTGAGCAGTCCCTTGCGCGCCGCACCATCGAAATCTGACGTGATCGCGTATGTCCGCCTTGACATGCGCGCGTCCGTATCCGATCATTCGATCACCAACAGAGCAAATGCTCAGTTTTCGAGCGATAGTTCACGCGGCTGCCCACGGCAGAACGCTGGTGGCTCGACGAACGCAAATGGAGACAACCCCGTGGCACATTCCGCGAACCCGGCGGCAGGACGTTTGCAGGACAAGGTGGCCGTGCTCACCGGCGCGGCGAGCGGCATCGGCGAGGCGGTCGCGCGGCGCTATCTCGACGAAGGCGCGCGTTGCGTGCTGGTCGACGTGAAACCCGCCGAGGCCATCGCCCCGGCGCTGGCCGCCGGGTTTCCCGAGCGCGTGCTCGCGCTCACCGCGGACGTCACGCGCCGCGAGGACATCGAGCGCATCGTCGCGAGCACGCTCGAGCGCTTCGGCCGCATCGACATCCTCTTCAACAATGCGGCGCTCTTCGACATGCGTCCGCTGCTCGACGAATCCTGGGACATCTACGACCGTCTCTTCGCCGTGAACGTGAAGGGCATGTTCTTCCTGATGCAGGCGGTCGCGCGCCGCATGGTCGAGCAGGGGCAGGGCGGCAAGATCATCAATATGTCTTCGCAAGCGGGCCGGCGAGGCGAGGCCCTCGTTTCGCACTACTGCGCAACCAAGGCTGCGGTGCTGAGTTACACGCAGTCGGCGGCGCTCGCGCTCGCGCCGCACAAGATCAACGTGAACGGCATTGCGCCGGGTGTGGTCGACACGCCGATGTGGGATCAGGTGGACGCGCTTTTCGCGCGCTACGAGCATCGGCCCCTTGGCGAGAAGAAGCGGCTCGTGGGCGAAGAGGTGCCCCTTGGCCGCATGGGCTTGCCCGACGATCTCACCGGCGCCGCGCTGTTTCTCGCATCCGCCGACGCCGATTACATCACCGCGCAGACGCTCAACGTCGACGGCGGCAACTGGATGAGCTGAAAGCCTTCCGGAGCGTTCCGGCGACTTCAACCCATGCAGCACCACATAACGCAACAAACAAGGAAAGGAGACAACGCCATGAAACCAGCCATCCGGAGCGCCGCCTGGCGCCTGGGCCGCGCGGCGAGTGCGCTCGCGCTCGTTGCCGCGGCGGGCGCGGCCCACGCGCAGACTGTCACGATCGCAATGTTGAACAACCCGGACATGCTCGAGCTGAAGAAGCTCTCGCCGGCTTTCGAGAAGGCCAATCCGGGCATCAAGCTGAACTGGGTGATCCTCGAAGAAAACGTGCTGCGCCAGCGCGCCACGACGGACATCACGACCAATAGCGGCCAGTTCGACGTGATGATGATCGGCACCTATGAGGCGCCGCAGTGGGGCAAGCGCGGCTGGCTCGCGCCCTTGACGAACCTGCCCGCCGACTATGACCTGAACGACGTCGTGAAGACGGCGCGCGACGGTCTCTCGTATAACGGCACGCTCTACGCGCTGCCGTTCTACGTCGAAAGCTCGATGACGTACTACCGCAAAGACCTTTTCGCAGCGAAGGGCCTCACGATGCCCGAGCAGCCGACCTACGACCAGATCAAGACGTTCGCCGACAAGCTGAACGACCCGTCCAAAGGCACCTACGGCATTTGCCTGCGCGGCAAGGCTGGCTGGGGCGAGAACATGGCGTACGTGACCACGGTCGCGAACACCTTCGGCGGCCGCTGGTTCGACGAGAAGTGGCACGCGCAGCTCACCTCGCCCGAGTGGAAGAAGGCGGTCACCTTCTACGTCGATCTGCTGAAGAAGGACGGTCCTCCGGGAGCGAGCTCGAACGGCTTCAACGAGAACCTCACGCTGATGTCGTCGGGCAA
>DATEJU010000201.1:0-19023 GCA_035277805.1 Paraburkholderia sp. | reverse complement strand
CCATGCTAGCACGTTGACCCGGCGCCTGCGGGGCACACATGTGACGCTGACAAGGCGCTTTCATGTCAGCCGCGCGCCGCGCACGGAGCGCGGCGCGGGAGCCGGCGATGCGGTCGTTGCGAGGAGCCCGGGCGGGCGACGGCGCTAGTCGGCGAGCAGTGCGACGACTTCGTCGAGCGTCGGCGAATGCGCGCCGGGCCGGCGGCATGCCGCGGCGCCCGCCGCGAGCGCGAACGCCAGATGCTGGCGCCAGTCGCGTTTGGGCACGCTCATCAGGCTGAAGAGCAATCCGCCGATGGAGGCATCGCCCGCACCTACCGTGTCGGCGACTTCGACGCGCGGCGGCGCTGCCTCGATCACCGCGTCGCCGGCGTAGAGCGTCGCGGATTGCGCGCCGCGCGTGACGAGCAGCGTCGCGGCGGGGTTCAGCGCGCGCATGGCGGCAATGGCCTCGGCCTCGCTTTTATCGGCGAACAGCATGCGCAGGTCTTCGTCGGAAACCTTGATGAGATCGGCGAGCGCGGCCATGCGGCGCAAGATCGGCTCGTAGCCGTGCGCCATCAGATTGCGGTAGTTCGGGTCGAAGCTGATCTTCACGCCCGCCGCGCGCAATTGCGCCGCGAGCGTCGCGAGCGTTTCGCCGAGCGGCTGGCGCACGAGGCTGATGCAGCCGAAGTGCGCCCACTTCGCGTGCGCGCGCCAGCCTTCGGGGAGCTTTGCCGGATCGAAGGCGAGGTCGGCGCTGTTATCGCCGATGAAGTAGTACGCGGGCGGATGCGTCTGATGCACGATCGCAAGCAGCGGCGCGCGCTCGACGCGCTGCATGAAGCGCATGTCGAGGCCGGCGGCGACGCTCGCGTTCCAGAGTTCGTCGGAGAAGTTGTCGGTGCCGAGCGCGCCCGCGCATGCCGTGGGCAGGCCAAGGCGTGCAACCGCGCGCGCCACGTTCCAGCCCGCGCCGCCAGGATGCGCGCGCCAGTGCGAGTCCATGCCCGGCGCGCTCGACGCGTGCGCCGTGCCTTCGGGCGCGGGGCCGCGCACGAGATCGGTGAGGATGTCGCCCGCCGAGATGAACGCGGGGAAGCCGGACGAGAAGTCGGGACCAGTGCTGCAAGTGCTCATCGCTTGTTCCTTCGCTGTTGCGTCGAAGTTGCTTCGCTGCTACGTCGAAGTTGTATCGACGTTGCTTCGATATTGCGTTGCCGCTGCTTCGACGTTGCTTCGATATTGCGCCGTGATGCTTTCCGTCATTTACGTGTTGCCGTCGGTGCCATTCGCCTGCGCGAAGGCCGCCTCGCGTCCGGCCTCTTGCCCGATGATGGGCGCCATGCCGCGGCCCGGCAATGCGTTCAGGACTTCGTAGCAAGCGCCCATCGTGTGGTAATCGGTCTTGCCCGCAGGGCTTTTCTCGTCGCTGTACTTGCGGTTGTCGCAGGTGAGGATGCGATACCACGCGCCGTAGCGATGATCGACGAAGTGCGCCCAGCTATAACGCCAGATCTCGTCGTGCCAGTCCCAGAAGCGCTCGTTGCCGGTGCGCTTCGCGAGCAGCGCGGCGGCGGCGAAAGTCTCGGCCTGCACCCAGAAGTATTTGTCGTGGTCGCACACCGTGCCGTCCGGGCCGAAGCCGTAGTAGAGGCCGCCGTGATCGTCGTCCCATGCGTGCGCCATGGCCGCGTCGAACAGCTCGATCGCGCGCGGCAGCAGCCACGGCAGCGGACGATGGCGCTCGAGGATCATGAGCAGCTTCGCCCATTCGGTCTGGTGGCCCGGCTGGAAGCCCCACGGACGGAAGATGTTCGAGCTGTCCTCTTCGTTGTAGTGCCAGTCCACCGACCAGTCGGCGTGAAAGTGCTCCCACACGAGACCCTGCGAACGCTTCGCCTGGCGCAGCGTGATGTTCGACGCGACGCGCTCCGCGCGATCGAGATAGACGAGGTGGCCGGTTGCTTCATAGGCGGCGAGCAGCGCCTCGGTGGTGTGCATGTTCGCGTTCTGGCCGCGATAGCTCGACACGATCCAGTCCGCGCTGGCCTCATCGGCGTACAGGCCTGCCGCGCCGTCCCAGAAGCGGTGCTCCATCAGCTCGAAGGTGGCGGAGACCATCGGCCGGGCTTCTTCGATGCCCGCCATCGTCGCGTGCGCGTAAGCGAGCAGCACGAACGCGAGGCCGTAGCAGTGGCGCGTGGCGTCGAGCGTGCGCTTCTTGCCGTCGCGCCAGTCGATCTCCCAGTCGTAGCCCTCGTGATGCGCATCCCAGTGGACTTCGCGCAGGAACTGCAGGCCGTGGCGCGCGTATTCGAGGTGGAGCGGGTCGCCGAACTCGCGGTACGCCATGGCGTAGTTGAAGACGAAGCGGCAACTGCTCACGAGGTGGCGCGAGTGAGCGTCGTAGATCGAGCCGTCGTCGCGGAAGTAGTGGAAGAAGCCGCCCGTGCTGTCGAACACGTTGGGCGCGTAAAAGCGCAGCGTGTCCTCGATATGGCCGAGCAGGAACGCGCGGTCGCGAAAGCTCGCGACCGCGGGCGCAGTGGCGCTCGCTTGCTCGCCTGCTTGTGCGTTTGCTTGCGCATTTGCATGGGCCGCTTGGGATGGAACGGCGTTGGATGGCTTCGTCATGGCTTTCTCGTCTTGGCTTGGCGTGACCGACTAGGCTTGGTGTGGCTTCAGCAGGGCAACGTTGGCTTGCGGCGCGGCGCGCAACGGCGCGCTCGTAGACGCAGACGCGCGATCGCTGCCAACCGTGCTCGCGCGCTCGACGAGCCGCACGGGCAGCACGAGCTCGCTCGACTCGGGCGCTTCTTCGAGCAGCAGCTCGACGCCACGGCGCCCGAGCGCTTCCTTGTCGACGGCGATCGTCGAGAGCGCGGGCGCGGCGTGCGAAGCGCCGGAAATGTCGTCGAAGCCGACGACCGCGATGTCTTGCGGCACGCGCAGCCCGCAGGCCTGGCACACGCGCATCGCGGCGAGCGCGGCGGCGTCGTTGAAGGCGAATACGGCGTCGGGCGGCGCGCTGCCAGAGCGGCGCGCGGTATCGAGCAGGCGCTGCATGGCGAGCGCCGCGCCGGTGTCGGGATCGAGCCCGCCGTCGATGGTGGTTTCCAGCGACGGATCGAACAGCAGCCCCGCTTCGAAGAACGCGCGCCGGTAGCCGAGCGCGCGCTGGGCGATGCTGTAGTGCGCGAGCGACCCGCCGATGAACGCCACGCGCCGCCGCCCGAGGCTGAACAGATGATGCATCGCGAGCGCGGCGCCCGCGGCGTTGTCGATGTTCACCGAGCGCAGACCCTGCGCCCACAGGTCGATCAGGACGAGCGGACGCTGCAGCGCGACCAGCGCGGCGAGCGTCTCGGGTTCGACGAATCCGGCCACGGCGATGGCATCGGGCGCGTGCAGGCGCAACTGCTGGATAGTGTCGTCGGCGGGACCGGCGGTGAGGAGCGCGGGCACGATGCCGTGCTCGCGGCAGGCGTCTTCCACACCGTGCAGGACATGCGAGAAGAACGGGCTCGCGGCGAAATTATTGTGCTGGCGGTGCAGCAGGAACGTGAGGCGGCGGATGCGCGGCCTCAGTTGTCCGCAGTCGTAGCCGAGCGAGCGCGCGACTTCGACAATGCGCGCGCGCGTGAGCTCCGATAAGCCCGGTTGGTTCTTCAGCGCGCGGGAGACCGTGCCGATCGACACGTTGGCCGCCTGCGCGACATCGCGAATGGTTGTCGCCATGGTTCCTGTTTGCGCTTGCTGACGCTGCGCGGCGGGCGTGCCCGGGAGGTGCTCAAAAGGTGTGCGCCGCGATATGGTCAGGTGTGCGGCGATTGTATAGTAAAAACATGGCCGCGCAACGTTGAACAATGACTAAAATCCCCGGGAAATACCCGTAATTACGTGAATAAACGTAAATTTACATGTTTAGTAAAAGTGGCTAAACAGAATCGCCGGGAACGGTAGTTGCGGGGTGTCGCAGGTCATTGTTCGACCCAGGGAGGCCCCTTGCGCGGCATATCTCTACTACTCTTTCTGGTCCTGCTTCTGGTGGCCTCTGTGCCCGCGTGGCCGTACAGCCGCACGTGGGGCTTTGGGCCATCCGGCACCGTGGGCGCCGGCGTGATCGTCATGTTGTGGCTCGTGCTGACCGGACAGGTCTAGACGCGCATCGCCATGTCTTTACTATGCAAAGAGGCCGGCGCGGAGTGATCCGCGCCGGCCTCGTTCGTTGATGCCCCAATGGCTTCCGGGTACCGCTGCGGGGCGGCTTCAGCTTTCACGCGTGGGCAAAAGCGCCGTGCTGTTGCCACCATCGATCACCACCAGCCCGGACGGGTCCTGCTTCGCGCGTCGCTTGGCAATGGCCGCGAGCGACGCGATCGCCTCGTTTCCATGCTGCGCGCCGTGTCCCGGCGCGATATGCACGCAGCCGATCGCCATCGTCACGAAGCTGAAGAAGGTGGCGTTGCCGTGCCGGTCCTCGCCGTGGATGCCACCCGCTTGCCGGTCCGCTGGTGCGTAAAAACATAGCGCGCCCGCGTTGAACCGCTCGATCGCGCGCCAGGCGCGCGCATGCCATGTCTCGCTCTGGAACAAGATCAGGAAATCGTCGCCGCCCACGTGGCCGAGGAAGTCGCGCGTGGGGTCGCATGCGTCCGCGAGCACCTGCGCCGCGAACTTGAGCACCTCGTCGCCCTGCCAGTAGCCGTACTGATCGTTGAAGGGCTTGAACTGGTTCAGATCGACGTAGCACGCGTGAAACCCCGCGTCGTGCGAGAGCAGCCGCTCGATGTGCGAGCTGATCGGAATGTTGCCGGGCAGAAAGGTGAGCGGATTGGCGTAGCGCGCCGCCTGGACGCGCACTTCCGTCACCGCGCGCACGAGGCTCTCGCCGGTGCCGAGTCCCACGTAGCGCCCGTCGTCGGTGATCACGAAACCGTCGGCGAGATAGCGCTGATCGTCGCTCGCGAGCAGCGTCGCCATCTGCTCGACGCTCATCGACTGCTCGATCAGCACCGGCGACGCGTTGGCGAATTGCAGGCAGGGCTTCTTGCCGAACACCTCGCGGTGATAGGGCAGCGCGTAGCGGTCCATGAACGCGCGCCGGTTGACGAGCGCAACGGGCGTTTCGCCTTCGACCACGGCCACTGCGTGCAGCTCGGGCAGGCGGTTGAACAGTTCGAGCACGTCGTTGTTGGTTGCGCGGCGCGGCGCGGCAGCGCGGGCGCATGCACCATCATCTTCCGCGCGGGCGCGCCGCTTGCCGCACCCGCTCCGGCGTTGCGCGTCGCTTCGGGGAACACGGCGATGTGGTGCGCGCGCAGCGCCTCGCGTGCGCGCTCGCCGAGCGTGCGCGTCGCCTGCTCGGCCGGGCGGCCGAAGAAAAAGCCCTGGCCGCAGGCGATACCCATGTCGCGCAGCACGATCAGATCGGCCTCGTTTTCGATGCCTTCGGCCACGAGCCGCGCGCCGCTCGCCTGTGCGAAGTGCTGCATGGCGCGCACCGCTTCGAACTTGAGTGCGTCGCTGGCGATGTCGTGGATAAAGAAGCGGTCGATCTTCACGACGTCGGGTTGCAACTGCACCCACAGGGACATGCTTGCGTTCGCGTTGCCGTAGTCGTCAAGCGCGAACTGTGCGCCGGCCGCGCGCAGCGCCGCGATCACGTGCGCGAAGTCACGCACGTCGTCGATGGCGCTCTGCTCGGTGAGCTCGATCACGACGCGATGCGGGGCGATGCCGTCGAACAGCGCGAGCGCATCGCGGCCTGAAGCGGTGATCTCGCAGAGCGCGTCGGCGCTGAAGTTCAGGAACAGCTTGCCGGCGCAGCCGAGCCGCGCGAACGCTTCAATGCAGGCGGCGCCGGCGGCGCGTTCGAGGGCCGTCGTGCAGCCCGCCGCGTTCGCCTGTGCGAAGAGCGCGGCGGGCGCTTCGAGCGGCGAGCCGGCCGGCCCACGAATGAGGCCCTCGTAGCCAAGGATGGCGCCGTCGTCGAAATCGACGATCGGCTGGAAGGCGGCGCGCAACTGGCGCTGGGCAATCAGGGCCTCGATGCCCGATGGTGCCATCGGCCGCAACGAGGGCATCGAGGCCACCGGGACCAGCAGGGCAGGCGGCGTGGACGCGCGTGCAGACATGGATAGAGCCGGACAGGCTTGAACGACGGAATTAACGGCAGCAGCGTCTGCCAATTGAATGAACTTTTGATGACACGCCGAGAGAAAAAGGGAGGGATGAGGAAGGGCAACGTTTGCGCGGTTGTTTATGCGTTGCTTATGCGTTGTTTGTGCGTTGTTTGTGCGTTGTTTGTGCGCACGCGCGGGACGGGAAGATGTCCTTCGCGGGAAGGGCCGCGCTTTCGGGCGAAGCAGGCCAGGGGGCGGTTCGCTGTGTGCAAGCGTCGAGCCAATTGCGGGAGGGGCCTTGAGTCGGGGATGGAGCGGAGCTGCGGGTGAAATGCCGCTCGGCTCTCGACGTGTTGCTCTACTGCCGCCCCCCCACCGCAGCCTGCTCGCTGCGGCCTGCGCGCGACTCGTCGCCGGTTTCGGCGCGCTCGGCGCTCATGTCGCGAGCGCCCCAGCGCTGCGCGAGCGCCGCGCACACCATCAGCTGGATCTGATGGAACAGCATGAGCGGCAACACCACCGCGCCTACGGCGCTCGACGCGAAAATCACCTTGGCCATCGGCACGCCGGCCGCGAGGCTCTTCTTCGAGCCGCAGAAGATGATCGTGATCTGGTCGGCGCGCGAGAAGCCGAGCTTCTTGCTCGTGAACATGGTGGCGCCGAGCGCGAGCGCGAGCAGCACCGCGCTGATCACGACCAGGCCGCCTAGCGCCGCGAGCGGCGTGTGATGCCAGAGCCCTTCGTTGATCGCCTCGGAGAACGCGCCGTAGACCACGAGCAGGATCGAGCCCTGATCGACGAACTTGAGCACGCCGCGGTTGCGCTCGATCCAGCGGCCGATCACCGGCCGCAGCAATTGCCCCGCGACGAACGGCACGAGCAGTTGCAGCACGATATTCCAGACCGTGTGCCAGGCCGACGCGCCGCCTGCGGCCTGATTCGTCACGACGAGGCTCACGAGCGCGGGCGTGACGAAGATGCCGATCAGGCTCGACGCCGACGCGCTGCACACGGCGGCGGGCACGTTGCCGCGCGCGATCGAGGTGAACGCGATGGACGACTGCACGGTCGACGGCAGCGTGCACAGGAACAGCACGCCCATGTAGAGCGCGGGTGTGACGAGCGGCGAGAGCACCGGCTTGAGCACGAGCCCGAGCACCGGGAAGAGGATAAAGGTGCTCGTCAGCACGACGATGTGCAGGCGCCAGTGGGTGGCGCCCGCCACGATCGCCTCGCGCGAGAGCTTGGCGCCGTGCAGGAAGAACAGCAGCCCGACGGCGACGTTGGTGAGCCAGTTGAAGGGCGTGGTGGCCTGGCCGTGCACGGGCAGCAGGCTGGCGAGAATCACCGTGCCGATGAGGCACAGCGTGAAGTTATCGGGCAGGAATTTCGGACGAACCATCGGACAGTCTCAAGTGCGCACCGCGGCCACGCTTCGTTCGATCAGGCGCTGCGGGGGAATCGGGATCTCTATTGTCGGCGCAAGCCGATTGAAAAAGCAAATTCATTTGACGAATCGATTAATGAATGATGCGCATGAGCTAGCGGCTTTCAGGAATCACCGACACGATGTGGTCGGCGCGAGACAACCGGCGAGGGCCGTGCATCGTCAGGATTCATTCGTCATGCAAAAGACCCGCTGCAAAGTACGGTGAAACGAGCGCGCTCCCGTTACCCGCAAAGCCGTGCCGGCAGGACTGCGGACAACCCATGTGAGGCCCGCGCCAGCCACGGTGCAGGCCCGCGCGAAGTGTCCCCAAAGACCGAAAAATCGTGCAGTAACATGGTGTTACAACCCTTCCGAGGGCATAACATTTTTTGGCTCGACACCCTTTCAGTACGCCCATAAATTACCGTCAAGGAACGTTCAAAAACCGTTGCGGCAGCAATTGTTGCGCGACACACGTGCGCTTCCCGGAACGGCACGCCATGGCCCGAATGGCGACAAGCCATGCTGAACGTCGGGCAGGTGGTCGACACAATGCGCGCAGGGTTGTTACGGATGGGACAGTGGATCGCGGGGGCCGGATTAGCGGCCCTCGTTGCGTTCGCCCATGCGCAGCCTGCGTTCGCCGGTCACGGCGGTGGCGGTTTTCACGGCGGCTTCCAGTCCGCACCCATGATGCGCGAAGCCCCGCGCGCGGCCATGCCGATGCAATGGGGCGGCCAGCGCGGCGTCGCGCGGCGAGGTGACGGCGGCGTGCCGGGCGTTCGCTATGGCGTACAACCGATGCGCGTGGCCGACCAGGGCGGCTGGCGCGAGCGCCAGGGCGCTCACCAGGCGGAGCGCCGCGGTGGCGGTTTCAACGGCGGCCCGTACGGCAATCCCTATGGCAACGGCTTCGGCGGCGGCTATCACGGCCCGATTCAGCCCGTGAGCGCTGAAGCGCGCCAGGTCCCCCATCCGCCGGCCGATTCGCCAGTGCGCGCCGGTTCCATTCGGGAAGACGTCGCACGCTATAACGAAGAGCGCGGCACATTCCGGCCGTTCCAGCGCAACGGCGGCGACGTGCCCCGTCCGCCGATGCCGGCGCCTTATCGCAACTAGCCCGATCAGATCCACGAACGCAACTAACTGCGCAGTGAGTGCGTAGTGAGGCCCGCGAGCGCCTGCTGATGCGTCCGTCGCGTCCGTCGCATGACTGCGTCCTTCACCTCCATCCCAACGCGCGCAGCCAGGCGCGCATTCCTGTCTCTCCCCCTCCGAGTCTCACAAACTGACGCGTGGATACCACACTTTGTGGGAAATCTCTCGTCATACAGTGCCCTTTCATCATCAAATCTCGGCTTCGTCGAGGTGGTGCGTCATGGGTGGGGCGCAAAGGCAGCAAAAATCGCGCCGAGGTCCAATCCATGCGGCCCACCAGCCAGCCAGCTTTCATGCTGCGATGCGGCGAAACACGCGCTGAAATCCGCCGAGCCGGCGTTTGCCGACAGCAAACTAAGCGGGCCGATATACCGGCGATAACAATCGATGTTTTTGTCCATAAAAATGGTCCGCAAAGATGGTTCCGCCCAGAACGGCCACGCCTGCGAACGACGAGATAACAAACGGTTTGCGCGAGCGCCAAAGCCGCCAATCACCCTTTTTGACAAAGACAGGAGAACCCATGAAAAAAGCCGTCAGCCGCGCGCTGCGCACGTCGCTTCGTACGCCTCTCAAGGCGAGTGTCATTGCCGCTGTGCTTGCCGCCGCTTCGTCGTCGGCATTCGCGCAGTCGAGCGTCCAGCTCTATGGTCAGGTCGACGAATGGGTCGGAGCAACGCGGTTCCCGGGCAGCCAGACGGCCTGGAACGTCGGCGGCGGGGGCATGTCGACGTCGTACTGGGGCTTGAAGGGGGCTGAGGATCTGGGCGGCGGCTACAAGGCGGTCTTCGCGATGGAAAGCTTCTTCCGCGCGCAGAACGGTCAGTTCGGCCGCTTCCAGGGCGACACCTTTTTCGCGCGCAACGCGTACGTCGGCATCGAATCGCCGTACGGTACCGTCACCGCGGGCCGCCTGACGACGCCGCTGTTCGTTTCGACGATTCTGTTCAACCCGTTCATCGATTCGTACACTTTCTCGCCGATGGTGTACCACGTGTACCTCGGGCTCTCGACGTTCCCGACCTACACGACCGACCAGGGCGTGGTGGGCGACTCGGGCTGGAACAATGCGATCCAGTACTCGACGCCGAACTTCAATGGCCTCTCGGGCACGGCCATGTACGCGCTCGGCAACCAGGCCGGCGAGAACGGCAAGAAGAAGTGGAGCGTCCAGGCGCTGTACTTCCATGGCCCGTTCGCGGCCACGGCGGTCTATCAGTATGTGAACTTCAACAACGCGCCGGGCGACATCGGCAACATCCCGAGCGGCGAAGCGACCATCATCGGCCTGCGCAGCCAGGGCGTCGCACAGGTAGGTCTCTCGTACGACCTGAAGTACGTGAAGTTCTTCGGCCAGTACATGTACACGAACAACAACAGCGACATCAGCAGCTGGCACGTGAACACGGCGCAGGGCGGCGTGTCGGTGCCGGTCGGCCCGGGCACGGTGATGGCCTCGTACGCGTACTCGCGCGACAGCGGCGGCCTGAACCAGACGCACAACACCGCGGCAGTGGGCTACGACTACCCGCTCTCGAAGCGCACCGACGTCTACGCGGCCTACATGTACGACCACTTCGACAACATGTCGTCGGGTCAGACCTACGGCGTGGGCCTGCGCGCCAAGTTCTAAGCGGCGCCCCGTCCCCAGCAGAAAACACAAAACCTCGCGCTATTCGCAGCGCGGGGTTTTGCTTTTTTCCGTCCCCATCGACGGCGCGTGTGTGCGTTTGGCTACCCGCAATTGATAAAGCGCGCACAATCTTGGCGATTATTTCCTGATTAACCCGATTTTTGCGGAAACAACGGCGCGATGGATACCCTCGTCAGCATGAAAGTGTTCCGGCTCGTGGTGGAGGCGGGGAGCTTCGTCGCGGCGGCCGAGCGCCTGAGCATGTCCGCGGCCATGGCGAGCAAGCACGTGATGCATCTCGAGCAGCAGCTCGGCGCGCGCCTGCTCAATCGCACGACACGCCGCGTCGCCCCCACCGAAGCCGGGCGCGAATACTACGAGCGCGTGGCCCAGGCGCTCACCGAGCTCGACGAGGCCGGCCAGGCCGTGGGCGCCGCGAGCGTGGTGCCGCAGGGGCGCCTGCGCGTCTCGTCGCTCACGGCGTTCGGCCTGCGCCACGTGATGGGCGCGGTGGCCGACTACGCGGCCGACTTTGCGCAGGTCACCGTCGATATCACCCTTTCGGACCGCGTGGTCGAGCTGATCGACGAAGGCTTCGATGTGGCGATCCGCGCATCGCCTTCGGGGCTGAAGTCGTCGTCGCTGATTGCACGGCCGCTCGCCACCGCGCATATCGTCTTGTGCGCTTCACCCGAATATCTGCGCCGCCACGGCGTGCCGGCGAGCGTCGCCGATCTCGCGCAGCACAAGTTCGTGCATTACGCGGGCGCCTCGGCGGCGGAGCTCGCGCCCTTCGCGGATACGGGTGCGCGGCCGAAGCCGGGCGGCAACCTGATCGTCAATCATCTGGAGGCGCTGCGCGTGGTGCTGCTGCAGGGCGGCGGACTCTCGATGCTCGGCACCGAGGTGATCGGCGACGACATCGCGGAAGGCCGCCTCGTGCCGCTGCTCGTCGACGCGCTGCCGCCGCGCGAGCTGCCCATCTACGCCGTCTACGCGAGCCGGCGCCATCTTTCGGCGAAGGTGCGCTCGTTCGTGGATTTCCTCGTGGCGCGCTTTGGCGAGCGCGCGCTATGGCCCGGCGTCGAGGCGATCCGCGAGGCGGCGGCGCGGACCGCGCCGGATGCGAAGGCTTAGGGCGAACGCACGGGCGGCGCCGGCAAGCGCTGCTCCCGCCGGCGCGCAATCGGTTCACAGAGGTTGTGTGCGGGCGTCTGCCGGCGGGTCTCGCCGAATTTCAGCCCTCGGCCGACAACATCAGCCCGCCATCCCCAGCCTCGCCCTGGTCTCGTCGTACTCGCCCTTCAGGCGTGCGACCAGCTCGGCCACCGACGGCACGTCGTCCATCAGCCCGACGCCCTGGCCCGCGCCCCAGATGTCCTTCCACGCCTTGGCCTTGTCGCCGCCGAAGTTCATCTTCGTCTTGTCCGACTCGGGCAGCGCGTCCGGGTCGAGCCCCGCATTGACGATGCTTTCGCGAATGTAGTTGCCGTGCACACCCGTGAAGAGATTCGTGTAGACGATGTCGGCGGCTTTGGCCTCGAGGATGGCGTGCTTGTACGCGTCCACCGCGTGGGCCTCGCGCGTGGCGATGAAGCGCGTGCCCATGTACGCGAGATCGGCGCCCATGGCCTGGGCGGCCAGGATCGAGCCGCCGTTGGCGATGGCGCCCGAGAGCACGATGGGGCCGTCGAACATGCGCCGCACTTCGCCCACGAGCGCGAACGGCGAGGTCGTGCCCGCGTGGCCGCCCGCGCCCGCCGCGACGAGTATGAGGCCGTCCACGCCAGCCTCGAGCGCCTTGGCGGCGTGGCGCAGGTTGATGACGTCGTGCAGCACGATGCCGCCGTAGCTGTGCACGGCGTCGAGCAGTTCCTTGGGCGGCGCGCGCAGGCTCGTGATGAAGATGGGCACCTTGTGCTCGACGCACACGCGCACGTCGTGCTCGAGCCGAGTATTCGACTGATGCACGATCTGGTTCACGGCAATCGGTCCGATCACGGCGTCCGGGTTCGCGGCCTTGTGTGCGGCGAGTTGCTGCTGGATCTGCGTGAGCCACTCGTCGAGCAGTTCGGCGGGCCGCGCGTTGAGCGCCGGAAACGAGCCGACGATGCCAGCCTTGCACTGCGCGAGCACGAGCTCGGGGTAGCTCACGATGAACATCGGCGAGCCGACGACGGGCAACGACAGGTTCTGCAGAACGGCGGGCAATGCCATGACGGGGTCTCCTTGCTGGCGGCAGGGCGGTTTCAGACCGGGCTCGGGTGCGGGTTCAGGCTGGAGAAACGCGCTGAGTGTCCATTTAGTGTCGATTTGGCGCCCACTGAAACGGTCGTTCGATTATAGGCGCGCGGCTTGCGGCATACGGTGTGTACGCTGTTCGAGCAAGTCGAGGGAGTGTTCGGTTTCTAGCTTTTCGTGCCCGAATTTCGGACGGCGCACTGCTCGCCGCTCCTACAATGTTCCTCAGACCAACAAGGACATGAGGGAGACGGGCCATGGCGTTCGAGGGATACACGCCTTTCACTGTTCGCAACGGGGATGGCGTCGAGGTTCACGGAGTCCGCGGCGGCGAAGGGCCGCCACTGCTGCTGCTGCACGGCCATCCGCAGACGCACATGATCTGGCATCGCTGCGCGGCGGACCTCGCGCAACACTTCACCGTGATCGCCACCGACCTGCGCGGCTACGGTGCGTCGGACCAGCCCGCGAGCGACGCGAGCCACGCCGCCTACGCGAAACGCGCGATGGCCGCCGATCAGGTCGAGGTCATGCGTCACTTCGGATTCGAACGCTTTCTCGTGTGCGCGCACGACCGCGGCGCGCGCGTCGCGCATCGCATGGCGCTCGATCATCCCGACGCCGTGGAGCGGCTGATGCTGCTCGACATCGCGCCCACGCTCGCCATGTACGAGCAGACCGACCGCGAGTTCGCCACGCTTTATTTCCACTGGTTCTTTCTGATCCAGCCCGAGCCGCTGCCCGAGGCGTTGATCGGCGCGAATCCCGACGCTTATATCGAGCGCGTGATGGGCGGCCGCCACGCGGGGCTCGCGCCGTTCGCGCCCGAGGCGCTGGACGCGTACCGCGCGGCGCTGCGCCAGCCAGGCGCCGTGCACGCGATGTGCGAGGACTACCGGGCCTCCGCGACCATCGACCTCGAGCACGACCGCGCCGATATCGAGCGCGGCCACAAGGTCGCGTGCCCGCTGCGCGTGCTGTGGGGCGAGCACGGCGTGATCGAGCGCTGCTTCGACCCGCTCGCCGAATGGCGCAAGGTGGCGCGCGACGTGAGCGGCCACGCATTGCCGTGCGGCCACTACATTCCCGAGGAAGCGCCCGAGGCGCTCGTCGGCGAGATCCTTTCGTTCTTCGAGGCGACCGAGCGCCAGGCGTGACGGTGCGATGGACTGCGCGGCCGGCAGGGCAGTCCATCGCAACGGCCCATGCCAAACCCGCACGCACTCAGGCGAGCGGCGGCAGGCGGCGCGCCACGGGCGTCGACTTGACGATGGCGGTGCTCGTTTCCGCGCGCTCGGTGACCTTGTTGAGAATTTCGTCGAGTTGCTCGATCGAATGCAGATAGAGCCGGGCGATGAAGCAGTCGTCGCCCGTCACCTTGTCGCATTCGATGAATTCGGGAATGCGGCGGATCACCTCTTCGACCAGATGCAACTGCCCCGGCAGGGGCTTCACGCGCACGATGGCCTGCAGCGTGTAGCCGAGCGCGCGCGGGTCGATGCGCACCGTGTAGCCGCCGATCACGCCTTGGGCTTCGAGCCGCCGCAGCCGCTCCGACGTGCTCGGCGCGGATAACCCGATCTGGCGAGCCAGCTCGCTCACGCTCGCGCGCCCATCCTCGGCGAGCACGGCGAGCAGCGCACGGTCGATTTCGTCCAGCGGGGCGGGGAGAGGCGCTGCGGGGCGTTTGCTCATGATTTCACTCGATCGTTTCGACGATTGCCTTCGATTCGAAGGCGTATTTCACTCTGTACCTTAGTTTAGCCATGTATTCCGTGCTTCGCACTGAGTAAACTTTCAGGCAGATCCTCACGAGGAGCACTCAATCATGTCGTCCCCAGAAGTTCGCCGCGGCGCGGGAGAGATGGTCGCCGCGATGCTGATGTCCGGCACCATCGGCTGGCTCGTCGTCGATTCGCAGCAGGCGCCGATCAACGTGGCGTTCATGCGCTGCGTGCTGGGCGGCGCGACGCTCGCGCTCGTCTGCGCGGCGCTCGGCCTGTTCCGGCGCAGGCTGCCCTGGCGCACGCTTGCGCTCGCCATGGCGGGCGGCGCGGCCATCGTCGCCAACTGGGTGCTGCTCTTCGCCGCCTACTCGCGCGCTTCCATTTCGATGGCCACCGCCGTCTACAACACGCAGCCGTTCATGCTCGTCGGCCTCGGGGCGCTGGTGCTGGGCGAGCGCGTGAATGCGTCCACCATTGCGTGGCTCGCGCTCGCCTTCGTCGGTCTCGTGGGCGTGGTCGAGGTGCAGCCGGCTGTGCTCGCGGTGCCCGGCGAATACCTGCAGGGCGTGGCCTGCGCGGCGGGCGCGGCGTTCCTCTACGCGATCTCGTCGATCATCACACGGCATCTCAAGGGCACGCCGCCGCATCTGATCGCGCTCGTGCAGCTTGCCTTCGGCGCGTTCGCGCTCGCGCCGTTCATCCACTACGGCACGCTGCCCGCCACGCCCGTGCACTGGGCGCAGATCGTCACGCTCGGCATCGTGCACACGGGGCTGATGTACGTGCTGCTCTACGGCGCGATCCAGAAGCTGCCCACGGCGATGACCGGCGCGCTCTCGTTCATCTACCCCGTGGTGGCGATCCTCGTCGATTGCTTCGCGTTCGGGCAGCGCCTCGCGTGGATCCAGGCGGCGGGCGCGGTGCTCATCCTGCTCGCGGCGGCCGGCGTGAACCTCGGCTGGCGGATCGTGCCGCAGCGGCGCAAAACGTCTTCGGCCTGAGCGGCGAGCGCTGGATCCGCTGGATCGTTGGATCGCCCGCTGGCCGCATAATGTCGCGGTTCCCCAACCACGACGTTGCACGACGATGCACGAGCGCGCATGACCACGCCAGACGCCAGCCACGACGAAGCCGAACTCACGCGCGCCAAGCGCCGCGCGCTCCTCTTGCTGGTGGCGGCGGCGTGCGTGTTCGTCGTCACGGCGCTGTCGCCGCCGGGCGTCGTGATCGACGGCATCAAGGCAGTGAGCGAAGCGGCCATGGTGGGCGCGCTGGCCGACTGGTTCGCCGTCGTCGCGCTGTTCCAGCGCGTGCCGATTCCGTTCATCGCCGCGCGCACGGGCGTCATTCCGCGCAACAAGGACCGCATCGCGGACGAACTCGCCGTGTTCGTGCACGACAAGTTTCTCAATGTCGATTCGCTCGTCGGGCTGATCCGCCGCCACGATCCGGTCGAGCGCCTTTCGTCCTGGCTCACGGCGCCGCACAACGCCCAGCATCTGGGCGGCTACGCGGTGCGGCTGATGTCGGGCCTGCTCGGCCTCACCGACGACGCGCGCATCCGGGCCTTCATCCGCGACGGCCTCCATGCCGCGCTCGACAAGGTCGATCTCTCGAAGTCGGCGGGCGCGATTCTCGACACGCTCACGAAAGACGGCCGGCATCAGGAATTGCTCGACCAGATGCTCGATCAGCTCGGCCAACTGCTCGCCGAGGAGAGCACGCGCGCGTTCGTGGCGGCGCGCATCGTCGAAGGCTTGAAGGGCGAATTTCCCGTGACCGAAAAATTTCTGCCCACCGACTGGATTGGCGACAGCGGCGCGCGCGTGCTGGAAACCTCGGTGAACCGCCTGCTGCTGCAGGTGAGCGAGGACCGCGAGCACCACTTGCGCAAGAAGTTCGACGAGGTGGTGCAAAAGCTCGTGGTGCAGCTCAAGAGCGATCCCGCGTTCCTGCGCAAGGGCGAGGAGCTCAAGGCGAGCCTGCGCGAAGGCAGCGCGCTCAACGACTACACGCACGCGCTATGGGACAGCCTGCGCGCGTGGCTGCGCGACGATCTGGAGCGCCCCGATTCGACCCTGCATGCGAAGGTGGCGGCAACCGGGCGCTGGCTCGGCGAATCGCTCGCCGCCGATGCGGACCTGCGCGCGTCGCTCAACAACCATCTCGAAGATGCCGCGCGCGCGATGGCACCCGATTTCGCGCGCTACCTCACGCATCACATCCGCGATACGGTGAGGAACTGGGACACGCGCGAGACCGCGCGCCTGATCGAGCTGAAGATCGGCAAGGACCTGCAGGAGATACGCGTGAACGGCACGGTGATTGGCGGGACCATCGGGCTCGGGCTGTATCTGTGCTCGCACCTGTTCGAATGGTTGCGCCTGCAACTCGGCGGGTGACGCGTTGCGGATGATGCGTTCCTGATGACGCGTTCGTGAACGTAAGCCATCCGTCATCGATTCGGATTGCGAATCAATTGCTCGCGCTGACACGCAAACGTTTCGGATTCGGGGCCGCCGGCCCGCCGTTTGCAGTTTGTAGGGAAATCACCGATGCGACGCGAATTCGCGCGCGAGTATGATCGGCTCGACAGTTTGATCACGTCAGAGCAAGATACTCACGCTCGTCCCGCAAAAAGGACGAGCGTTTTTTTTGCCGTGCCGCTTTGGCCATTGAGCATGGCGGGCAGCGCGCCGGCGCGCGCGTCAGGCCATGCCGGCGGGCGCTTCGACCCCGTTCTCGCCCAGCACGAGCGCACCGCTTTTCGCCAGCTCGCCGGCCAGTTCGCGCATCAGCGCAGGCCATGCGCTCTCGGGCGCGAGCTGCCGTGCCGCCGCGCGCATGGCCGACGCCTCGCCGAGCATCGTATCCAGCGCCGCGAAGGTCATCGTGCGCACCTCGAGCAGCTTGAACACGACCAGCACCTTGAGCGCGTTCCTGGCGTTGCGCGCCGGATCGGCGCTCAGCCACGCGAGGCGCGCGTAAGCGCGTTCGAGCGCGGCCCCGACGTTGGCGAACGGCGCCCCATGCCCCGGAATCACCACGGCCACGTCGAGTCGTGCGATGGCGTCGAGCACCGCGCGCTGCTCTGCAAAACCGCTTTCGCCTTCGAGTTCGGGGAAGATCACGCCGAAGCCGTGTTCCCAGAGCGCGTCGGCGCTGATCAGCACGCGCGGCTCGGCGGCGTAGAGCATCAGCGAATCGGGGTCGTGGCCCGGCGCGCCGATGACGTCCCATTCGAAGCCGCCGAGCGCGAGGCGTGCGCCGGGCGCGAGCGTGCCCGTCAAGGTGAAGCGCTCGCAGGTCTGGCCGGTGGCGAGAAAGGAGAGCCGCGCCTCGTCCCAGACGCGCACGGCGCTCGCGCTGGCGGCGGGAATGAGCGTCTCGCAAGGCCATCGCCCCTGCAGGCGCGCGTTGCCGCCGCAATGATCCGAATGCAGATGCGTGTTGACGATCGTGTCGAGCGCGCGCCCCGCGAGCGCGTGCTCAACGAGCGAGACGGTCTGCCCGGCATGCGTGGCGTAGCCCGTGTCGACGAGCGCGGCGCGCGCCTCGTCGACGAGCAGCACGTTGTTCGACGAGAGCCAGCCGCGCTCGAATACGCGGATCGATGGTGGCAACGCCGGTGGCAACGCCGCGGGCGGGTTCGCTGCAGCCCCGCTCATCGCGCGGCCCCTGCGCTCGCTTGCGCCTGAGGCTTGGGCATCACGAGGATCGTCGAGCGTCCCACCACGAGCGTCTCGCCGTTCTGGTTGACGACCGTGCCTTCGAGCTTCACGAGGTCGCCGTTCAGGCTCGCTTTCCAGTGCGCATCCACGACGCGCCATTCGAACGTGAGCACGTCATGGGCATGCGCCGCGCGCTTGAGCTTCATGTCGAACTCGAGGCCGAGCGGCTGCGCGTACTGCGAAAAATGCGTGGCGAGCAGCGCCATGAAATACGCGGTGGGCTGCGTGCCCGAGGCGATCAGGCCGCCGAAGCGGCTCTGCGCGGCATAGGCGTCGTCGTGGTGCAGCGGGTTCAGGTCGTTCACGAGCGTAGCGAACGACTTCACCGTCTCGGGCGAGAGCGCGAGCGTCGAGCGAAACGTTTCGCCGATCTTCACGACGCGGGCGGGCGTGGTGGTCATCGCGCGTCCCCTTCCTTCGCTGTGTCATGTTGCATCCACTGCGCGTGGCGCGTCTCGATGGCGTCCCAGACGGCGCGCTTTGCAGCGTCGTCGAGCGCGGACCACGCGGCGATCTCGTCGATCGTGCGCAGACACCCTTCGCACAGGCCGCTCGCCTCGTGCATGCGGCACACGTTGATGCAAGGCGAGGGCGTTTGAACGGGCATGTGCATCGGGCCCGGACTGGGGCTCGCGCTCATGCGTCGCGCAGCGCGACGTCCACCACGGGCGCGCCGGTGAGCTCCGCCAGCTCCTGCGGCGAAAGATTGAAGACCGCATGCGGGTGACCCGCCGCGGCCCAGAGGCTTTCGAGCGCGAACAGGTCGGCGTCGATCAGCGTGACGGGCCGTGTGGCGTGGCCGATCGGGCACACGCCGCCGATCGCATAGCCGGTCATTTCGCGCACGAACTTCGCGTCGGCGCGGCCGACTTCGCCCACGTGCGCCTCGACCTTCTTTTCGTCGACGCGATTGGCGCCGCTCGCGATCACGAGCACGGGCGCATCGTCCTTGCGGCGGCGAAACAGGATCGACTTGGCGATTTGCGCGACTTCG
>DATEJU010000200.1:0-3082 GCA_035277805.1 Paraburkholderia sp. | reverse complement strand
CAAATAAATCCGGGCGATTGTAAGCGATAGTTGCAGCCAATTCAAGACTTTAGGCCGTTCAATAACACGCATGAAATGCTACTTCATCATGCGGAAAACTCACCATTACTCCACAGGTAACGGAAACTGTAAGGAAGCGCGGGACCTTCAGGAGAGCCAGGCAAAACGGGGCGCGATTTTACCGTGGAACGACGATTGTGTCGCCGCGTTATTGTTTTTCTGTCAGAAAAAATACAACACTAGTCCGCCGCCACATACGGCGATCGCCCAGAACGGAATGGCGATCAAATGGAACGGCAGCCACACACCGCGCTCGCCCGAAAGGCGTACGGCGATGAGATTCGCCAGCGAGCCGATGGCGAGTCCGAAGCCGCCGACACTCACGCCGAACGCCAGCGCGCGCCATTCATGCGTGAAACCGGCGAGCACGATGGCCGCGGGCACATTGCTGATGGCCTGCGAGAGTACGGCACCCGCTGCGTAGGCGCGCAGCGGTGTCTGTAACCCGAGGTTCGCAAGCGCGTGATGGATCCACGGCAGCGCGGCGGCACTGCGCAGCACGACGAACATCAGGACGAAGATCAGCAGCAGCAGCCAGTCGATCTTCAGGACGATGCGCGTGCGCCAGACGAGGAAACCCACGCCGACGCCGGCCAGCGCGATGCCCGCGCGATGCGTATCGGCAAGCAGGACGAATGCGACGAAAAGCAAGGCGGCGACGCCGGCCAATGCGCGATCGACCGAATGCCTTTCCACGTCCTTCGTCAGATCGAGTGGCTTCGGCTGGAAAAGCAGCGCCGCGAGTACGAACAGCAGCGCCATCAGCAGCGCGCACAGCGGCGCCAGCGCCGCGATGAAGCGACCAAATGACGCACCACTCGATTGCCAGAGAAACAGGTTTTGCGGGTTGCCGAGCGGCGTGAGCACCGAGCCCGCATTCACGGCAAGCGCGATGATGATTACAAGTCGCTTTAACGGCAGCGGTGTGAGTTTGTGCAGCGAAAGCACGAGCGGCACTACGACGAAAAGCGCGACATCGTTCGTCGCCACCATCGAGAGCGCGGCGGCGAACGCGACGAGCAGGAAAGCAAGTGCTCGCTCGGAACGAATCCGGTGCACCAGCCGATGCGCCGCCCATGTCAGGATTCCTGAATATTCGAGCGCCTTGGTGAGAATCAGCAGTCCGGCGAGCGTCATCACCGTTTGCCAGTCGACCAGTCCGGGGAGCGTCGACCATGCGCGCGGCGCGCAAATCTGCAGCACCACGAGCGCGACGACAAGTATCGACAGAATCGGCTCGGCGAGTGCGAACGCGCCGAACCGGCAGAGCAGGCTTGGCGGTTCGCGCGTGGCGGCGTTGGATTCACACACCGGGAGCGACAACCGGCATCAAGTCAAACGGCGGCCTCGCCACGCAGGCGTAGCAGAATGCCATCGAGTGCATCGAGGTCGCCGAAATCGACGGTGAGCTGACCGCGCCCTCGCCGGCCGAGCTTGATCCTGACCGTCGCGGCCAGCAAATCGGACAGCTCTTCTTCGAGGCGGCGCGTGTCGCGGCCGCCGTCGTGCGCCGCCTTTGCCTTCACCGCCGGCGCGGCTTTGGTGGTGGTCGAAACGAGCTTCTCCGTTTCACGCACCGACATGCGCTTGTTGACCACCTGATTGGCGAGCGTGATCTGCGTGGCGGCATCGACCGCGAGCAAAGCGCGCGCGTGGCCCATATCGAGATCGCCTGCGAGCAACATGGTCTGCACCGGTGCGGCGAGATTCAGGAGGCGCAGCAGGTTCGACACCGCGCTGCGCGAGCGCCCTACCGACTCCGCGGCCTGCTCGTGCGTGAAACTGAATTCATCGAGCAGACGCTGGATGCCCTGCGCCTCTTCGAGCGGATTCAGATCTTCGCGCTGGATGTTCTCGATCAGCGCCATCGCGGCAGCGGCCTGGTCGGGCACATCCTTCACGAGCACCGGCACTTCCGTGAGACCGGCAATGTGCGCCGCGCGGAAGCGCCGCTCGCCCGCAATGATCTCGTAGCGCTCGGGCCCGACCGGACGCACGAGGATCGGCTGCATCAGCCCCTGCGCACGGATGCTCGCCGCAAGCTCCTGCAGCGCGCCTTCGTCCATGCGCGTACGCGGCTGGTACTTGCCCGCCTGCATCTGCGTGAGCGCCAGCGTATTGGGCGCGCCATTGATCTTCACCGCTTCGGTGATGTCCGCGCTGCCGCCGAGCAATGCTTCCAGTCCTCGACCCAGCCCCTTCTTCCGTGCTACTGCGTTCATTGTGCTTCCCCAGTCTGCGTCAGAGTGCGCGTACGCGCTCGATCATTTCCGCGCCGAATTGCACATACGCCTGCGCACCGCGCGACGTGCGGTCGAACACCACGCCCGGCAAACCGTAGCTGGGCGCTTCCGCAAGCCGGACGTTGCGCGGGATCACCGCGTCGAACACCTTGTCGCCAAAATGCTCCTTCAGTTGCTCCGATACTTGCTGCTGCAATGTGATGCGCGGGTCGAACATCACCCGCAAGAGACCGATCACCTTCAGGTCGCGATTCATGTTCGCGTGCACCTGCTTGATCGTATTGACGAGGTCCGACAGCCCTTCGAGCGCGAAGTACTCGCACTGCATCGGAATCACGACGCCGTGCGCCGCGCACAGCCCATTGAGCGTGAGCAAGGACAACGCCGGCGGGCAGTCGATCAGCACGAAGTCGTATTCGTCGTCGACCTGGGCGAGCGCCGCCCTCAGGCGGCGTTCGCGCTGCTCGACCGTCACCAGCTCCACTTCGGCACCGGCGAGTTCGCGGTTGGCCGGCAGCACGTCGTAGCCCACCTGCTCCGGACGCGTACGCGCTTGCGGCACCGAAACGCCGTCGACGAGGACTTCATAAACCGTGTTCTCGCACGCCGCCTTGTTGATGCCGCTGCCCATCGTGGCATTGCCCTGCGGGTCGAGATCGATGAGAAGGACACGTTGTCCCTGCGATGCGAGGCTCGCGGCGAGATTGACCGTTGTCGTCGTCTTGCCGACGCCGCCCTTCTGGTTCGCAACGCAGAAGATTTTTGCCATCTTTTGTGTG
>DATEJU010000199.1:0-2240 GCA_035277805.1 Paraburkholderia sp. | reverse complement strand
CGTCGCAGGCATCGTGCGATGCCGGCTGGGTTCTCCCTCTCCCGAGCGGCCTGACTCCGACGCACCATCATGACTCGACAGATCACCACGATCCGCGCTTTGCTCGCGGGCTGCGCCGCCGGCGCCGCGCTATTGCTCAATGCTTGCGGCAGCGATTCCGAGGCCCGCACGATCGCGCGGACGGAGCTGGCCGTCCCACAGGTGATTGCCCATCGCGGCGGCACCGGCGACGCGCCCGAGAACACACTGGTCGCCATCCGCGCGGCGCTCGCGAATCGCGCCGACGCCATCTGGCTCACCGTGCAGTTGAGCAGCGACGCCGTGCCGGTGCTCTATCGTCCCGCCGATCTTTCGTCGCTGACCGATGCGCGCGGCCCGGTCGCTTCGAAGACCGCGGCTGAGCTCGCGCGCGTGAACGCGGGCTGGCAGTTCAAGACGCAGGACGCCACCGGCCATGACGTCTATCCGTACCGCGCCGCGCCGGTCGGCATTCCCACGCTCGCCGAAGCGCTCGCCGCGATTCCGCCCGACGTGCCCGTCATGCTCGACATGAAGGCGTTGCCCGCCGAGCCGCAGGCGGCCGCCGTGGCGCGCGTGCTGGACGAAGCCGGCGCGTGGGAGCGCGTGCTGCTCTATTCGACCGATGCGAGCTACCAGCAGGCCTTTGCCGCCTGGCCGCGCGCGCGCATGTTCGAGTCGCGCGACGCGACGCGCGGGCGTCTTGCTGCCGTCGCGCTTGCGCATCGCTGCGACGCGCCGCCGCCCGCGAATACGTGGACCGGCTTCGAATGGCGTCGCCAGGTCGATCTCGTCGAGCAGTTCACGCTGGGCGAAGCGCGCTCGACCGTCGCCGATGCCGAGCTCTGGACGGCGCCGGCAGTGCAGTGCTTCCGCACGAATCCGGGCGTGCACATCGTGGCGATCGCCGTGAACAGCGAAGCCGACTACAAGGCGGCGGCCTGCGCGGGCGCGGACGCGGTGCTCGCCGATTCTCCGCATCGGATGGTGCCGGTGCGCGAGGCCTTGCGAAGCGGCTACACCTGTCCTTGAGGACGCAACGACCTACGTAGTCATACGTAGGTTGCTTACGTAGTTGTCCGGTTGTGGCAGGTGGCGCGAAAGCCAATACTACACGGCCACTGCTTGATGCACTGCGGATAGCGGGCATCGACCACCCATAGATCTAAAACACAAGAGCTGTGCATGGGACCGGAGAGCTGTGCATGGGACCGGAGTAAGCGCTAAAGCGCTAACTCCGGATCGCAAAGCGCTAAAGCGCTCACTCCGGTCGACACAGGAGACGGTATGAATAGAACATCCAGTTTTATCGTCTGGACGCTAGTCGCGCTGCTCGGCGCGTTTGCGTTCGGCACCATCGCGCTCGCGCACGGCGAGCGCATCAGCGCACTGTGGATCGTGATCTGCGCCGTGTGCGTCTACCTGATCGCATATCGCTTCTATAGCCGCTTCATCGCCAGCACCGTCGTGCAACTGGACGGCCTGCGCATGACGCCGGCCGTGCGCCACAACGACGGGCTCGATTTCGTGCCCACCAACAAGTACGTGCTGTTCGGCCATCACTTCGCGGCGATCGCGGGCGCGGGTCCGCTGGTTGGCCCGGTGCTGGCCGCGCAGATGGGCTACATGCCCGGCATGCTGTGGATTCTCGCGGGCGTGGTGTTCGCGGGCGCGGTGCAGGACTTCGTGGTGCTGTTCCTCTCCACGCGCCGCGACGGCCGCTCGCTGGGCGACCTCGTGAAGATGGAGCTCGGGCCGGTGCCCGGCGTGATCGCCCTCTTCGGCACCTTCCTCATCATGATCATCATCCTCGCGGTGCTCGCGCTGATCGTGGTGAAGGCGCTCACGAACTCGCCCTGGGGCACGTTCACCGTGGCCGCGACGATTCCCATCGCGATCTTCATGGGCCTTTATGTGCGCTACATCCGCCCGGGCAAGATCGGCGAGATTTCGATCATCGGCTTCGTGCTGCTCATGGCGTCCATCGCGTTCGGCCAGCACGTGCACGACTCGCCCACGCTCGCCGCGATGTTCACGTTCACGGGCACGCAACTCACGTGGATTCTGATCGGCTATGGCTTCGTGGCCTCGGTGCTGCCGGTGTGGCTGCTGCTCGCGCCGCGCGACTACCTCTCGACGTTCCTGAAGATCGGCACGATCCTCGCGCTCGCGATCGGCATTTTGATCGTCGCGCCGGAACTCAAGATGCCGGCCTTCACGAA
>DATEJU010000198.1:0-5260 GCA_035277805.1 Paraburkholderia sp. | reverse complement strand
TCGAACACGAGGCTGGACTTGCCCGAGCCGGACGGCCCGGTCACGACCGTCATTTGGCCGGTGTGCAGATCGAGGTCGAGATTCTTGAGGTTGTGCTGGCGGGCACCGCGGATTCGGATGGATCGGTTATCGCTCACTTGCGCTGGCATTCCGGCTGGATGAAACGCGTGGGGCCGGGCGGCGCGGCCCGGCAGCTCGCAGCCCGGCGGCGGGCTGTCTGGGTTGAGATTCTACTGTATATTTATACAGCACGCCGGACGCGCGTGCCGCGCGCCAGGTGCGAAGGCCAATGTGCAACTCAGCCATATGCCAGCCCGTTTGCAGGGGCAGGTGGGGCGACGCTGAAGTCGAGCCCTGCGCAGGCACATGAACGGTCGCCGCGCTTCAAACACGTCAGCGCGGGCGCGCCATCCGTTCGTTCTGGAATCCATATCAAATGCCGAGCCCGGGAGCCCGGCACCGATCGCCGTTATAAACACGGCTTTCTTCGCGGTCTCAGGCCGCGATATCCACGCCCGTCAGCGCCTTGACGTCGACCGGCTCGGCCAGCCAGTCGCCAATCTTGCCGCGAAACGCCACGTAGTGCGCGCTCTCACGATGCGCCTGCACGGCCGCTTCGTCCACGTAAGTTTCGTAGATATAAAAACCCGGCGCGCCGTCCGCGCGACGCAGCAGATCGTAGCGGCGGTTGCCCGTTTCCTTGCGGGTCTGCGCCACCATGAGACGCAGTTCCGTCTCGATATCGGCAACGTGTTCGGGCTTCGGCGTAATGCTCGCAAAGAGATAGATGCTCATCGATATTTCCTTATCGTCAACGAAGTTGCCGATGGGCAATATGGCCCATCGCCCTGTTTAGCCAGCCTTATAGCGCTCGAGCCAATGCGCGTACGGCGCAGGCAGCGTCCACGCGGCGCGCTCGACCTTCAACTCTTGTGCGGCAAAGTACGGCCAGTGCGGATTCGCGAGATGCGCGCGACCGACCATCACCAGATCCAGTTGTTCCGAGGCTACGCTACGCTCCGCCAGTTCAGGCGTGCCGATACCCCATGCCGAGGACACCGGCAGACCCGCGGCGCGGCGCACCTTCTGCGCGATCGGCGCGAGGAACGCCGGCGCCCAGGGAATCCGCGCCGCCGGCGTGGAAAAGCCCACGCTCACGCTCAGCATGTCGAGCCCTTCGCGCTTGAAGCCCTTGGCCAGTTCGATCGACTCGGCAAGCGTCTGCTCGTCGCGGCCGTCGTATTCGATTACGCCGAAACGGGCGGTCAGCGGCAGGTGCTCCGGCCAGACCTTGCGCACAGCGGCCAGCGTTTCCAGAAGGAAACGGCTGCGGTTTTCGAGGCTGCCGCCATACGCGTCGTCGCGCTGGTTCGAATGCGCCGAAAAGAAACTCTGGCCGAGATAGCCATGCGCGAAGTGCAGTTCGAGCCATTCGAAACCGGCGTCGAGCGCACGCCTCGCCGCGGCGACGAAGTCCTCGCGCACGCGGGCGATGTCGTCGAGCGTCATCGCTTTCGGAACCTGCGGCAGATGCGCGCCGAACTCGATCGCGGACGGCGCGATCGTCTGCCAGCCGCGCGCATCGCCTTCGGCGATATGGTCGTCGCCTTCCCACGGACGGTTCGCACTCGCCTTGCGGCCCGCGTGCGCAATCTGGATGCCCGGCACTGCGCCGGCCGCCTTGATCGCGGCGACCGTCGGTGCAAAAGCCTTGGCTTGCTCGTCGTTCCAGATGCCCGTGCAGCCCGGTGTGATGCGCCCTTCCGGCGAAACCGCCGTGGCCTCGACGATCACGAGGCCCGCGCCGCCACGCGCGATTTGCGCATAGTGGGCGTGATGCCAGTCGTTGACCATGCCGTCGACGGCCATGTACTGGCACATCGGCGGAACGGCGATGCGGTTGCGCAGGGACGCGCCCTTGAGCTTGAACGGTTCGAATAATGCAGACATCTACTGCTCTCCTGTGTCGACCAGAGTTACCGCTCGAGTGGCTAACTCCGGTCTCTTGAGGGTGACGGGTGGACGCAAGCCGCAACGCGCGCGGCGCCTGCGCCCGGTTGAAAAATCGGGATTTCCTGTCGGCAACCTGCAGCACGACGGATGGCAATACGCTGCCAAACCACCGCCAAACCGCCACCGGGCGCTCAGCGCCTGGCGTTGCCGAAAGGAAATGGAGATCAGGTGCAGGCGGAGCTAGCGATTACACACCGCCCTCACCCCATGAACGCCGGCTCACAACTGGCAAACCGGCGAAGCAACCGCGCGCGGCGCACGTGCTGCGCGCCCGGTCGAAAGACTCGGGACTGAACTGGCCGTACCGGCAATCGATCCCGGACGGCGACCAGTTCGCGCTCACTTGCGGCGCAGCGCCGCGAGCAAGGCCTCCGCTACCGGTTCGGACGAAGCCGGGTTCTGCCCCGTGATAAGGAGCCCGTCGGTCGCGACGTGCGGCGCCCAGTCGGCGGCTTTCGTGTACTTGCCACCGCTCTCCTTGAGCATGTCCTCGACGAGGAACGGCACCACGTCGGTCAGTTGCACCGCGGCTTCTTCGCTATTCGAAAAGCCGGTGACTGCCTTGCCCGCCACCAGCGGCCGGCCATCCGCGCCCTTCACATGACGCAGCACGCCCGGCGCATGGCACACGGCCGCGACCGGCTTGCCCGCCGCGATCGTCTTCTCGATCAAGGCAATCGACACCGGATCTTCCGCGAGGTCCCACAGCGGGCCGTGGCCGCCGGGGTAGAACACGGCGTCGAACGCGCTTGCGTCCACGTCGGCGAGACGTTTCGTATTGGAAAGCTCGGCGCGCGCCGCGGCGTCGGCGTTGAAGCGGCGCGTCGCATCGGTCTGCGCCGAGGGATCGCTACTCTTCGGATCGAGCGGAGGCTGGCCGCCCTTAGGCGTTGCCAGCGTGATCTGCGCCCCCGCATCGCGCAACGCGTAGTACGGCGCGGCGAATTCCTCCAGCCAGAAACCGGTCTTCTTGCCCGTGTTGCCGAGGTCTTCGTGCGAAGTCAAAACGATTAGTACCTTCATCGGCGCTCCTCTTTT
Source organism: Paraburkholderia sp. (assembly GCA_035277805.1). Lineage (GTDB taxonomy): Bacteria > Pseudomonadota > Gammaproteobacteria > Burkholderiales > Burkholderiaceae > Paraburkholderia. Next base: position 2,209 of record DATEJU010000198.1, on the reverse strand, counting down.
CGGTGATGTCCGGGCGCTCGCGCGCCCCGCGAAACCGGTCGGCACGGCGTGCCGCGCATGCCCTATTAGACCGGTCGTCTATTCACTTGCCGCACGAAGCGGCTTTCTGCAGGATGCCCGCTCAAGGACGCCAATTCACGGCAATCCCGTTGTGCAATCCTGTCGCTGCGTGACGTCGATTCGCGTTCGATCAATCGCCAGGCGGCAGGTTCAACAACTGCCGCGTAGTCGCCATCGCAGCGTCGAGCGGGCTGCGGTCGCGGCGGATTTTCTCCATCAGCGTCGCGCCCAGCCACAGTTGGTACAGTGCCGCCGCCGTGCCGGCCGCATCGCTCACGCCCGCGAGCGAGCCATCGGCCCGGCCTTCCTCGATGCAGGCGGCGATGCGTCCGACGATCTCGTCCGTGCCGCGGCGCAGGACCGCGCGCATCGGCTCCGAGAGGTCGCTCACCTCCGCGCCCAGCTTCACCGCGAGACACTTGCCGTCGGGACCGTCCGCGCATTGCATCGTGCGCCACGCCTCGAAATATCCGATGAGCCGCATGGCCGGCGTGCCCGCCTGACTCACGAGCTGCGCCTCGAGGCGCTCCACATACTCGGTGAAATACGACATCAGCAACGCTTCGCCGAACGCCTCTTTCGAGCCGAAATAGTGATAGAACGACCCCTTGGGGACGCCGGCGGCCGCGAGGATCTCATTGAGACCGACGGCCGAAAAACCTTTGCCCAGCAGGATGGGCATGGCGGTATCGAGGATGTGTTGCCGCATTTCGACGGCTGGCGCTGCGTTCATGGGTCGCCATGTTACAGACCGAATAGACCAGTCGTCTAGTAATCTCACGTTTAGCGTAGTGTCATTACCCGCCGGTCTGCACGCGTCTTGCGCAGCGCATGCCGCCGACGCGCGACCTGCGGCGTCCGGCATGCCCGGCCGTTTCACATCGGAAACTCACCATCTGGAGAGACTTTCATGTCGTCACGCACCCTGCTCTGTTACGGAGACTCCAATACCCACGGCACCAAGCCGCTCAACCTGCCCGGCGTGCTCGAACGCTTCGGCCCCGCCGACCGCTGGCCCGGCGTGCTGGCCGCTGCGCTCGGCAGCGAGTGGCAGGTGATAGAGGAAGGTCTGCCCGCGCGCACCACGGTTCACGACGACCCGATCGAGGGCCATCACAAGAACGGCCTCACGTATCTGCGCCCGTGCCTGGAGAGTCAGTTGCCTGTCGACGTCGTCGTGCTCATGCTCGGCACCAACGACCTCAAGGCGCGCTTTTCCGTCACGCCCGCCGACATCGCCAATTCGGTCGACGTGCTGCTCGAAACGCTCGTGGCATGCCGTGCCGGCCCTGGCGGCTCCACACCGCACGTCCTGCTGATGGCGCCGGCGCCGATCGATGAAGTGGGTTTCCTCGGCGAAATCTTCACGGGCGGCGCAGCCAGATCGCGCCTGCTCGCGCCGCTCTACGAACGCGTGGCGGTCAAACATGGTTCGGCGTTTCTCGACGCCGGGGAAATCGTGCGAGTCAGTTCGACCGACGGCATACACTACGAAGCCGATCAGCACCACAAGCTCGGCAAGGCGGTCGCGGAAGTCGTGCGCCAACGCTTCAGCGACTGAGCCGCCATTCAAGCGGCAACCTGGCAACAACAACGCGGCCGTCGCACTCTTTCCGAAGAGAAACGGTCGCGCATCCATTCCACGAACGGAAACCCCTGAAAGCCGCAGCGTTTCCGAAGCGAAATCCCGCGCCCAAAATGAAAAACGCCGCCAAGGCAGAAGCCCCAAGCGGCGTTTGTCTGGCCGTCATGTCCAGCGCGCAAGCACTGGATGCAAGCCGGACCAGGAGATCAACGCGACATCATGTTCATGCCGACGTTGTGCATGACCCACAGCGTGCCGCCGACGATGATAAACACCGTCAACACGGTATAGGCGAACGCGGTCACGTTCCAGCGCTGGCTCGACGACGAGTTCATGTGCAGGAAGAACACGAGGTGCACGAGGATCTGCACGACAGCCAGTGCCGCCAGGCCGAGCAGCGCGGTTTCGCGCGAGAAGCCGCCGTGCAGCACGAGCCAGAACGAAGCGGCCGTGAGCACCACCGCCAGGACGAAACCTGCCAGATAGCCGCCGAGGCTGCCGTGGCTTTCTTCTTCGTGGATGGAATGAGCACTCATTTAGATCACGCTCGCAAGATAAACAAAA
>DATEJU010000197.1:0-4091 GCA_035277805.1 Paraburkholderia sp. | reverse complement strand
CCGTTCGCTTGATCCTCATGGGTGTCTGGCGCGATCCGTCGCAGCCAACAAACGAAGAAACGGGTGCGCTCTGTGCACTGGCATATGGGGGGGGCGTTGAAACTGAAAGGACGGCTGCTCCAGCAGTCGCGGGTGTTGATTACTCGCTTGACATGGGCCCGCTAATGGGTGTCAATAATTTACCACTGGACGTTGACATTTCGTGTGGCGCGAGGTAGGTCGGTGCAGCGACCATGTGAAGGCGTCAGGAGGGCGCAAGCATTTGCGGCTCGCATTCGACCGGGCGTTAGACGGGACACTGCGGTTACTTGAAGTGGCGGATAACGGGCTTCGGACCAGAATTGCCACTGGGTCTAGGGATGCGGTAGCTAGGTCGTTGCGCAAAACTGTATGGATTTTTTTGCGCGACAGCACGACACGTCTTCCACCTGGGTGACGAGTGCCACGCCGAACTCAAAAAACGGTTGCCAGCCTTACTGGCCGAAATCGAAAAGAGTTGCGGTCTGGCCAAGCGGCCTAGTTGGCACATGAACGTTACCACCAAGGCATTCGGAAAGGACTCGCTGGTTCAAGGGGCTCTAGTCTCGGCCGAGGGGCACGATATCCGGGTGTCAACCGTACACCGAGTGAAGGGAGAGAATATTCCGGCTGTCTTGTATGTTACGAATCCCCTGTCGCTCGCCAGTCTTCTGGCCGGCGCCAAAAATGAGGATGGGCGAATCGGCTACGTCGCAGTCACTCGCGCAGGAGATTTGCTGATTTTAGCCATCCTTGGGTCGACAAAACCAGCGAAAGTGGAGGCCCTGAAGGCAAAAGGGTTCGTCAAATGGGTGGGTTGACGCTGGATTGAGGCGCGAGCCCCTCCAAAGGACTAAATTCGCGCAAAGCGAACTATCGGCTGGGCGTTTAGGAGTGAGGGGCCGAATTGGTTGCAAATTTCGAGGGTCCGGATAAGAACTCACGGAAGGGTTACCCCTTCGCCGGTTTTCAAGACCGGTGCATTCAACCACTCTGCCACACCTCCGGAGCCGCGCATTGTAACCCGAAACTCTGGCGCGCCGGCAGTCCCTCCATCATCTCGATTTGAGCGTCAGGCAGGTTCTTTGAGAAACAACTCCTGCAGGTCGTTGAGAAACCGCTGGCCCAGCTCCGTGGGCACAATCTTCTCGTAGTCGCGTGCGATCAGGCCGCGCTTTTCCGCTTCTCGCAACGCGGGTTCGATCGTCGTGATCGGCAGCCCCGTGCGCTCCATGAAGCGATACACCGGGAAGCCCTCCACGAGCCGCAGGGCGTTGAGCATGAACTCGAACGGCAGATCGCGCGCGCTTACTTCGTGCTCTTCCTGGATCGGCTTGCCCGCGCGCGCCTCCTCGATGAACGTGGCCGGATGCTTGTAGCGCATCTGCCGCACGATGCGGTTCGGAAACGACAGCTTCGAATGCGCGCCCGCGCCAATGCCGAGGTAATCGCCGAAACGCCAGTAGTTGAGATTGTGCTGGCTCTGCCGGTTCGGCCGCGCATAGGCCGATACCTCGTAGCGCCCATAGCCGGCCTCGGCCGTGCGCGCGTGGATCCACTCCTGCATGTCCGCCGAGAGGTCGTCGTCGGGGACTGCGGGCGGGAACTTCGCGAACAGCGTGTTCGGTTCGAGCGTGAGGTGATAGAGCGACAGATGCGGTGGCGCGAACGACAGCGCGGTTTCGATATCGGCCTGGCATTCGGCGAGCGTCTGCTGCGGCAGCGCGAACATCAGGTCGAGATTGAAATTGTCGAAGGTGTTCGCGGCGACTTCCACGGCATGGCGCGCCTGAGTGGCGTCGTGAATGCGCCCGAGCGCCTTCAGATGCGTCTCGTTGAAGCTTTGGATGCCCACCGAGAGGCGGTTCACGCCGCTTGCGCGAAACTGCGCGAATTTCGCCGCTTCGAAGGTGCCGGGGTTGGCTTCGAGCGTGATTTCGGCGTCGGCGTCGAGTGGCAGCAGCGCGCGCACATCGGAGAGCAGGCGATCGAGCCCTGCCGCCGAGAGCAGGCTGGGTGTGCCCCCGCCGATGAACACCGTGTGCACCTGGCGGCCCCACACGAGCGGCAGCGCCTGTTCGAGGTCGGTGCGCAGCGCGTCGAGGTAGTCGTCTTCGGGAAAGCGCTCGCCTTTCCATTCGTGCGAGTTGAAATCGCAGTACGGACACTTGCGCACGCACCACGGGAAATGCACGTAAAGCGACAGCGGTGGCAGCGAGGTGAGGCGGATGCTGCCAGGCATCGTGAACGACTGGACCACGTCGATGCCGGTTCGATGCTGCTGGCTCACGCTAGCTCCTCCAGCCGCGCGAGCAGTTGTCGCAAGGCGATTGCGCGATGGCTCGAGGCGTTCTTCAGCGCCGGATCGAGTTCGGCGGCCGTGGCTTCGAGGCCCGGAATGTAGAAGTACGGATCGTAGCCAAAGCCGTTCTCGCCGCGCGGCGCGTCGAGCACCACGCCATGCCAGCGGCCTTCGGCGATGAGCGGCTCGGGGTCGTCCGCGTGGCGCACGAGCGCGAGCACGCAGTAGTAGTAGGCGCGGCGGTCGGCGTGCGCCTTGAGGTTTTCGACGAGCAGCGCGTTGTTTGCCGCATCGCTCTTCGCGCCGCCTGCAAGCTGCGCATAGCGCGCCGAATAGACGCCGGGCGCGCCGCGCAAGGCGCGCACGCACAGGCCCGAATCGTCGGCGAGGGCGGGCAGACCCGTGAGCTTCGCCGCATGGCGCGCCTTGGCGAGCGCGTTCTCGACGAACGTGACGTGCGGCTCTTCCGCTTCGGACACGTTCAATGCGTCTTGCGGCACGAGCTCGATACCCGCTTCGCTCAGCAGCGCCGCGAATTCGCGCAGCTTGCCCGCGTTGTTCGAGGCGAGCACGACGCGCGAGAGCGCGTCGGCGCCCGGCGCATCGGCGTTCGGCGCAGCGGCGCCCGGCACGTCCGCGCCCGTATCCGGCGAATCAGCCATGCGCGATCTCCAGCACGGCCTTCTGCTTTTCGATCAGCGAGGCAATGCCGCCTTGCGCGAGATCCAGCAGCGCGTTCAGTTCGTTGCGCGAGAACGGCGCGCCTTCGGCGGTGCCCTGGACTTCGATCATGCCGCCCGAGCCTGTCATGACGACGTTCATGTCGGTGTCGCACTGCGAGTCTTCGGCGTAGTCGAGATCGAGCACCGGCACGCCTTCGTAGACGCCCACCGAGATCGCCGCCACGTAGTCGGTGATGGGCGAGCGCTCGATGCGGCCCGTCGCGAGCAGCTTTGTGACCGCGTCGTGCGCTGCCACGAACGCGCCCGTGATGCTCGCCGTGCGCGTGCCGCCGTCGGCTTGCAGCACGTCGCAGTCGAGGTTGATGGTGCGCGCGCCGAGCAGTTCGAGGTCGAACACGGCGCGCATCGCGCGGCCGATCAGGCGCTGGATTTCCTGAGTGCGGCCGGTCTGCTTGCCGCGCGCGGCTTCGCGGTCGCTGCGCGTGTGCGTGGCGCGCGGCAGCATGCCGTATTCGGCGGTGAGCCAGCCCTGGCCCTTGTCGCGCAGAAACGGCGGCACGCTTTCGGAGACGCTCGCCGTGCACAGCACCTTGGTATCGCCGAATTCGACGAGAACCGAACCTTCGGCGTACCTGGTGTAATGGCGGGTGATGCGGACGTCGCGAAGCTGGTCGGCGGCGCGGCCGGAGGGGCGCTGAATGGATTGGGTCATCGTCGGGCGTGCGCGAGGGCGCGAAACAGGAAGGGGAAACCGCAATTTTACCGCCTTCGCGCGTTGGGCGATGGGCGCGCACCGAGGGGCGCGCGGCGCGCCGGGCGGACACGCCGGTGGCGTTTCCAAAAATGGGATAATAGCGATTCTCCGCCCCGCGTTATCGCCAGCACGAGTCCACGCCGGGCGCCTCGACTTCCCTTGCCGTGACCCGCGCTTTTCACGAGGCGCGCCACCATGGCTTTATCGCGAGACGAACCATGATTTACAGCATGACCGGCTATGCCAGCGCCACGCGCGAGCTCGTAGCGGCATCGGGCACGGGCGGCGCCAGTGTCTCCGTCGAACTGCGCACCGTGAATTCGCGCTTTCTCGA
>DATEJU010000196.1:0-4539 GCA_035277805.1 Paraburkholderia sp. | reverse complement strand
GGCGCGCAGCCGGAGCCGTCCCGCTTCGATCATGCCGCTATCCCGCCCTTGCCCCCGATGTCACGCCGCAGATTGTGATCGCGCGACGCCTCTTTATGTCCCTCAAGGCGTGCCCGCGAACGACTGCGTGCTCAGCCACGCGCCCACTTGATTGGCGAAATCGTCGCTGGCCGCCTGCAGCGCACGCACGCCGCCTGCAGCGTCCGGCGTGGGCGCCGGCGCGCGCGTGGCGAACGAGCGCTGCGCCAGCACCTTGCCGCCCTGCATGAGCGTCGCGCGCGCGGCCAGCACACCCGCGCTTTGCGTCGGGCTCTCGAACACCTGTTCGAACTCATACAGTTCGACCTTGAGCATCGGCGCCTGCACGGCGTCCCCGCCCGCGAGCACCGTCGCATAGGCGCCAAGCGACGTGCGCAGGCGTTCCGTCAGCAGCCGCGCAGGCGACATCGTCCAGCGGCTGTTCGCGTAGCGCGCCGTGCGCTGGGAGTCGGAACTCACCCGGTAGAGGATGCCGTCGTTGTCGAGCGGCGGGGGCGCGTTGACCGCCAGCACCTTCAGCAGCGGCCTGGCTCCGGGCGCGGCGGGGGCGGCCTGCGCACCCTGCGACGACTGCAGCCCGAGGTCGTAGCGAATATCGTTGATCGAGGCCGGATTGCCCGCGCAGGCGGCCAGGAGCGCACCGAGCGCGAGCGCCGCCAGCCAGGCTGAGCTGGCCGCCGCGGCGCGTTGCATCGATCGTGGCAGGCGTGGTGTGCGTGACATTGCGTTTCCTTCTTTGGCGCGCGGCGAATGCGCCGCGCGGAGTGCATCGAATGGTGCCGCGTCAGGCCGTAAGCCCGCGGTGCGGCCTACTTCGTCCCCGCAGCGGACGGCCACGCAAAGCCCGGCTCGCCGGGCCCGGGCGCGGGCCGCGGCGCGCCGCCGAACAGCACGCTGCGCGGGCTCTCGCTGAAGGTGCCCGCCGCGCGGTCCACGGCGCGCATGGCCGAGCGCACGTCGTCGGTGAGCGAATCGACACGTGGCAGCGTGTCGTAGCCCACGCGCGCCGAGAGGTCCTGGATCGAGACATCGATCGAGGAGAGCGCCGCGCCCGCCTGGGCCGCCGCCGTGCCGGCCTTGTTCAGGTTGGTCTGGAACGGGCCATCCGGACGGTTCATGCTCGTGACGAGCGCGTTGGTCGACTGCAGCGTGCGCTGCAGTTCGGTCACCGCGCCGGGAAGCTGCTTCGTGGTGGGCTGGAGCTGCTGGGCGAGCACGTTCACGCTGCTCGCGGCCTGCTGCAGGCTGCTCACGGCTTGCATCACCTGCTTGCGGTTGTCTTCGGAGAGCATTTCGTCGATGTCGCTGGCGATGTTGTCGAGCTTGCGCAGGAGCGCGTCGCCGCGGCGCTGGAGCTGGTCGAGCAGGCCCGGCCGCAGCGGCAGCTCGGCCACATGCGCCGCGGTCGAATGCAGCGGCGAGAGGTCGAGGCCGTTGTCGTCGAGCTGCACGAAGGCGATGCCCGTCACGCCCTGCAGCGCAAGCGAACCGAAGGTGGAGCGCGTCATCGGCGCCTTCTGGTCGACGAGAATGCGAATGCGGATCTGCCCCGGATGCTGGGTATCGAACTTGATCGACTGCACCTTGCCCACGTCGATACCGCGAAAGCGCACCGCCGCATCCGGATAGAGGCCCGTCACACTCGAGCGCGAAATGAGGTCGTACGGCACGCGCACGGTGTGGTCAGCGCTGAAGAAGATGACGACAAGCGCGATCACGATGAGCAGGCCTATCGTGAACATGCCCGCCCAGAACGCATGCGGTTTGTTTTCCATCTTCAGATTCCTTCTTTGGCGGCCGCCAGGCGCTGGTTAAGCCGGTTGAGCCGGTTGAGCCGGTCAAGCCGGAGACAGGCGTGCGCAGGCCCTACCACGGCTTGTACCCCACGGCTGCGGGAGCGAGCGCCGCCGGCGGCAGCTTTGCGCGCCGATCGGGCGGCAGCGCCTGGAGCGCGCGGCGACCGCGCATGCCCAGGAAGTACTCGCGGATAAACGGATGATCGACGCTCGCCGCCTCTTCCACGGGTGCGGCCACGAGCACCCTGCGCTCGGCGAGCACCGCTACGCGCGTGGAGAGCGCGACCATGGCGTCGAGGTCGTGCGTGACGAGCACGACGGTCAGCCCAAGCGCCCGATGCAGCGTGCTGATCAGCTCCACCACTTCGTCGGAGGAGCGCGGGTCGAGCCCGGCCGTGGGCTCGTCGAGAAAGAGCAGCTCCGGCTCCAGCACGATCGCGCGCGCAAGACCCACGCGCTTGATCATGCCGCCCGAGAGCGCGGCCGGCATTTTCGAGGCGTGCTTGCACGGCAGCCCGACCATTTCGAGCTTGAGCATCACGATGTCGCGCAGCAGCGCGGCCGGCACCTTGCCAAGCTCGCGCACCGGCTGGGCGATGTTGTCGAACACCGTGAGCGACGAGAACAGCGCGCCTTGCTGGAACAGCATGCCGGTGCGCGTGCGCATGAGGCGGGCGTGCTCGGCGTCGATGGTCGTAATGTTTTCGCCGAACATCTTGATGGTGCCCGAGGTCGGCTTTTCGAGCCCGAGGATCTGGCGCACGAGCGTGGTCTTGCCGGAGCCCGAGCCGCCCACGAGCGTGACGATCTCGCCGCGGCGAATTTCTAGGTTCAGATGCTGATGGACGATGTTGCGCCCGTAGCGCTTCGAGAGATTGTTGACCTCGATCACCGGCTCGCCGATGGTCGGCAGCGGCAGGTCCTGCGCGACCTCCCTGAGCGGCGTGGTGATCGTGCCGGTCGTTTTCGTCTCGAACGTCGTTACCGTCGTGCCAGTCGTGCTCATGAAAGCCCCACGTTCTGGAACAGGATCGCAAACACGGCGTCGGCGAGGATCACGATCGTGATCGACGTGACGACCGACGTGGTCGTGCCCTCGCCCAGGCTCTGCGAGTTCGCCTTGATGCGAAAGCCGAAGTGACAGCCCACGATCGCCACCAGCATGCCGAACGCCACCCCTTTGCCGAGGCCGATCCACACGTTGGCGATCGGCACGACGCTTGGCATCGAGCGCATGAACCACGAAATGTCGATGCCCAGCACGATCTTCGCCGCGATCGCGCCGCCTAGCAACGCAATGATGTCGGTCCAGATCACGAGCAGCGGCATGGCGACGCCGAGCGCGATGACGCGCGGCAGGATGAGCCGCAGGCCATGCGAGATGCCCATCACGCGCATGGCGTCGAGTTCTTCGGTCACGCGCATCACGCCGATCTGCGCGGTGATGGCCGAGCCCGAGCGCCCCGCCACGAGAATCGCCGAGAGCACGGGCCCGAGTTCGCGGATCACGGCGAGACCCAGAATGTTGACGATGAACTGGTTCGCGCCGAAGAGGCGCAATTGCTGCGCCGAGAGGTACGACAGCACGATGCCGATCAGAAACGCGACGAGCGCCGTAATCGGCAGCGCGCGCGCACCGGCATTGTAGATGTTCGCCGAAATCTCGATCCACGGCGTGACCTTGGGCTTGCGCAGCACGAGCAGCAAGTCGAGGATCACGCGCCCGAACATGGCGATCCCGCCATACAGATGGTCGAAGAACGAAAAGATCGCCTGGCCGAGCTGTGTGACCGGGTCGATGCGCACGACGCGCTCCGCCGGCTCGCGCACGGAGTCGAGCAGCGCGATGCGCTCGAAGATGTCGCGCTGCGTTTGCGTGAGATCGACGAGATCGGCCGGCAGCTTGTGGCCCCACGCGCGCCAGAGCGCCTGACCGCCCACGTGGTCCATGCGCTCCACGCGCGAGAGATCCCAAGCGCCTACGCGCTCGTCGGCGAGCGCGCGCAGACGCACCGCCGCGCCGCCCTGGTCGCGGTCGCGCGCGAGCGCGAGCGCCGTCCACTGGCCAGACAGGCGCACGGTCTTTCCGTGGGTGCCGGCCGAGACTTCAAGGCCGGGCGGCGTCTCTTGATTCAAGGGTAAGCACTCGACGGGCAGGGTGAGCAAACATTGTAGCGAACGCGCCCCGTTTCGTCGGTCCTAAAGCGCACGGCCGGCATTCAGACACGAGGCGAACTGTGGGTAACTCTCTGGATAACTTGTGGACTGCCTGTGGGCGGCCTGTGAATTGCCTAAAGATTAAGCAAATTGCGCGGAAATCGGCGGGGCGACGGTCATCTTCGGACACTGTAGGCCCTGTGGATGATTCCGTGGATAACCTGTGGGCCGGCTGTGGGCGGCTTGTGGATACCCCACATTCCAGGTCGAAGCGGGCGTTGCGTCCTGCTGTTCACGCCCCAGCCACTACAATATGAGACATGAATGCGACGCCCCCCACCCCCGAGACTCCGAGCGCCGGCGACTGGCGCATCGACCGCAACCGCGCGATCACGCTGTTCGGCCCGGCCGCGCACGACTGGCCCATCGAGATCGTCGAGGAAACCGGCTCGACCAACGCCGACCTCATGGCGCGCCTGAAGGCGCTGCCGCAAAAGCGCGACGCGCTCGCGCGCCCGATCGTGCGCGTGGCCTATCTGCAAACGGC
>DATEJU010000195.1:0-4626 GCA_035277805.1 Paraburkholderia sp. | reverse complement strand
ATGACTGGTCGTGTGTGGGTGATTCCGGGCTTTGGATATGATTCGCGCCCCGCGGCTATGCCGTCTGGGTTTGCTTCGGGGCCGGCGCGGCGCGTTTCGCCTCTCGCTTAACGACCGCTTTATAGCACATGGCGCAGCGGCAGCGATTTTCGTGTCATCGGAGCGATGCGGCCTGCCGTTCGCTCCGATGTTGCCCGCATACCGTCCGCAGGCCGCTCGCGGGGCGTTTCCGGGCGCCAATCATAAGGGCGCGGCGCGGTGGCGGGCAAGCGCGGGACAATACGGGGTCCGAACCGATGACGGGTAGTGCGCAAACGGGTGCCGGGTGTTGCAGGATGATGCCGGGCAGTGCCGGATCGCGCGCGGCGTCTTAGACTTCGGCCAGCACGGGCCGCAGCTTCGGTGCGTCGGCGACGCCCGGCAGCGCCGTGAGATCCGCGAGCATGCGCTCGACCACGGCGCCGTGCGGCAGCACCGTGCCGAAAAAACGCGTGGCCTTGCTGTCTTCGATCAGGATGGTCGGGAAGTTTTCCACGTCGAGGTCGTCGAAGCGGTCGGCGTGCGTTTCGATATCGATCCAGGCAAAGCAGATCTCGGGATGACCTTCGGCGATACGGTCGAACGTTGCCCGATAGTCGCGACAGGTACCGCACCACTGCGCGCACAGACAGGCAACGAACAGCGTGTCGCGGTCGGTGACGCGCTCGGCGATCTGTTCGGCGTCGGCGTCGGTGTCGAGGTCAAGCGCGGGCATGATCGTTCCTTACGTTCTCTTCTATATAGAGTGTGGGCGTTTGGTCGGTGTTTGGCGCGAATGTAACACGGCGGCAGGCTAGTAGTGGGACGCCCGCGTAAACCGGCCACCGGGCAGCGCACTCACGTGCCCGGCCAGCTCGAGCTGTAGCAGCGTGGCTTGCAGGACCGCTTCGGTCATGTCTGTGCGCTGCGCGAGGATTTCAAGCGTGGCGGGGGCGTGACCGAGCGCGTCGAGCAGTGCGCGGGCCTCGGTTCCGAGCGTAGCGGCGTTTGCGGGTGCCGTTTTGGCTGGCGGCTGTGCCGGCGGCTCGGTGCGGTCTTGCGCGAGGCGGGAAGGTTGTGCTTCGAATTCGAGCGGAAGCGTCACTGCGCATCTCGAGCTTTGCTCGCGCGGCGCCGCCGTACGCCGCACACGCGGTGCCGGCTGCGTGAACCGCAGCGCTTCGAGCACTTCCTCCGGCGTTTCGACCAGTTGCGCTCCTTCTTTGATCAGCCGATGGCATCCGCGCGAGAGCGGCGCGTGGACCGAGCCAGGCAGCGCGAACACATCGCGGCCCATTTCGTTGGCGAGCCGCGCGGTGATGAGCGAGCCCGAGCGCATGGCGGCTTCCACCACGATCACGCCTTCCACGAGCGCTGCGATCACGCGATTGCGCTGCGGGAAATTCGCCGGGCGCGCAGGCGTGCCGAGCGGCCATTCGGTGACGATTGCACCGCGCGCGGCAATTTCGACCGCGAGCGCATGATGCGCGGGCGGATAGACGAGATCGGCGCCCGTGCCGGTTACGGCGACGGTTCCGCCGGACTCGTCGAGCGCGCCCCGGTGGGCCGCGCCATCCACGCCGAGCGCGAGGCCCGAGACGACTGTCACGCCAGCCGTGGCGAGCGTGCGCGCGAAGCGCGTGGCGTCTTCCAGGGCTTGTGGCGTGGCGCTGCGGCTGCCCACCACGGCCACGCTGCGCGCATGCAGACGATCGAGCCGCCCTTTCACGTAGAGGAGCGGCGGCGGGTCGGGCATCGTCAGGAGTCGGGGCGGATACGCGGGATCGGCGAGCGTGACGAGCGCGTTGCCCGGCAGCGCGCACCAGGCGGCAACGGCTGCGACTCGTTGTGCAAAGTCCGCTGCGGGCGGCGCCAGCACGGCACGGGCCGCTTCGGTGCCCGCTGCGGCTGCGAGCGCCTCGAACGGTTGCGCGAACACGTGCTGCGGAAGCCCAAACGCGCCGAGCAGTGTGCAGAGCGCCGCCGGCTTCAAGCCGCGTGCGTTCGCGAGGCGCAGCCAGGCGCTGAGTTCATCGGCTCCGAGCGGCAAGGTGGCGAGCATCGGCGTTTCTCCGTCGACGGGCGAACCTTGGCCCGTCGTGTTAAAATTTTCACGATCCGAAATTCATTTGCGGCGCTGTGACGCAGCGTCACGGCGCGCGGCTGGCGGCGCGCTGTTTGCCCGGGCGTTGGCCCGGATTTCGTGCCGATTCCGTTCGTACAGCGGCAGAACGGGCGCGAGAAGTGCTTGCGAGGCCGGCGGCGCGTTGATTCCGGTCATTTCGTTCGCATCTGTCCGACTATCTTCTTGTATTCCGCAAGGGGCGCACCAGTTGGCCGAATGGCCAGCTCGCGCGAGCGCGCGGTCCGTCGCGCCCAACCAGGAACCTGTCAAACCATGGCTCTACTGAACATTCTTCATTACCCGGACAAGCGTCTGCACAAGATCGCCAAGCCCGTCGAGGCGGTCAACGACCGTATCCGCAAGCTCGTCGCCGACATGGCCGAGACCATGTACGCGGCGCCCGGCGTGGGTCTTGCCGCCACTCAGGTCGACGTGCATGAGCGTGTCGTCGTGATCGACGTCTCCGAGACGCACGACGAACTGCGCGTCTTCATCAACCCGGAAATCGTCTGGGCGAGCACCGAAAGGGAAGTGCACGAAGAAGGCTGTCTCTCGGTGCCGGGGATCTACGACGAAGTCGAACGTGCCGAAAAGGTGCGCGTGCGAGCGCTCAACGAGAAGGGCGAGACCTACGAGGTGGACTGCGATGGCCTGCTCGCCGTGTGCATCCAGCACGAGATGGATCACCTGGTGGGCAAGGTGTTCGTCGAGTACCTCTCGTCGCTCAAGCAGACGCGCATCCGGAGCAAGATGAAGAAGCTCGAGCGCGCGATGTAACTCCGCGCTGCGCCGCTCCCTTCTTCATTTGCCGATCTCCTGGTGCCCATGAGCCATTCTCTTCGCGTCATTTTTGCCGGTACGCCGGAATTCGCCGCCGCGGCACTCGCCGCGATCCACGCGGCGGGGTTTGCCGTGCCGCTCGTGCTGACCCAGCCCGACCGTCCCGCTGGACGCGGGATGAAACTCCAGGCGAGCCCGGTCAAGCGCTACGCGCAGGAGCATGGCATCGCCGTGGCGCAGCCGCCTTCGCTGCGGCGCGCGGGCAAGTACCCGCAAGAGGCGGCAGCGGCGCTGGACCTGCTGCGCGCGACGCCGCATGACGTGATGGTGGTGGCCGCGTACGGTCTTTTGCTGCCGCAGGAAGTGCTCGACATCCCGCCGCACGGCTGCATCAACATTCACGGATCCATCTTGCCGCGCTGGCGCGGCGCCGCGCCCATCCACCGGGCGATCGAGGCCGGCGACGCCGAGACCGGCATCACCCTCATGCAGATGGACGCGGGCCTCGATACTGGCCCGATGATCTCGGAAGTGCGCACGCCCATCGCGTTCACGGACACGACCGCGACGCTGCACGACCGCCTCGCGAAGCTGGGCGCGGAGCTCGTGGTGAAGGGACTGATCCAGCTGGAGCGCGACGGCACGCTGCCCGTCACGCCGCAGCCCGCCGACGGCGTCACCTATGCCGGGAAGATCGGCAAGCACGAGGCCGCGCTCGACTTCCGCCGTTCCGCCGAGGCGCTCGCCCGGCAGATTCGCGCATTCGATCCGTTCCCGGGCGGCGCGGCCACGCTGGACGGCGCGCTGCTCAAGCTGTGGTCCGCCGAACCGGCCGATGGCATCAAGGTGCCCGCGGGCACGGCGCCCGGCCAGATCCTCGATGTCTCGCCCGCTGGCGTCGTGGTAGCGTGCGGCGAGGGCGCCCTGCGCGTGACGCAACTACAGAAGCCCGGCGGCAAGCGCCTGCCCGCGCGCGAATTCCTCGCCGGCATGCCGCTCGCGGCCGGTCAACGCTTCACGCTGACCGACGCCAGCGCAGCATAGGCGCCAGTCACCCAGTCCCCTAGTCACCGACACGCAGCCTCACCCGCTAAACGTCCGGCCGCGCGATGGGGCGACGCACGGCCCCATTGCGCGCGTTAGAATTTGAGAGATTCGTCGGGGCGGCTGCACGGGGCGGCTCGAACCCTCTTTCCGAGTCGCTTTTGCAGGAAACGTCATGCTTGGCATCACCCATTTCGGCTTTTTTCTCGTCGCCGTTTTTCTCCTGAACGTCACACCAGGTCCCGATACGGCCTACATCGTCGGTCGTAGCGTCGCGCAAGGCCGCAGCGCCGGGCTCGTGTCGGCGCTGGGCATTTCCACGGGCTGCTGCGTGCACGCGCTCGCCTGCGCGTTCGGGCTGACCGCGCTGCTCGCGGCCTCGGCCACGGCGTTCACGGTCATCAAGCTCGTGGGCGCGTGCTACCTCATGTATCTCGGCGTGCGCCTGATTTTCGCGAAGAAAGAAGCTCCGGCGAGCACAACGCAATCCGCTTCGAGCACCAGTGCGCCGCGCCCGCTGCGTCAGCTCTTCCTCTCGGGTTTCTGGACCAACGTGCTCAACCCGAAAGTCGTGCTGTTCTTCGTGTCGTTCTTCCCGCAGTTCGTGAGCGTGACGAGCCCGCACAAGGTGCTCGCTTTCCTCGCGCTCGGCGTCGTGT